>JANXLY010000070.1 GCA_025354885.1 Acidobacteriota bacterium | reverse complement strand
AACACGCCGCTTCGCGCATAGATCTCTATGCACAGCGCGACCGCCCGGCGCCAAACAGGGCTGATTGGAGGTCTATCGAAGCTCAAACTGCTTACACAAACACCGCTTTCCGCTCGCCCACGTGCTTCATCCGCTGCGCGTGGTACTCAGGCTGTGCGCGCTGTGCATAATTTGGGTTCCAGGGAGGAATGCGGCAGATCAGGGCTATTCGTAGCGCAGGGCTTCGACTGGATCGAGGCGTGCCGCCTTAATGGCAGGCCAGGTACCGAAGAAGACGCCTACTGCGATGCTGACGCCGAGGCCTGCCACAATGGCCCAGAGCGGGGTGCTGCTCGGGAGCGAAGGAACCAGCTTGGCGACGACAAAGGTGACCAAGGCAGCAAAGGCTACGCCGATGATGCCCCCAAGCACCGTAAGGCTGGAGGCTTCGAGGAGAAACTGAAAGACAATGTCCGGCTTGCGGGCACCGAGAGCCTTACGGATACCGATCTCGCGGGTGCGCTCTGTGACGCTAACAAGCATGATGTTCATGACTCCGATGCCTCCGACAAGGAGGCCAAGGCCGGAGATCGCAATCGAGACCAGCACAATCAGCCCTGTAATCTGGTCGAACTGGGAAATGATCTGGTCGGCTGTAGAAATATTAAAATCATTGATTTCCCCGAATTTGACGCTGCGGATTCGACGCATGGCGGCCTGTATTTCCTCGAAGGCCTGTTCGCGCATGCCTTCGCGAGCCTTGGCCGTGAGGAAGATATTTTCAGCAAACGGGTATTTCAGTCTGGCCAGGGCGAGAGGAATTTCGATGTTGCGGTCTAGTCCGTTTTCTCCGAAGAAACCACCTTTGGCTTTTTCGAAGACCCCGAGCACGCGGTATTCCGTTCCATCGACAGCGATGGTGCGGTCTGTAACTTTGCCATCCGGGAAGAGGGCTTCTGCAATGCTGGCACCGATGACGCAGACACGAAGAGCACGATTGGCTTCATCGGGAGTAAATACGCGACCGGATCGAAGTTCTCTGGGCTGTACAAGGTAAGAATTGGCGCTTCTGCCCTGGAGCCCGATGGTGTCGCTTTCGAAGCCGGGGACTTTGGCGGAGAGGGACTTTCTGCCCTGAACGGTCGGGATAAAAACAGAGATGGACACGCGTTCTATGGCCGGACTGGTGCGCTCAATAAACTCGGCGTATTCGATTTTGATGGGACGGCGTTTTTGTTCTTTTGGAGTGCCACCGGAGTTGGGATCGCCGGAGAATTGGGAGACAAAAATGGAGTCAGGGCCGAACTCTTCAAAGAAGGTGACGATGCCGGCTCGCAGGCCAGTGAGAAGGCTGGCTACGGTGACAACGGTAGTGATCCCGATAACGATACCAAGGATCGTAAGGCCCGAGCGAAAGCGGTTGGCCCAGACAGAGTCTACGGCAAGGCGAATTGTTTCGACGACAGGAACGCTCATGGTTAATCAGACCTCAGGGCTTCGATGGGATCGAGTCGTGCTGCGCGCCGGGCGGGATACCAGCCCGAGATGAGACCAACACCACTTGAGACAAAGACAGCAAGCAGGACATATGGATAGGTGATCTGCATGTTTGCACCAGCGAACTGGACGAGCCCTTCCACCAATGCCCAGGCAAAGGCGATGCCAAGCAATCCACCGAGGGCAGAGATCATGCAACTCTCGATCAGTATCAAGGCAAGGATGTCGGCACTACGGGCACCGAGGGACTTGCGGACGCCGATTTCTTTGGTGCGCTCCGTAACACTGACAAGCATGATGTTCATGATGACAATGCCGCCAACGACGAGCGAGATCATGGTGATGGGGACAACAACAACACGGATGAGGCCAAGGATATTGTCGATGAAGCCACGAATGGAATCTGGGGTCAGGAAATCGAAGTTGTCTTCTGATTTCGGGCCGAGGTGGTTTCTGATGCGCATGGCGCCACGTGTGATTTCGAGAGAATCGTCAAGCGAGAGGCCAGTACCGGGCTTTGCGCGCGCAAAGATACTCATGGAACGGGCGGGCCCGAAGAGCTTTTCGAAAGTAGTGTCGGGCATGTAGACGGAATTGTCCTGGCTACGGCCAAAGCTGGAGCCTAACTTTTCCTGCACCCCGATGATGACGAAGTCGTAGCCGCGGACTTTGATCGTCTGGCCGAGAGGAGAAGCGCCAGGAAAGAAGTTGGTACGGATCTCATCGCCAACGACGGCAACGAAGGATTTATTGCGTTCTTCCTGTTCGGTAAAAAAGCGCCCGTCGACAATCCCGACATCGCGGATTTCGGCAAGCACGGCGGAGACGCCAAGGATACTGCAGCCCTCGAGAGTTCGTTCATCGCGCTTGACGTCTTCGATGCGCTGCGAGTAGGGGCTGTACTGGACGTCGTCGCCGGTAGAGGTACGGAGATAGGTGAGATCGTCGCGTCGCAACTGACGATTGGCGCGCAACTTTGCGGCACGCTGCTTGGAGGTCAATCGGCCGACATTGGCAATCTGAGCGAGAAGATAGGATTCCGCTCCGAAGCTCTTGGAGGTGAGTTGCTCGGCCGTAATGCCAAGCCCCTCAATACCGGCCCCAACCAGAATGACGCTCGAAACCCCAATGACAACTCCGAGAAGAGTGAGAAAACTACGCAAGCGGTGAGCCCGGATGGAATCCATGGCAAGAAGACAGGCGGTGAGAAATGATGTGGACACAGCGGCTAGAAATTAGAGTCCGTGTTTTGTCAAAAGATCTTCAATCGACTGAAAATCAGCAGCTTCTATGTTCAGGGTAGCCGACTTGATGACGCCATCAAGCTGGGCCTGATTGCGAAGGCCGACAATTGCGCCAGTAACGGCAGGATGGCGGAGAGTCCACGCAATGGCGACTTCACCGACAGTGCATTCGTATTTGGCGGCAATTGGGGCAAGATCATCCACCAGTTGGAAGGTGGATGTGAGCTGCGGTTCCTGGAAGAAAGGGCTGCGCCGACGAAAGTCGTCTTCAGGAAAATTCTCGACACGGGCCTTAGTCATTCGACCGCTGAGGAGACCGTTTTTCATTGGCGAGTAGACGATGACCCCAACATTTGTGGAGGCTGCGTGAGGGAGAATTGACCCTTCAATTTCGCGCTGAACGAGAGAGTAGGGTGGCTGCAGCGAAGTTATGGGGGCGATCAACTGGGCGCGCTTCATTTGCGCTTCGCTGAAGTTGGAAACGCCAATCCAGCGTACCTTGCCTTCTTCTTTGAGCTTGGCCATGGTGGACCAGCCTTCTTCCACATCTTCATCGGGCTCTGGCCAGTGCATCTGATAAAGATCAATGACATCGACTTTTAGACGCCGGAGGCTGCCTTCGATTTCGCGCCGGATTGAGTCTGCCTTGAGGCTCTTGCCGATCTCGCCTTTTTCGTTCCAGATGCGGGCACACTTGGTAAAGACATAGGGCCGTTTAGAGCAGCCTTCGAGGGCTTTGGCAACGACTTCTTCCGAATGTCCCAAGCCGTAAATTGCGGCTGTGTCAATCCAGTTGATGCCAGCATCGATCGCCGCACGAATTGCGCCAACCGACTCATTGTCATCCTGAGGACCCCAACCGAAGGCCCATCCACCTCCGCCTATGGCCCATGCCCCAACACCGATTAAAGTGATATCAAGATCACTATTTCCTAAACGTCTAGTCTGCATAAATTTTGGTTCATCTGTAAGTGTATCGAAGCAAGGAATAGGGT
>JANXLY010000063.1 GCA_025354885.1 Acidobacteriota bacterium | reverse complement strand
AGGACGATTTGTGTGTCCGACAGGGCTGTTCTCTTTTTGAGATACGCCAAATCGGCTTGGATCTTTTGGTCCATTAAATATTCGATGTAATACTTTTCTGCGTCGACACCAGCCGGAATCGATTCGGATTCCTCGCCGGATTCAAGTTGAACTTTTCCGGTTACTCCCGGTTTTGCCTGCAGCACCTGACGCTGCGTGTCGCTGTATTGTTCAACGATGCCGGGTGATTCGGGCCGGGGCCCGACTAGCGTCATATCCCCTTTGAGCACGTTTACGAATTGCGGTAACTCGTCGATTTTTGTTTTCCTGAGCATGGAGCCAAGGCTTGTAATTCTGCTGTCCTTGTTCCCGGTCACTGCTGGCCCCAGATTGGCTGCATTCAGCACCATCGTTCGAAACTTCCACATCAGAAAGGGACGTCCATTTTGGCCCGTGCGCGGTGCCAGATAAAAAGGGGAACCAGGCGACTCAATCGCGATCAGGATCGCAACGGCGATCAGCAATGGGCTGAGCACTATCAGGATCAGAAGCGAAAGTGTGATGTCAATGAGTCTGCGCATGGGAGTTACCTTGTGATGCGGGCGAAGACTGAGTCGCCGCTGGCCTTTGGCTTTCCCTGAATCGAAGACTGAATCAGCGCCATGAGAAAACCGCTTCCGTATGAAAAATGGAATGCCGCATAGGCAACAGGCAGCAATGGAAGCATTCGCCAATTGTGATTCGAGTTCGCCGTGATTATCGAGGCAACAAGATTGGCCGATACATAGGTAAGCAACAATGCGATCCAGCACATCGTCATTGCCACGCTGAGTGTCTCTGGCCCTATGATCGCAGAGACTGCTGCAATCAGCGGCAGCACCGCCATCGTCAGCACAAACATCGCCGGCACAAGGTGCCGCCACGAACCTGGCATCCGATGTTTCCGGATTACAAATACCTTCCAGAATCCATATTGAAAATACTGGTGAAACAAGCTCGAAATAGTGGACCGCGGTGTGTACCAGGACACAATGAACGGGCTCTGCCAGATTTTGCCGCCAGCTCGAACCAGTCGCAGATTGAATTCGTCGTCCTGATTCCTCGCCAGTGCTTCGTCAAACATGCCGATCCGCTCAAATACTTCACGCCGCCAGCATCCGTAGGTAACCGTATCGACCCAACCTTCATAACTCGGGTCGTGGAACTTGGCACCGCCCGTCGAAAATGGAGAATGGTAAGCAGCAGCAATTGCCGATGCTTCCAGTCCTTCGACACGCGTTCGAGCCGGGCCGCCCGCATTGTCAGCGCCAGTCGACTCGAGCGTTGTAACGCAATCCATGCAATAAGTGCTTGAGTAAATCGTATGTGCATCCATGCGCAGAATGTACTGCCCGCGCGCCATCCGGATTGCTGCGTTCAGACCTTTCGATACCGTGCGCCCTGGATTTGGAATTACTTTCAAGTTTGGATATTTGGCAGAGAGCTCAGCAAGAATTGCCGGTGTCGCGTCCGTGCTCATTCCGTCGGCGATGATCGCTTCCCAGCTCAGATGCCCCATTGCCTGTCCCACCAGCGACTCTACAAACTCCACAATGTGAGCTTCTTCGTTCCGGCAGGCAATGATGATCGAAATGTCGAGTACGTTCTGATTTTGCATGGGTGTCTCCTAAGAACGGGCTTCTACTCCAATGACCTTTGCTTCGGACCGTCTCTCAAGGGATCGCCGATAAAGCTGGAGGTATTGCCGTGCCATCGCGGCCGACGAATATTCATCAACCACTGTCTGCCTGGCCGCCGCTTCCATTCGCTGCCGTAAAGCGGAATCCTTCAAGATCTTCAGCATCCCCTCTGCAAGTTCGTCGATCTCGCCAGCTTCGACAAGAATGCCGTTTTCACCCGATTTCACAAGTTGGGATACTGCTCCCACCCGAGTCGCCACCACTGTCTTCCCAGCTGCCATTGCTTCCAATAGACACATTGGCATTGCCTCATTGAGTGAGGGCAGAACAACCAGGTCCAAAGATTTATATACTGCAGGCATGTCACTCCGAACACCAATGAAATGAATGTTTTTGCCGATCCCTGCCTGCTTAGCCATCTCGTTCCAAGCTTCCGCTTCGGGACCCGCACCAGCAAATACAAATTGAACTGCCGGCATCTGCTCCACTACCTGCTTTGCCGCCTGAATCAGAATGTGTCCGCCCTTTCCTTCGACAAATCTCCCCACAAATCCTACCAGCGGCGCTTCGCCACTTCCAAGCTCATCCCGTAGCGTGCCCTTTGCTTCATGAAAGAGCTCAACATCAACACCATTCGGCACAAACGTGATTCGACTATCGCGGATTCCCGAGTTACTGAGAATATCGGCAAGAACTGGCGAAGGCGTTACAACTTCGTCAAAACACCGCAGAACAAGACGATCCAGAATTGCGTATGCCCGCATCGAAAGTCGGCTGTCGGGCCAATTGTGACAAGTGGAAACAAGAGCTGCCCGGTGTGGCCAGCTGGCCGCAGCGTATATGTCAGCCTTGTAGCCGTGTGCATGGATCACATCCACTTTCAGCGTCTCCACCAATTTGCGCAATTTGGCAATAATACTGACATCCCATCGACTGCTACACGGCAATAGCGTTACGTCCAACCCTCGAGCCGACGCAATATCAGCCACTTCCGTATGCGGTTCACGGCCATCATGAAATACCGCCACCTTCGTGTCGCAACCGAGTTGAAGTAGCGATGTAGAGAGCGAAACCAGCATGCTCTCTGCTCCGTAAAATCCGCTGCTGCTGATGATTTGAAGAATCGTCATCCGTGCACCAGTTCCACTTCCACCTGCGCCTCAGGCTGCGGAGCGTACTTCGCATCGATTGCCTCTTTGTTGAGCACCATAGCTCTCGCCGCCAATCCAGCCAGGATCCACATAAAGCCATTCACTTGCAGAAATGTCCAGCGGTCACCGAAGAAATTGGCAACAGCGGCACACACCACCCAGGACGAAAGCCCAAATCCCACTGCTCCATACAACGGGTCCACCGCCGTGCGCCAGAGCTTCATTCCCTGAAACCATAGCGACCAAAGCAGATAGAAAAAGAGCATAATTCCGACTAGCCCCGTTTCCACCAGCACCTTCAGATAGATGTTGTGCGTATCTTTGTAAACTCCAACTCGCTGCATGTACGCATAAGTATTAAAGCCTGTCCCCGTAGCAGGATTCGATGCAAAAAGGTTTATGGCATCTTCCCAAAGCGTTACCCGCATCTCTGAGGAATGGTCTAGCTCTCCAGTGCTTCCGTTGGTCATCACCACTCGCTCCCGAACGGCATTCGGCACGACGACGGTCCACGTAAGTCCAAACACAATCATCGCCATCAGCAGCAATCGATTCTTGAATACGCTCACAAACAGAAATCCTACTGCCGCTGCCGCATAGCCCGCCCTCGATAAGCTGTACATTAGGCAGATCATCGAAAAGGCTCCAAGGCCATAATAGGCAAGCTTGTAAAGCTTCCGGCGATCATACGAAGCGAGCACTAGCATCAGGCATCCGAATTGTGCCTCAAATGCTGCCAAGCCATTGACGCCCGCAAAGCCCATTCCCCCTTCCTCGCGGAGGTCATCGGAATACGCCGAAAAGTCCCGTCCTGAAACGGTTCCCCAAAAGCTCTTGTTCAAAAGATAGCCGCTTACACACAGGATGATGACTACCGTCTGCATCATATTCTTCGTCGTTACAGTGGCAGCTGTAAAAAAGAGCAGGGCGATCATTGTAAAGTAATCGCGCCAATCGTTAAACCGTGGATCACTAAAAAAAGAACCCAGGTTTTCACCCAGATAAAACGTCCCTTGTATTAGCGAAGCAAACGTAAATAGTCCGAAGCCAATCAAAAAAACAGTCCACGGTGTTTTGGCCAGTGGTGACTTTCCCCGCTTCCAAAGCCCGATTGCCATCCCGATCATGATGATCGACACTACGCTGCCGCCGAGTGGGTATTCATTGAGTCGGTATCTTACTGTCTGAACCGGCAACAGCGGCGCAATAAAGTAAAGTCCATACACCGGCTCTTTGAAAATACTCAGGTAGAACGCCACCCACATGGACAGATAGAGTGCCAGGCCGACATATCCTTCCAATCCAAAGTTATAAGGCATCAGGGACGCCCTGATTCTGTGCGGAGTGATTTCACGGATCTCCGCGAAAAAAGTGCATTCATCTTCGCCTTATTCAACTTGATCCATCCCTGCCAAACCGTCGTATACATGAACATTGCCGGCGAAAAGCTTCCCATCGGATTGACTAGGTTGCCTTCATAAGTGTTAAATCGGGGAACCGCAAAGGCATCACTCGTTTCCGTCCATACTTCTCGATTGGTGGCTAACGCACGCCGATATCCCAGTTCAGCCGCCAGGTTGCGGATTTCATCTGAGAAATTGCCGTTCGGATACGCAAGGGCTGAGCACGTGGTTCCCAGTCGATTTTCAATCGCTTCCTTCGCTTCTTCCATTTCTTTTCTCGCCACATCTAGAGGCAGGTTCGTCAGAATCTCGTGCATCATCGTGTGCGATCCAAACCGGACCCCAGCACTCGCCATTTCGCTTGCATCCTGCCATGACATGGTCCGGTCCGAAGACATGAGCGTCGGCGTTTTTCCCTGCTCGAGTGCACTAATGGCCCTCTGTCGCTGCTCGGGCGTAAACCCCTTAAGCGTTTCAATACAGCTGTCGATCGAGGCTTCATTCCACGTCTTCAGTGCCGCCACTGCCCGTTCCGGCCAAAACGCGTTCGCCTGATCCATATGTCCAGGGCACAGAAAAATACTTACTGGAACCTTGTGTCGGCGTATCGACGGCAGCGCATTCCGGTAGTTGTCTTCCCATCCGTCATCAAAGGTACATGCGACCTTCAAGCGCTTCGAAGCTTCTCCTGGTGTCGAGGTCTCCACAGACACTACCTGGTATCCCGATTTCAAATATGCGCAAAGTTGATCGAAAGTTTTCCCGCGCACAATCAAGCTGTCCTGACTGTTCGTGGATGTTTGGTCCTCAAGGACGCGGTGGAAAGTGAGCACTACGATTGCCCCAGCTTTCGACAGGCTAAACCGTGCCCACCAGAGGCACCCGCTGAAATATAGAAAATGGACCCAGGCCCATTGCAACAGTTTTCTCATTGCTGACCCTGCTTGCCGTTCATACGGCGTTGAATATCGCGTAAATGCGTAAATACGGAACTGCGAACCGTCGGTCTTCGCCATAACATCCAGGCCAATTCACGAGCACCAGTTGACAACCATTCTTTGTACTTGGTTTCTCCCGAGAGAAAGTCATAGTCATCGAGACCAGAGTCGATAAAGTGCTGAATCGCAAACGAAAGCGTTACTGTCCCCGGGCTAAGGCGCTTGTCCCCGCCGTAGTTAAATCCACACTGGTAAAAGTAAACTTTTCCCTGCGAAACCAGGTTGTAAAGAATTCCGACTGTTTGGTCGCTTGCCGTCAACCGCATCAGTTTTACCCCGCCGTTCGACTGGCAACGCTCGATCAGTTCCTGATGGAACTTCACAAAGTGTGCTGAAGCAAATATCCCCCGGCGACCGAGTTCGGCACTTCGGGCTTCGCTCAATTTTCCAAGTTCTTTGAACATTGAAAGTGCTTCAGTCAAATCGTTCGCAATGCTAAACTCCAACGGGCCTGATTCTGAGTAGTAGCGAAGCTGCTGCCGAAGATGCTTGCGGCGTGAACTGCTCAACACATTTTCATAGATTCCATCGGCTTGCCGAATCGCCGCCAGGTCCACAAAGTAACTGGGATGACGGACCTCTTCACATTCCAGGTGACTGAGCTGTTGACAAAGTGTTTTCAGAAAAAGCCCATCCACAAAACCGTCCACCGCTAGCTCATCCCACCGGAGCGTTTCCAGGTGTTTCGCAAAGGATTCTGCTACTTTTGTTTCCCACCCAGGCAGGCATAGCGCCGAGTTGTATTCCGTGTAAGTCGTGTCTGCAGACTCTTCCCCTGCAGCATTGAGAGAATATCTCCGGATCGGGAAAACTTTGATGCCCCTCTTCGAACACGAAATCAGCATCGCTCCAATCGTCAGCGACCCGACCTCGAACATTAACAGGTTCGTATCCAACATCGCACCAAACGTCTCAAGCCATACTTCGATCCATTCACTTGACAGAAAAAACGATGCACCCACTGCTGCCGCCAGCTGTGACCACTTTGCTGAATACTTCCTCCATTCGGAAGCAGGGAAGACCCTTAACCTCACATCTTCACTCTTTGTAGCGACTGCAATCATTTTGATTTCCGCTACGACAGTCTGCCAACCGGCTGACTCTTGGCTGTCAATTTGCCGACCTGGACAACTTCAACGTCTCGCAGATCAATCTCGGCCGCAACAGACTGCGAAAGCATGCTGATCGTCAGCACCAGCCTGGCTTCGTTCTTGATTCGCACCAAACGTCCTTCAACACTCTTGAGCGGCCCGCGCTTCACTTTTACCCATGCACCCTCTTCCAGACCTGCATGCCGGGAGCATTTGTATGATTCAACCGCAATCCGAATCGCCTCGATCTCAGTTTCCGGTATCGCTTCGATCCCGTTTTGCGTACCCAGGATTCGCACCGCTCCAGAGCAGTTTAATACCGCGATCTTGCTCTCCCCTTGATTGGGAAACTTAGCAAATACGTAACCTTTGAATACTGGTTGCATGATTGTTTTCTTGCGATCTGCCCATTGACGCAGTTCCGCCACTTCCGGACAAAAACTTGTGATGCCTTTCAATTGGAGTTCCGCAGCAAGCGACCGTTCGAAATTTGATTTTGTTTGTACTGCATACCACTGATTTCCTTTAAATGTGGACATAGCTTCGCCCTTGTCATTTACAGGAAAGCTTGTAAGTGACTGATTTTAATAACTCTAAAATGAAGGCCCAATGAAGCCAGAACCTTCTTCGATCAACCTAATTCTTATAACCTGCGTAGCGTCCATAGCTGCTTTTCTTCTGCCAGAGAAACCAGTCTTCACTTGCATTCACGATCACGCCCAACAGCATCGATTTTGGCTCGATCGCCAGCGCGCTGCGCAGTGCCGTGCGATTGGTATTATCGGGCCGAACTACAAGAATCAGACCATCAGAAGCTTGTTTGACAAGGTTGAAATCGGCTACTGCAGCAATGGGGGTCGTGTCGCACACGATCGTTGTGAATTGCTCCCGGAGTTTGACGATCGACCTCGTCCATCGATCCGACGCAAGAAGTTCTGCCGGATTGTTTTGTGCGTCGCCGGAGGGCAGCACGTGTAAGCCCGGAAAGCCTTCAATTTCTACAATCGCGTCCTGCAGCGAGCAATAACCCGCCAGTACATCGGCTAGGCCAGGGCTCGCAGGGATCCCCAAGGCGAGGGCCACAGACGGGCGACGCATATCTGTATCAATCAAGAGCACTCGCGTTTCGTTGGCTTTTGCCAATATCCCTGCCAAATTGATCGCCGTTATCGTTTTGCCGTCATTCGGCGACGCACTCGATACTGCGATGCATTTCGGCTTGTTCGGGTGTTGCCGGATGGTAGTCCTGAGAATCCGGTACTCTTCGGCTGCTTCACTACTGTCTTGTCCAAAGGGAAATAGCGGCATTCCCGCTCCAATATTGGTCCGGACAACCCGGTAAGTCTTCTTCGGCACAACATGCATTGCGGAGCTCGGCAATTCTTGCATTTCCGTCGTTACATTTGGATGGATCAGCACTTCGTCCGCCAATGCCGCCGAATTTGCTGTGGCAACCTCTTCGCACTGGCTCGCGGGAATTTCAACTTTCCCGAGCAATTGGTGCTCAAGACTGTTTTCGTGTTGTTGTAATGCTTCGTAAAATCTGCTCATTGGTGGTTCCTACGCTTTCACTCTTGCGGCCCAGCGAATAAAGAAAAGGGATTTCAGGCGGCCCGGCATGAACTTCTGAAACAAATTGAAATCATTCTGTTGTTGCGCCAATTCATCGACTACGCTGGCCAGCTTGGTTTGCGTGTAGTTGCGATCAAAGCTTCTCGGTACTGCCGACTTTCCTGCAGCCATAGCCGTTGGTCGATCCAGATCGAGATCGAGATCATGCGCAACTTCGTTCACATGCGCAGGGCTAACTCTGCGCGGAGTTGCCTTGCTCGCAATCAGCAGGCAATTGTCGCAAAGCGAATTCACCACGCGCAGAATGCCATTCGATGCATAAGCGATCAAATCAATCGCCGCGTGATCAAAGGGTGCAGGACCTTCCCCACCCGCGTTCGCCCAACGATGCTGTATGTAATCGTGAACCAGCTTTTGATCCAGCGCTTCCAGTCTCAGCCGCGTGCTGATGCGTTGTTTGAACTGCCGCAATTCAGGTCGCCCGAAAATAGCATCCAATTCCGGCTGACCTGCCAGGATGATCTGAATGAGTTTGTAGTCATTCGTTTCAAAGTTTCCCAATAAGCGAATTTCTTCGAGTACTTCGCGGCTCAACGTGTGTGCTTCGTCCACCACCAGAACAGGGATCTTGCCTTCTCTGTCCTTTTGGGCCAGGCATTCTTCAAGCATCACCAGCCGCTGCGCCTTGCTCGCCGGGATATTCTCGATGTGCAGCTTCATCATCAGGAATTCCAGAAATTCTGACGGAGACAAGGTCGGATTCGAAATTACGCACAGCTCAACAGTCTCTCCTGGAACTAGCGTCAGAAGTCTGCCAATCAAGGTCGACTTCCCGGTTCCTGCTTCTCCGATCAGCGTGCAGAATCCCCTGCGCCGCATCACTGTATATAGCAATCCGGCCAACGCCTCCCGGTGCGTTTCGGTCACATAAAGTGCCGTCGGATCGGGTGAAGTTCCAAAAGGATTTTTGCGAATTCCAAAGTCTGATTCGTACATATTTCTTAACTGCTCCACCGTTGCGTCTGCACAAGCAGCGCAACCGTCAAAAGTGTCTTGCTCAAGACCTGCATCGTTCTTTGGTCCAGATACGAGATTCGGCCAATCACTCTTACCTGTGGGGGCAATTCCCACTCACCGAGAAATGCATTCTTGCGCAGCTCAAGCCCCAGCCCTATCAGGGAACAGAGCAAGAGCGAACCCAGTGCCGCCCCCAGCACCATCACCGTGCGCTTCGGCTTTACATGCCCTTCCGGCAAGCGGGCTGCATCGGCGATTGTGAATCGTTCCGATTGCCCCTGCCGCTCCATATCGGCCGCCATTACTGCCGACATCTTTTTGTCCAGCAGCGACCGGTATTCCATCTTCGTGTTTTCGTAGTCGCGCGTAAGTCCAGCCATCTGCTGCTCGCGGATTGGAAGCACTTCCACCCGGTGCTGATAGTCCGCTATTTCGCGCATGATGCGCTGGCGTTCTGCTCCCTTGGCTTCAAATTCCCGCTCAATCAATTCGAGCTGTGTCTTCGTATTGGCAATGCGCTCCCGCTCTCGATTGATTTCCGCAATCAGTTGCGGCGAAACAGTCGCACTCAGAACGGGCTGGCTCGCACTTGCATTCGTCTTCGGCTTTACTGTCGCCGCTGCAACTTTAGCTGCTTCCTGTTCCTCTGCTACAACTTCTTCAATTTCGTTCCGCAGCCTTCGCACTTCGATGTGGTCATCCTGGTAGCGCCGTCGCAGCGTTGCCAGTCGACCTCGTAACAAATCGCTGCGTAACTGCACCGGAGCGCTGATTGCTTCGCTGTTTTGTGTTCTTGACTGCGCAGCCTGAAACACTGGAGGCGGTTCCGCACTCCGCAAAGCCGCTGCCAGTGACGATTCTGCAAATCGCAATGTGCTCTCGAGCAGGATTTTGCTCTGTTGGGCTCGGGTGATCGCCTCCCGGTTTCCCTGTAACTCCACTTCCAGCCGATTCAACGCCCCCAACAGTGCCGGCTCTTGCTGCGGCAATTCGCCAGCCCATCTCATCTTGAACTGGCTCAGGTTCGATTCCTGCCGGTCCAGGCTCTTCTGGGACTCCGCCATCCGCGCACTCATAAAGTCTGATGTGCCTTCTGCTCGCGACTCGCGCGTCTTCCGATTCTCATGCACAAACATGTCGGCAACACGATTTACTACATTCACTACCAATTGCGCGTTGGTGCCTTCATACGTAATTCGGAAAGCGCTTGGCTTTCCCCCGCCAAAACTGCGTTCTAGCGTAATCGGTAAATCTTTGCGAAATTGCGCGACTACCTCTTCGATCGCTTTCGTCTTTCGCTCCACCGGATACAGGTCGAATTCGCGGATGACCTCCTCCAGCTTTACGGAATTCAACACCTGTTGGCTGATGGCGCTCATACTGTCGCTCAGCGACGCCTGCACCGTCGAAGACACGAATTTCTCGGGGATCTTTTGCGAATCGACTATGATGACTGCGTCTGCCCGGTAAACATTCGGCATCTGCTTAATGAAGAAACCGGCGATCGCTGTTAGCACCACGCTTCCACACAAAATCAGGTACCTCCGCTTCCAGATCATTCTCGCAATCGAGAGTGGTAGAAACTGTCCTAGCGTGATTGGCGGCTGGATTGGGGCTGGGGTCATCGTTCTAAGGTCCTATTACTGAATTACTGATTCGAAACTGGTTTGCTGCTCAAAAACTAAGCGGATTCATCTATCTGAGTGCAATTCAGATACCAACTCTTTAACTCGTTGATTCTTCTGGGATTGGCCTTCGTCGGAACTTCGAAAAGGAAACTGATTCGTACAAAATCCCACTCTTTCCAGACCGCTTCCTAAGGTGTGGAGCCGATTTGCAAATGCTGAAGTTGTGAGGCCATCGGGCTCCAGATGATCCCAAATTGCACCACGTGCCGAGGTGTCCCGAGAAACGACTGGGATCCCAGCATCGAATTCTTCAAAAAGGCATACCCGGCAGAAACCTGAATTTGGCGATTCAGTGCGCGTGTGATTCCAGCACTCGAATGCCAGGCTGTAATATCGCCCAGTGAACTGCTATTCATCGTTTGTTGTCCAAATGACGCTTGCAAGCCCCAGGTCATGCCCCGTTCGTTCCAGTTCCAGGCACCAAAGGTTTGCTGGCTCGACCGCGAACCGAAGCCGTATGGGTCTCCCAGCGTCCTGCCGTAGGTTGCGATCAAGGTGTGCCGATTATAGGTCGCTCCCACCGATCCCGAACCAACGTAGCCAACTCCTGCTGGAACCCTTATTCTCCCTGTATTTTCGAGCGAGCTTGTTCCTCCATTCACAGTGGCAAACCACCGTTTGCCAAAGTTGTGCGTGTAAAAGCCAGTGCCCGTTACGATCCGGTAATCCGCCAGCGTACTTCTGATGTTCATTACATTTGCCTGTACCCCTACGCGGCTGCTCGGAGTCAGTGAATACGATACAACTGCCTCGGCCTGGTCCGACATCGTCCTCCCCAGCAGAGTTTGTGTGTTTTTATTCCCAACGGGGCTGATCTGGGTTTGCGTCACTCCACCTCGAAAATCGAATGTCAGCCGCGACGATTGGCGATAAGTGAGGCCAGCATGGCCAGAAAACGTAAGGTTTCTTATTCCGTAGTACGCCGCTCCCAGTGCTGGACTGCCACCACTTACCAAGCCCGATGCCGACCCCGCTGCCAGTTGATCAAAGCTTGGTTGGCTCCCGGCCAGCAACGAGAATCCACCGGGCTGGATCACCAATTGGTCCAGCGTGCTGTCATCGCCGTTGCCCGACATATGGAAGAATACTCTGGGTGTGATTTCTCTCGTTAGATCGAGTACAAGATTTTGGTTGAACGACTGCCTACCTCCTGATCCGATTCGGCCGTTATAGGAGGGTGCATAGGTGAGCCCAAACCGGGTCCGCGAACTCGTCAGCGCATAGCCCGCAACCATTGTGCTCCAGGCCGAAGTTCTCGACGGAAGGCTTTGAAAGCTCCCGGAGGCGGTCTGAAACTTCGGAAGCTCCGAATAGCCAATCGCTCCACTGATGCTATAAATTTTCAAGCCGCTTGGCCGCACCAGATCGCCTTCCGCAGCTTGTTGTTGTCCCTCCAGGCTCCACACAGCCCCAAAGCATACGATCAAAACAAACAAAATCGTTTCACTCGTTTTTTTCAGTTGCATCGCTTTTCCTTTTTTCCAGTGCCCACTTTTTGGGTTTTTTCCCACGTTTTGGTTTTGATTGTGCTCACACATCAGTTCGGAACCACGATCGTGTCATCTGCCTTGAGCAGGATGTTTTGATCCATCTGCTCCCCTTTGATTGCCGATAAGTAGTCGAATGGAATGCGAATCGGCTTCCCGTCGACCTTGCGCAAAATATAGATCTTGCTCCGTTTGGCGTAGTCTGTCAGTCCACCCGATTCGGCGATTGCCTGCAGGATTGTGATCGGAGTTTTAAGCGCAAGCGCGCCCTCCTTCTTAATCGCGCCAATCAGATAAATCTTCTTGCTGTTGATCTCTTTGACAATTACTGAGACCTCAGCATCCCGAATGAATTTGGAGTACTGCTTGGCCAGGTGTTCTTCGAGTTCTGCTGTTGTCAGCCCGCCGGCATGGATGTCCCTCACCATCGGTAATGTGATCACTCCGTCGAGTTGCACAACCACCTGCGGGATGGATGCCTCAGGCTCCTTGAAAACCGTGATCTGGAGCAGGTCTCCCGCCCCGATAACGTATCCGCCGCGTGTTGCCGCCGTCGCCGCCGGAACTGCCGCCGGAGTCGCTGCCTGTTCGCCTGCCGGTTTATCCTGCCCTGCCGCAAAGCTTAGCCCTGCCATCAGCAGCAATAGAATTGCGCCTCGTGTGCGCTTGGAATTCATTTTCAATTTCATCTTTGTTCCTTAATTGATTGCGGTCATCACGGTGCCGCCGAGCCAACTTGTCAACACTCCGGCAGCAGGCTTCCGCACCACTCGATAACTCTGAATTTGAAGTGCGATACCGTATCCATCGGCTTCTTCACTCAACTTCTCCACCCGCTTCACGCAGGCATGCAGCGAAAGCCGAAGTTCCGGCTTCTCCTGCCCAGGCGAAGCAATCACCACCTCGCATTCCAGGTACTCCCCATTCATCAATACTTCCGGGCTGATGCAGTAACACCCGCCGCTGCTGATGTCCTGCGTGATCGCCGAAATTGTTTCAAAATTCGCGTCTTCCCGACGAAGCGCAGCCGGCACTCTAAGCGGTAGACGAAAGTGAGCCCGGCGCTCTGTTCCGGGAAGATTTATGAGTGTTAAGGTATTTCTAGTCAAGGTCGTACGTATCCACTGTGCTAACTCCAAGGCATTTTAATGGCCAAACTGCGTTTGAGGCTTGGCATCTGAAATGCATGCAGGAAGTTGCACAAAACTATGCCCACTGAGTCCAAGACCTTAGTTACGAACCAAAAATCTCATCAAAGGGCGCGACCGAACGAGTCGGTCGAAAAATCGGATTCTCCCTCCATACCCGTGCTGATGTTCGGCTCCGGAATCACCGGTATCGGTGTCATTCGAAACCTCTCGAGAGTCGGCATACCAGTCTTTGCCGTCTGTCCAGACTCCACCTTCGTCGCCCGCTCCAGGTTCTGCCGCACCCTTCCAGAACTTGGAACTCTCAATCTCAAAGCTGCCAATCTCGGAATCAGGGCCCCAAAACCTGCGGAGCTCAAGGAATTCCTCAACTCGCTTTCGCTGCCTCGCGCGGTTCTGATGGCTGGCTCGGACGACTGGGCTGCCGCAATCGCCGCCCTCGATGAACCGACTCGCGAACGCTTCCCCGTCAGCACCCCCACTCTCGAAGTAATCGAAACTTTTACCGACAAATGGCGCTTCGCTCAATTACTCCAGAAAGAAGCTCTTCCACATCCATCCACCGAATTGCTCTTTTCGATGGACGAATTGCGCGCTGTCCCCGAAAACCGCTTCGAAAACCGCTTTCTCAAACCCCTCGGCTCTCAGGAATTCGGGCTCAAGCATAAAGTAAAAGCTTTTCTGATCCAGAACAAAACAGATGCTCTGAACCTCATGGACAAGGGCGAAAAAAGCGGCTCCAGCGACTTTCCCATCCTGCTCCAGGAATATATCCCCGGCCCTCCCACCAATCATTACTTCGTCGACGGCTTTGTCGACAGCAATGGTGAAATTCGTGCCCTGTTTGCCCGCCAGCGTCTCCGCATGTATCCTCCCCTGCTCGGCAACAGCACTTTGATGGTGAGCGTCCCGGTTTCAGCCGTCGAGGGTGCAGTCAACACCATCCGCAGCATGTTCAAGGCGGTTTCCTATCGAGGCATTTTCAGCGCCGAATTCAAACTGGATGACCGCGACAAGCTCTTCAAGATCATTGAAGTCAATGCCCGCCCCTGGTGGTACGTTGAGTTCGCTGCCCGCTCCGGAGTAGATGTCTGCAAAATGGCCTATCAGGACGCTTTAGGCCTGCCGATCTCCGATGCGGCGGCCTACGAATCCGGCCTCCGCTGTGTTTATCTACCCAATGACTTTAAGGCATTTAGCACTTACCGCGATCACAGCCTCTTCTCCTGGTTGAAGTCCTGGGTCGGCGCCCGTGAAACCGTTTTTGCTGCCGATGACCCCTGGCCTGGCATCGACCACATCGTAAAGACCCTCTACGACCACTTCCGCAAGGGGAAACACTAAATGGCCTCGGTCATCAGTATCCGTGAAATCGGAGAATCCGGTTACAAGGATTGGAACGATATGGTCGCTGCCTCCCCAGGGGGCAGCATCTATAGCACCCCAGAATATCTCGATGTACTTTGTGGCTCTGCCGGTGGTCGATTTCGAATCCTGGCCGCTGATCGCGGCGGTGAGATTGTCGGCGGCATCGCGCTCTGGGAGCGCGATACCACTTGGGGTACCTACCTCGCCGGCCGCTATCTCCTCTATTACAACGGCTTTGTTGTAAAGTCCCACATCAGTAAATACCCCTCCGAAAACACCTCAAAACAGCTTGAAATTCTCACTCAGCTCGAAGAAGCCGTTACGGGATCAAACTACGGACGTGTCTCGATTCGCAGCCGTTCCATGACCGACATTCGAGTCTTCGTCGCCAAAGGCTGGGGCGTCAAGCCCAGTTATACCTATGTTGCGCCGCTGCTAGACCTCAAGGACCTCTGGTCGAGAGTAGAACAAAATCTGCGCCGCCTTGTGACTCGCTGCACGCGTGAAGCCGTTGAGTTCACCGATGATGAGGACTTTGCCAGTTACTTTCGCCTCCATCTCCAGACCGCCTCCCGTAAAGGCGCAGGGATCTACCTGCCCAGTGAAGCCTTCCAGCGCTACTTCACCCGTCTCCACAGCCAGAATCTGTG
Source organism: Acidobacteriota bacterium (assembly GCA_025354885.1). Taxonomy (GTDB): domain Bacteria; phylum Acidobacteriota; class Terriglobia; order Bryobacterales; family Bryobacteraceae; genus Bryobacter. The sequence goes on along the minus strand of JANXLY010000063.1, from coordinate 8,673 downwards.
CCGAATTTTTCATGCCCGTCTGCCCGGCGGTCAGGTCATATCCAGCCAGTTGGTACTCACCGGAGCTCATCCTGTCTCACACACTGTCAGCACGGCTGCCGACGCAGAGCATCTACGCAGCGGCGCGACTGCTTTCCTCCGCTGGAAAGTCTTTGAACGCCTTGCCGAACTTGGCCTGCACGCAAACGACCTCACCGATGCAGAACTCAATCCTGTCACTCATTTCAAGAGTCAGCTGGGGGGCGAGCTACAAATGAATCTTGTGCTCACCCGTCCCGATCGAGCCGGTTTTAGGGTCGAAAGCTCCATTCATCATGCAAAAGCCGCTGCCGCAGCCCTCGCCGCAAAAGTAGCCTTCTCCATGCATCAGTTGGTCGGCCAAAACGGAGAGCCTGCCGCATGAGTTCCTGCTCCGGGTCCCGTCTGCTTTGCCGTGCACTCGAGCGCCTCGGCGTCGAGCACGTCTTCGGCCTGCCAGGCACTCAAAATGTCGACTTCTTCGAAGAGCTTCGTCAATCCACCTTGCGCACAATCGTGCCCACCCACGAACTCGCTGCCGGGTTCATGGCAAACGGCTACTATCGCTCCTCCGGTCGCCCAGGCGTCTTCACTACCATTCCAGGCCCAGGTTTTGCCTATGTCGTTGCTGCAATTGCCGAGGCACAGCATGATTCGGCTGCTGTTCTCTACATCGTCGAACAACCGGAACTCCATCCATCTCGCCACTTCACGCTCCAGGCGATCGATCAACAGGCAATTCTCGGAACACTCGTCAAGCAGACTGTTGTTGTATCGGATACAGCTGAAATCCCCGCTGCCGTCCACACGGCTTACAACGCAACGCTCTCCGGCGAACCCGGTCCAGTTCTCCTGCACGTCAGCAAAAATGCCCTCGCAGGCTTTGCCGCTGATATCGAGACTCTGCCAACGTTGCAGCTCCAGTCAGCTTCACCCTTGCAACTGGAACAGGCAGCTTCGCGTCTCGCACAAGCAAAAAGGCCGCTTCTTTATGTCGGTCAGGGCGGAAACTCCGCTGCCGAATCCGTCCGCCTCCTTGCCGAATTCTTAAAGGCCCCCGTTGTCGCCACTCGTTCCGCCCGTGGAGTGATCCCTGAAGACCACCCTCTGGCAATGCGATTCGAGAGCAATGAACGCGGAGCCAAGGCACTCAACGCTCTCGTGGAATCGAGCGATCTCATCCTTGCTATCGGCTGCAAATTCTCTCACAACGGCAGCTTCGGCTTTCGGCTCCAACTACCCTCTGATCGCTTGATCCACGTCGATTCCAGCCCTCAAGTCCTCAATGCCAACTTCCAGACTTCTCTCGCGATTTGTTCTGATGCATCTGTCTTTCTGACGGAGTTGCTCAAAGATCACCGACTCGGCCATTCAGCATGGACCCCAACTCAAATCGCCGCCAATGCTGCTCAGCCCACCTCTCCTTCTGCCCCCGAACCGTCCATCCTGGGTATTCAACCAGGCACCCCTGCTGCGTTTTTCGCCGCGCTTCGCCGCGCCATGCCGGCCGATGCTTTTCTTGTCACCGACACCGGTTCTCATCAGGTATTGGCTTCGCGCCACTTCCGCGTGCTGCGCCCGAGAACCTTCGTGATTCCTACCGATTTCCAGTCCATGGGTTTTGGCCTCCCTGCTGCAATCGCTACAAAACTTGCCAATCCCAATCAGCCTGTTGTCGCCCTGATCGGCGACGGCGGTTTGCTCATGAGTGGCATGGAACTCCGCACCGCCGTCCGTGAACGCATTCCACTTACCGTCATCGTCTTCAATGACGGTGCCTACGGCCAAATCCGCATGCAGCAACATTCCAGCTATGGCCATTCCATCGGCACTGATCTCCTGCCGCCAAATATGGAATTGCTCGCCTCTGCCCTCGGTGCCAAATACCTCAAATTCAACAACGGCGAGGCAACTCTCCAACAAGCGATCGAAAACGATTGCGTCACGATTGTAGAAGTTGAGGTACAGGATTCGCTGCCGATGCAATTGCAGCGTGCAACTGGCCTCGGCAGATCTGTGGCTCGAAGTCTTGGCGCTCAGCATCTCAAAGAAATCGTTCAATCCCTTCGAAAACATCTAACGTAGTGTTTTTCTATTACCAAAGACATACGCGCATTGGCTTATATCTGGCAATGTGAATCCAATGTCGCTGCGCCAACTACCCTCGTTACTTGTCGGCGCGTCCAGCCGCCCTAGCCATTCAGGTCCACAGTCCAACGGCACCTCGCTTCATCCAAATTCCAACGCAACCAGCTTCCAACCATCGATCTTGAAAAAAAACTCAAATTAACTTTTATTCTTTTTCCTGTAATATTCAGCCTCCAACACCGGGCCGCACTCTCGCAGCTCAGTGAAAACCAAGACCTCCTTCCTACGCCATTTTTAAGCGGCACTGTCGTAGAAAAGACTCAATTCAGACCCACTGCCAGCACCCTTCCCAGCTCCCGGAAGTTCCAAACTAATAGTACTAATGAACCTGTCGCAACCTGAAAAAGTCGTTGAGCCCAGCTACTTGACTTTTTGGGATTTTGCCCCAAAAAACAGCACTTTGCCCACATCTCTCACTCCGCCTTGCCTTCCAGGCCCCCCACTTTGCAATCATTAAAACCATCAGAAAGAGTCACTTAGGCCGCACAAGCTCAACTCGATTTCTCAAGCCTTTTCGCTACGCCCCGTCCCTTACGAAAGCGCACTCCTCTTAGCTGAACCTGCTGAAAGTCCCCACAGGAGCCTTAGTCGTATGACCCGAAAATTTACAAAAACAATAGTCAGATAGTACCAGTACTTTTGTCCCATATGCAACTCTTACACGGCACCATGTAACATTGACTTGGCTTTGATTTCGACTTATCCTTTCAATCAGGGTTCTGATGGAATCAGAACACCCAAAGCGGCTCTCATCAATCCCTTGGATTGACAAAGATAAGAAAGAGCCAAGTTGATACCTGACCGTATGGATTGATTTCGTCCCGCGAAAACGCGCTTGTCCTGGATTGCCAGGCAAATAGTTTTGAATACCGACTCTTGAATTGGGTCTCTGAACCGTCGCTACGGATTGTGCTGCTTGCCCCGGACACTAACCATATTTTCAGCGGATGCTGAACTCGTAAATCAATGCCTTGCGATATTGCGTGAGCTAGGTGCAAACGACTGGAAAGTCGTCACCTCCCTCTCAACTATGCCGCCACAGGACAGTCATATCTGTATCTGGGATTGTGCTCCAGGGGTCGATCTCTCCGCATCCAAATTCTCCAATCCTCAGGCTCGGCACTTTTTCCTGGTTCGCACTGCCGATCTAGAGCCGTTTTTGGCTTCTCACCCTTGGGCCGAGGGCAACATTATTTTGAAGCCTGCCAAGCACGCTGTGATCGCTGCTTACCTGACTTCTGTCATCCGCCCTGACACCGAAATTCTTTCCCTCAAGGAAGACCGTGATGCCATGCTCCAGAGTTTGCTCCATGCAAATTTGCGGCTGCAGGAATATGACAGTCAGCGTACAAAATTTCTCGCCAGAATTGCTCATGATTTTCGATCCCCCCTTACCGCTTTGGCCGGTTTTTGCGGGCTGCTGACCGATGGTCACCTCGGCAATCTCAGCGACCGGCAAATGGAAGTTTTGATTCTTTCCCGCAACTGCCTCAAACGCCTCACGCGAATGACAAACTCTTTGTTTGAATTCAGTATTTCCGGTGAGCGCGATCTGATCGTCAAATTTGAAAAGAATGACATTCTCGCAACTATCGAACAATCCGTGAGCGAAATGGAATCGCAGGCAGAAGAGAAGGGAATCAAGCTAGCCATCGGCAGTCTGGTCCCCACTTCGAAAGATCTACACTTTGACCCTTCGCAAGTCGAACAGGTTCTCGTCAATCTTTTGGACAACGCCTGCAAAGCAACTCCAGCTAAGGGTTCGATTGCCGTCTTTGGCTATCCCTTTTTTTGGGAGCGCCGCTTCCTTGCCGGTGGCGGGCAAGATCGGGATCGCCGCGCCAATCGCGGCACTGAGCCGAATTCTTATCGTATCGACATTCATGATTCTGGTCCTGGAATCGCTCCCGACCAGATGAAAGATATTTTTGAAGAGTACACCTCGTACTTTAAAGGTCAGGAACGTCCGAGTGGCGGCTTGGGATTGGCGATTTCTCGCATGATCATCCAGCGTCATAAAGGCCATATCTGGGCCGAGTCCCGCCCTGGCGGGGCCACGTTTTCGTTCGTGATTCCATTTATGAATCCGGCAAAGGTATATCCTGATCGGGACTTAAATGCGGCTTTGTCCGCAACTAATTCGAATGGATTAAGAGACTAGACTGTTTTTATAAGCGGAGGGGCTTATGTATAACGTTGCAGCTGTTGAACCAGCTATGGTCGTTCTTGGTGAAGATGAAAATGAAATTAGAAGTTATCTTGAAATAGGTTTACGCTGCCAGGGTTACCAGGTCCAGTCGGCTTGTGACGGCGACGGAGTTCTTTCGTATCTGCGCAAAGGCACTCCCGTAAGCGCTGTACTCCTGGACGTCATGATGCCTACGCGCGATGGTTTTGATACCCTGCGCGAAATCCGGCGCATGTCTACTGATATTCCAGTAATCATGCTTTCCGGCTCTGCTTCGCCCAGCAAAGTGATTCAGGCCATGCAGTACGGGGCTACCGACTTTCTTGCCAAGCCCGCTTCTCACGAAGATCTCGGGCGTGCGCTCCGAAAGGCATTGCGCGGATCTTCAACTCATCGCTTGTCTCAATCTGGCGATGCGCATGAGTCTCAGACTGAGCGAATGATTTACGGGTCCAATCCCGAAATGATGCGGCTTCGTACCATGGTGCAAAGGGTTGCCCAAAGCGACATTCCGGTCTTGATCCAGGGTGAAACTGGCACCGGAAAAGAAGTGATCGCCCGCCAGATCCACGCCCAGTCTGCTCGCGCCGACAAACCATTCGTCAAGCTCAACTGCGCTGCCGTTCCGGCAGACCTCATGGAAAGCGAGCTCTTCGGTTGCGAACGTGGGGCCTACACAGGCGCATTCCAGAAACGTGCCGGTATCTTTGAATTGGCTGACGGCGGCACTTTGATGCTCGACGAAATCGGCGATATGGATATCCGCTTGCAAGCTAAGCTCCTCCAGGCTCTGCAGGATCATGAATACCGCCGCCTCGGTGGCAAAGAAACGGTTCGCGTCGACATTCGCGTGATCGCGGCCACTCACCGCGATCTGGAAGCCGCCATCGCCGACGGTTCCTTTCGCGCCGACCTTTATTACCGCTTGAATGTGCTCTCTTTGCATGTTCCTGCCCTGCGCCATCGCCGCGAAGACATTCCCGCCATGGCTGCCTTCCTCATTCAGAAACATTCCAGTCGCGAACTCGCTACTTCCCTTTTCACTCCTCAACTAGATGCCGCTTTGCTCGCCTACCCATGGCCCGGCAATGTCCGCGAGTTAGAGAATATCGTTCGCAAACTGATCGTCCTTCGTGATCCGGACTGGATCGTCGCCGACCTCACTCGCGGAACTCGCCCCAATTGCCTCAACGTCTCCATGGCACCAGAGCCGAAGCTCGCCGAACCAGCCGTTCCCATGCTCGAACGTGCGATGCGAGACAAGAATCAAGCCGAAGTAGAGGCAATTACAGCCGTTCTCAATTCAACACACTGGAATCGCAAACAGGCCGCAGCTATCCTTGGTATCGATTACAAGGCGCTCTTGTACAAGATGCGCAAACTCCAAATCGACCAGTAGTGCGCTCTCGCCTCCCGCGTCGGGTCTAATGGAGCTATGCTCATTCTCTGGTTGCTCGGGCTCCTCGCGCAGCACCCGATGCTTGCGCCCGTCAACGATGCCTCGAAAGACCGCGCCTTCTCGGTCTACGTCGCAAAGCTCAAACTCGCCGTCGCCAAACACGATGAAAAGGCGCTCCAGAAACTCGTAGACCCCGATGTCATCAGCGGCGGCTTTGGCGAAAAAGATCAACGAGGCTGGGCAAAATTTCGAAAACAATGGGATGTTTCCCGCCCAGAAGCCCCACTCTGGGATCTCCTCGCCGACTTCATCGAACTGGGCTTCTTTCGCGAAACACCGGCAATCTACGTTACTCCCTACCTCGTCTGGAATTTCCCCAAAGACCTCGACCCCAGTCAATATTTCGTGGTCTTGCGCGACCCTCTACCTCTCAGAAAAGAACCAAACCGCGATTCTTCAGTAGTCGCTACACTCGCCTTCGACATCGTCAAACGAATCGATCCACGCGGCCCACTTGCACCCTTCGATTGGGTCCGGGTTGAAACCGCCAGCGGCATGCGCGGCTTTGTTCAGGCTGCCCAAGTGAGAAGTCCCCAAATGCCAAGAGCTCAGTTCTCGCTCGTCAATGGCCAGTGGCGGCTCACTGTCCTCGACCAGGGCCGCTAGCGATTTCACTCTTCCACTTCAAGCTTGAAGCTGTAGCCGATAGTGGGCCAATCCGAGTGGAGCTTCAGCGGTTTGTCCGACTTGTCCTCTTTCTGGCTCGTCGTTTCCCTCGATGCCACAATCTTGGCCTTCAGCATATTCATGTCTTCAGGACTGCTGATCAAATAATATTCTCCGTCTCGTTCGCTCTTGTCGATAGCGGTATCAAGTACTTCAATCTTAGCCTCGGACCAGATCACACTAACAGTTTCATTCTCCAAGCTGACCCATTTATCAGCTTTACCAGGGATGCGAATTTTTTGCCCGGCAGAGACTTGGGCGCTGTCTCCCTTCTCGGCGGGATAGAGAACTCGATATGGCTCATCCCCTGATTTCGAGAACACATACACATACCCTTCAAAGCGCGATTCCAGGTGGATCGAAACGCGGTCACTCTTGCGAAATGGATGTGGCTGAGAGAGTACGGTGGGTGATCCCTGCCCGTCACCTGCTTGCAGCTCTAACGACAAATTGACAGTATACGGGTTGAAAAAAAAGTACCAGATGAACCAGACCGCAAGACCCAGCAAGGTGATAATTGCGTAGCGTCCTAAGCGCGATGGTGCAGGCGGTGGTGCGGGCGATGGTGCAGGCGGCAAAGGCACTGGCGGCAAAAGAACAGGCGGCGCTACAGGCTGCACAATACCCTCTTCATCTGCTTGCCAGATCCGCCCGCTGCGAAGCCTCATGTACAGGATCGGCATCCACGAATCAGACTGCTCGCGGATCCTTCCCCGGGCCACTGACATCGCTCGATCAATCCGGCCGTCCTGGATCAGCTCCCGAAAAAACGCCGGCATGAAAATCCTGTTCGTCTCCATGCTCAGATTCCCCTGCATCGCAACCACTGCCGGAACTCCCGCTCCTGCCAGCATCGGCCCAAGGCTGTGTGTGCCGCGAGCACTTTGACACGATGCCAGAACCACCAGCCGTGGTCGCTCGCCAAGATCCCGGAACCTTATCTCCAGGCTCGCACCTGACACCATCTTCACATTCCCTTTTTCATCGCACAGCATCAGTTGCGCCTTGCCGTCGATCACAGCACCATGGCAAACCAGATATAAAATGTCATAGCCTTCCCTGAGCGCTTCTGAAATCGATTCAACCGTCGGCGATGCGAGGACCGTAATGTGCACATCTTCGAGAGCCTTCCTCGCACTTGCCAGTTCTTGCTTTTCATCAATGGGTGAAAGTGTTTCCCCATCTGATTCATAGTTGCTAAGATCCTTGGGGTTTGCGATCGCAACCAGAGCCTTCAGCTTCTTTCCTACTGCAATTTTCGGAGGCTCCCAGTCGAGGCTCGGCAAATAACGTGAGAATAGAATCTGATCACTGGTGAAAACAGAATTTCCCGAAACATCACGCAGACATTCCCAGTGCACATCATGCAAATCCCCAAGATTGGAATCCAGCAGCAACCGCACCCGCAGCAATGCATCGAGCGCATGGCTCGCACTCCGCGCCTTCTCAAACGAGACCGCGATAATTGGATCCGCAAACACCAGCTTCGCCAGCGCCTCGCCATACTCTTCCGACCCGGCAATGAACTCCTTCAGCGCCAACAATTTCTTGCGGGATATCACTTTCGTTTTATCTTTGAGCAGTCGGACTTCGCTATCGCTTCCTGCGGCGACAAATATCATTTCGATCGAATAGTTGTCAGCGCCCTCTTCAAGAATTTCGATCTGCAAATCGCTATATGTATTGACCATGGGTAAACATCGGAGTATATCGCAACCCACGAACTCAGTCCTCTAATCAGAATAGAGCTCCGAGAGCAGTGGAAAGCTCGATGCCAGATGAGTTGCACGCACCACCACCGCCTGATCGATGTATTTCACCTCGGCTTGATACAGCGTGGTGACCAACAATCGGCCGCCCGTCAGCTTCCTTACCCGGTAGCGGAATGCCACTCCCACCGAGTTCTGCACCTCATAATCCCGATAAGTCCCCGACGGGAACAGATACTGGATTGGGAGTCGGCGATCCGGCTGATGTAGTACGCTTTGCAGCATGCCATCAGCCGTAAAAAATGCCGTGTAACCCGAATTATGCACAGCAACACAGCTTGAGATCCACGCGCACCAGAAGAAGCGCTTGGGCGGACGGCAATCGGTATTTCTATAAGCGATTCGAGCTTCGTTAGACCTCCTTTCTGCCCGGTTTGGCGCTGGGCGGGCGCATTGTGCATAAAGTTCTATGCGCGAAGCGGTGT
>JANXLY010000018.1 GCA_025354885.1 Acidobacteriota bacterium | reverse complement strand
CGACGCATTCGGTCTTCGTTTCGTTTGGCCTGTTCGAGACTACTCGTGGCCCGATCCTTTTCTGCACGAGCCTGGCGTAGTGAAGCTCTCGTATCGTGCACGTCGTGGGTATGCATGCGGGCGAGCACCTGGTCTGGCTTGACCGTATCTCCCACTTTCGAATAGACGTGAATCACTTTGCCTGTGGCCACGACACCAATCGAAACAGTTTTGTCCTCGTTCCAGGCAAGCTTGCCGGGAGCTTCGATGGTCTGGTCGAGAGTAAGCATTTGAGCCGGGACCACTTCGACGCTGGCGTTCTTCAACTCCAACGAACTGAGTTCCACGTTGCTCGGCTTTGGCTTGGCGTCAACTACTACCGATGCAGGGACTTGTTTCTGACAAGCGCAAAGAAAGATGGTGATCACTACTAAGATTGTTTTCATGGGATGACTCCGGTAGCGGATTGGAGCGAAGCTTCGGCTTGACGGAGCGCAAGCAAAGCATCGATGTACAGTTGCTCGGTGTCGAGTAGAGTGCGCTGGGAATCGAGCAAGCGAAGGAGGTCTGCACCGCCGAGACGGTATGCCTCTCGAACCAGCCGCGCTGTTTCTGCTGCCTTGGCGCGCAGTGGCAGAACAAAAGCATTGATCTGGTGGCGGCGTAAATCCACTTCGCGAACTGCACCTTCAAATTCAGATTTGATGAGCGCTTCAGTAGAAGTGAGGGCGTTGCGGGCCAAGCGGTCTTCGGCACTGGCCGAAGCAAGATTGCCCTGGTTGCGATTGAAGACAGGTAAAGGAACTTGCAGGCCCCACAGAAGAGAGTCGAACTGCCCAGAGCGTTTGTAGCCGCTCACGCCATCGAAATTAGGAGTAGTGAGGGCTCGCTCAAGGCCGACCTGTGCCGCAGCAACGAGGATGATCTGGCGGGCGAGTTGCGCTTCTGCACGCTCTGTGAGGGCAGTTTCGATCTTGAGGCCATCAAATTTTATGAGGGCAGTAGCGAAGTCAGAATCGGCGGAAGTGGGAGTGATTTCGCTGCGGCCTATTTCGCGTTGCAGCCGAATGATCTGGCGTTGGGAATCGATAAAAGCGGCATTTGCGAGTAGAGAGATTTTTTGTTCTTCGAGCTGTACGCGAAGGAGATCGGCTTCAGCCATCGCGCCCTCGCTGACCTGGATGCGATGATATTCCGTAATTTCAGCGAAGTTTTTGAGAGCCTGCCGGAGAGCGACTTCGCGTTGCGTAGCACCGGCAGCATCCCAGAATGCGGCACGCACTTTGGCGGCGATCATCTGCTTCTGGAGCGTGAGTTCGATCTCGACACGGCGCTGATTGGCGGCGGCGACATCGACGCGCCGGGCACGCTTTGAGGCAGTCTCGAAGGTCTGCTGCAAATAGAAGAAGTGATCGGAGTCCTGCCAGAATCGGTGTCCGGGAGACTGCCAGGTGCGGAAATCTTCGGTCTGATAGATCAGGAGAGGATTGGGTCGTAAGCCGGCTTGCTGCAATTTGCCCACAAAGGATTCGATACGATTGGCGGAGACGGCAAGACTGGGATGCGAAGTTAAGGCTTCGCGAAGTGCTTCTTCGAGCGTGATGGCCCTTGCATCTGGCAGGAAAAGTGTGAGGCTGAGAACCAAACTGATCGGATATTGCGGCAACACACCCATCGTACTAACTGAGAGTTAAAAAGAAAATTAATTTTGGCCAAGAAATTCAGAAACCGCCTGCGCGATAGCCGCCTGCTCCTGCTTGCCGGCTTTGGTTCCCTGCTGCTGATGCCGTGGGCTGCGTTTCTTTTTACACAGAGTGAACTGGCCAGAGCAAACCAGGCAATTGAGGCAATCAAATCAAAGTATTTGTTGACCAACAGGCTGCTCAATGAACTTCGCAATGACGTTATTATCGGCGGAACGCAGTTGCGGAACTTCCTGCTGGAGGCGGATCCAAATGCAGCAAATTCTCATCGTGATGAATTCATGCAGACCAGGGCACACGCGAGCGGCCTGCTTGAAGCAAAAGAACTGCAAGAGGGCGGGCCAGTCTATGCCGGTTTTGTAGGCGCCTACCGGGAATATTTGAAAACGATTCAACCGGTCTTGCAATGGGATACGCAGAAAAGGAAAGCGGAGGGCTATCCGTTTCTGCGGGACGAAGTGTTCGCCAGACGGAGCGCAATGTTGGACATGGCGACGAGAATCGGGACATGGAACGAGGACCAACTCGCTGCCGGAGCGAAGGAGATGAAAGGGCTCTTCGAAGAAGTAAAACTTTCGCTGCAACGCAGCATGCTCATTTTTATCCTGGCCGGTCTGGGACTAGCGGTGTTTGTGTATTGGCGAGTAACGGAGCTTGAAAGTCAGGCGTCGAAGCGTCTCGAACAAGCCGAATATGCGAGAGAAGAGTCAAGGGCACTTTCGGCGAAACTGCTGGCAGTGCAGGAGGAAGAGCGGAAATCGATCTCACGAGAATTGCACGATGAGGTGGCGCAGAATCTTTCGGCATTGCGTTTAGGGATGCAGGCCTTGTTCCGTCGCTTGCCGACGGAAGTGAGGGAATCCGTTGAGACAGAGGCACAAGAGCTGGGAAGGTTGGCGGAAGAAACATTGCAATCGACACGCAACCTAAGCCTGATCTTGCGTCCCTCCATGCTGGATGATTTGGGGCTGGTTCCGGCATTGCGATGGTTAGCGCGCGAAGGGAAACGACGCAGCAATGTAGCAATCGAAGTAGAGGCAAATGAGGAATTGGATGGACTATCGGAAGCAACAAG
>JANXLY010000421.1 GCA_025354885.1 Acidobacteriota bacterium | reverse complement strand
CGGGACCTTGGCGCGGGACCTTGGCGCGGGACCTTGGCGCGGGACCTTGGCGCGGGACCTTGGCGCGGGACCTTGGTGCGGGTCCTTGGCGCGGGACCTTGGTGCGGGACCTTGGAGCGGGTCCTTGGCGCGGGACCTTGGCGCGGGACCTTGGCGCGGGACCTTGGCGTAGGATGTTCTGTCGCTTGGCTCAGCGGGGGCTCGGCCAAGCTGTCGAGACGAGCACTTGGGGCAGCCGGTAATGTCAGCTCAGTTGAATTGAATTGGGGTTTTAGTTAACGTTTCTTCACGTTGATAGAGAGGCGCTTGATTTTCTGATTCAGGGTGGAGAGGGGGATGCGGAGAGCTTCGGCAGCTTCGGTCTGGCTCCAGTTGGTGCGCTCGAGGTTGTCCATGATCAACTTGCGTTCAAAGTCGGCGACGATTTCATAGAGGCTTGCGTCGGCGGGGAGAGCTTCTGAATCGTCTTTGCGGATGCGGACGCCACCAGCCTGCAAGAGGTGCTCAGGGAGGATGGTTGCGTTGACTTCGGCTTCGCTTGCAAGAACTACGGCGCGCTCGACGAGATTTTCGAGTTCTCTGACGTTGCCGGGCCAGGTGTGGTCCATGAGGATCTGCAATGCTTCGCTGTCGAAGTGGAGCAGGCTGCGGCCTGCGGGGGAAATCAGTTTTCCATTTTCTCGCGAGTAGATCGTGGCGAAGTGATCGATCAGCATCGGGATGTCTTCTTTGCGATCCCGCAGGGGAGGGATATCGAGATTGACTACGTTGAGACGGTAGTAAAGGTCGTCACGAAATTTTCCGTCTTCGACGGCCTTGCGCAGGTCGCCGGCAGTTGCGGCAAAGACGCGGATATCGATGGGGATGGTTTCGCCCGTTGCGGGGGAGACAAAATCGCGCTCCTGAATGGCACGGAGGAGCGTGGCCTGCATGTCGGGAGTTAGGGCAGTGACTTCATCAATGAAAAGGGTGCCGCCGCTGGCGAGTTCGAGATAGGGTTTTTTTGAGCCGAAGAGTGCGGACTCGAGAACCTCAGCCGGCATGGAGCTGGTGTTTACGGTGATGAAGGCGCGATCGGCGCGGGCGGAATGGGCGTGAATCGATTTGGCAATGAGCTCGCGGCCGGTACCGGCTTCTCCACTGATGAGGATGTTGGCACGGCTGGGGGCGACTTGGGCGAACATGTCGAGCAGCTTGAGCATGCGCTCACTTTTGGCGATGATGTTCGAGAAGCTATAGCGCTGCTTGAGGGCGCGCTTGAGTTCCACATTTTCGCGAGCGAGGAGGCTGGAGGCGATCATGCGGTCGATTTCGATAATCAGCTTTTCGTTGTCCCAGGGCTTCGAGAAGTAGTCGTTAGCACCGGCCTTGAGCGCTTCGACGGCAATGTCAATGGAGCCATAGGCGGTGAGGAGGAAGACTGGGGTGGTGGTATCTTTTTTGCGAATCTCAGCGAGGGTTTCGATGCCGGTGAGGTCGGGCATCATGAGGTCAAGCAGGACGAGGTCGTAGGAGGCGCGAGCAAGTTTTTCGAGACCTTCCATGGCTCGGGTGGCGAGATCGACGCGGAAGCCTTCGCCGGTGAGGAGGAATTCCAGGCTCTCGCGGATGTCTGCCTCATCATCGATGACGAGGATGTGGCCTTTGTGGGCAGGAATGGAGGGAAGGTCGGGTTTGAGCAAATCAGGCATGGACGGTTTTCTTGATCAAAGGGAAATCGAGACGGAAGCGGGTGCCCGCTCCAAGAGTGCTGGATACATCGATGCCGCCGCCATGTTCCTGAACGATTCCGTAGGTAACAGAGAGGCCGAGGCCGGTGCCTTTTTTGGCACCTTTGGTGGTGAAGAAAGGATCGAAGATGCGATCGACGTGATCGGGGGAAATACCGGCACCGGTGTCGGCGACTTCGACGTAAACGAGTTCGCCATCGGACCAGGTATGCACGGTAAGGACACCGCCACGGACTGGTAGAGATTCCATCGCGTCGCGGGCGTTGAGGAAGAGGTTGAGAAAGATCTGCTGGAGCTTGCCTTGATTGCCCTTGATTTGACCGAGCGATTCGTCGAGGTTAAAGGCGACGGTGACGCGGGCTTTTTCGAGCTGGTGTTCGATGAGGCTGGCGGTGTCGCGGACGACACGATTGAGGCTGACTTCGGACCAATCGAGAGTAGAAGTGCGAGAGAAATTGAGCAGGGAGTTGACGATCTCCGAGGCGCGGAAAGTCTGCTTGGCAATCTTGTCGAGCATGGCTGTTTTCTGGTCGTCGCCAGTGATTTTTTTGGCGAGCATCTGGGCGTAAGTCGAGATGACAGCGAGCGGTGTATTGACTTCGTGGGCGACACCGGCGGCGAGCAAGCCAATGGAACTGAGCTTGTCGGCCTGGACGAGACGGCTTTCGAGGTCTGCGCGATCGGTGACGTCATCAAAGATGATGAGGCGACCGATCTGAGTCTGCTCTTTTGAGAAGAGGGGGGCGATGGCGATGTTGACGAGAGTGTCACGGGATTTGCCATTGCCGTTGCCATTGCCGTTGCCATTGCCGTTGCCATTGCCGCTTGAGTTGGAGTTTTTGCCTAGCCTGGCTTTGTAGACGTGCTGGATGCCTGGATCCTGTTGGCGGTCTGTTAGCATCTGCACGAGATCGAGGGGCAGAATTTGGGTGAGCAGTTTACCGACGGCGGAATCGCGAGTGACGCCGGTCATGCGTTCGAGCTGCGAGTTCCAGGATTCGACACAGCCATCGAGATCGACAGCCATAATGCCGACGTTGATGGATTCGACGATATTTTCGCTGAATTCTTTGAGGCGTTCGTTCTCTTCGACTTTGCGCTGGAGGCTGCGATAGAGGCGAGCATTGTCGACGGTAATGCCGACACTGTTGCTTAGGGTGACGAGGAGTTCGAGGTCGTCTGAAGTGAGGAAGTCGCCTTTGGTAGTGCGGCTGACGCCGAGTAACGCAATGGTTTGACCACGAACTGTGCAGGGGATGTAGTAAGTGAGATCGAGTTCGGAGATGGTGCTGCGCGCGGACTGGGAGTAGGCGCCGAAGAGGTAGTCGGGATTGAGCTTGGTGCGTTCGAAAAAGAGATAGGGTTTGCCAACGGCATCACCGAGGAAACTGAGGTCTGGATAAGCGGGGGCAGCAGTTTTGCGAGCGCCGTGGACGAGGCTGAGTTCAAAGTTAGCGGGGGAATCTTCATCACTGAGGAAGAAAGCAACGTGCTCGACGTTGAGGGTATGGATGAGGCGCGAGGCGACGACATGGAGCGATTCTTCGAGGTCGGTTTCGCTTGAGAGTTCGCGGGCAAAATCGAGGAGAGTGCGGCGGTAATCGTAGGATTCACGGTAGAAGACGTAGCGATCGAGATTCTCCTGGATCCAGTTGCGGATGGGCTGAAAGATGAAGGTGGCGATGAGGATGAGAACGACGACGGCGGCGGGGGGAAGTTCTTCTACTCTGCCGAAGCTGAAGAGGAGGCCGTAGCAGACGCCGAGGACGGCGAGTGAAGCGAGAGTGTAGACATAGCCCTGCTGGAAGATCACATCGACGTCCATTAGGCGGTAGCGCAGGATGGCGTAAGCCCAGGCGATGGGGATGAGCGGAAGGCTGAGGACGGCGAACTTCATGAAGGCGTTGGGAGTGACGCCGAGCGTGAAGGGGATGACGTAGAGAATCGTGAAGGGAAGGATGCCAAGGATTGCGCCATTGCGCAGCCATTTCATCTGCTGGCGAAGGATGGAATCTTCCACGCTGCGCTGTTTGTATGCGAGGACGGCGGCGCCAAGGAGATAGCTGGCGCTGAGGAAGGGGAGCCAGATTCGATCGAGATACCAACGGACTTCCGGAAGGGAAGCCTGGAAGCGAAGGATGCCCATGGCGGCGAGTATGTAGGCGGCAGTTAGAGTGAGGGCTGGCACATAGAGCAGGGCCTGCCGAAAGAAGCCACGGAGGCGGCGCGGGGTGTTGGGAAAGGTGAGACAGAAATGGAGGAAGAGTGCAGGAGCGAGAAAGCCAGCGACGACGTTGCCCCAGTAGATTACTTTGTCGAAGGTGTTGAGCTTGCCGGTGTAGTGGAAGCAGGAATAGATGAAGGAGCAGAGACAGAGCAGGAAAAAATGACGGGCTTTGGGGGCAGTCTCGCGGCGGAAGTAAACGAAGAGGCCGATGCCGAGGTAGGCGAGGCCGACGGCGGTGAGGTAGTAGAGGGAACGGTCTGGCTCATTGACCTCGATACGTACGGTCTTTTTGACTTCGATATTTTCCTGGTAGGTGTGATAGTCGACACGTAGCCAGGCCTTGCCGAAGAGGAACTGAGGGATCTCTGAAGAGTTGTGAAGTTTGATGTTGCCGATGCGATCGAGAACTTCCCAGCGGTGGATACCTGCGCTCTCGCCGGAGGAGCCTTTTTTGACATCGAGAGCGACGATGTAGTTGTGACCATCGGGCGCAGTTCGATCAACCCACATGACACCATCTGTGGGGAGATTGTAGACCAACTGCTGGCGGAAGTTGATGCCGGCGGCGATGAGCGAAGCTACCGTCAGGACGACGAATAGCGCGCCGACAAACTGGCCCTTTAGCTCCTTCATTCTTGCCCTTCTGCAACACGGATCATGGTTTGACCCTGATGATACTGTTATCGACAGAATACCTGATTTATCAACAGATTGCGCAGGTACTATATCAGGTGGGTGTGCGAAGTTGAAGTGGGGGGTAGGGGTGGGTGCCGGCATGGTGGTGAAATATGGGGTTAGGGCGTGGGGTGGACGCTCCCTCACGGTCGCGGCGCGGTTTGGGTTCAATCCGAAGACATAGGTAACAAAACGTTCCGAAGACATAGGTAACAGGAGGGTAAGGAGCTTGAAAGCCGTAAGGGCAGGCAAGACGGAAGGTAT
>JANXLY010000355.1 GCA_025354885.1 Acidobacteriota bacterium | reverse complement strand
AAAGTGGGAAAGATGTTGCGCGAGATGACGCTGTTCCCCATCCGCTGGCCAGCAAGGCCGCCTTAACCATGCCGCAACCGCTCCCACATCCCGCTCGCTCGAACACTCCTCGAAGGGAGCATGCCGGACCACGTCTGCACTCGAGCTTAATGCCTCAGCAAGCGGGGGTGCCACACCCCTGCATGCCTCAGTCCAGTCCCAGCAAAGCGTTGCGAGCCCCGCTCCCGAGCCCGAACACACTCTTTCTCATGCCAGCCAACCTCAGCTTCTGCCATCACCGCAGTATCCAATCCCCATAGCCCCCAAGTTCTGTTTGCGGCCTAGCTCAACGCACGTTCCCATCACTCAGACGGGGGCAAAAGCCTACTCGTCCCCCATCAGCGCACTCCCGTCTGGCCGATGCGAACTTTATCATTCAAGGAGCGAGAGCGCGATGAGAGCGACTATTACTGATCACGAAACAATCGAAACGATTCGGCCATTGGATTTGACAGCCTATCTGCGTGTGCATGGATGGGCTCGCGGGGAGAGTCTTGCTGGCGGGTTGGCGCAGCTTTGGAACTGGACGCTGGAGGGGAATCAGACGGTAGATGTGGTGGTGCCGCTGGAACGGAATGTGCGAGATTTTTCGCGGCGATTGGCAGAGACGCTCAAGACGCTGGAGACGATTGAGAATCGATCGCAACTTGAGATCCTGGCGGACTTGCAGCAAGTGCGCGCGGATGTTGTGCGTTGGCGCTGGATCGATGGCGGAGCGGATGACGGGACAATTTCACTGGAGCAGGGACAGATGTTTCTGGCTCAGGTGAGGACGCAGTTGCTTGCAATTGCTTGTTCGACTGCACGCCCTGCGCAATATTTTGCTTCGCGCAAACCAACTCAAGCGGTGGAATACATGAAGCAAGTGCGGCTGGGGCAGAGGGAGCGCGGAAGTTATGTTGTGAATGTGCATAGCCCGGTGCCGCCCCTGCTTGAGGGTGAGGGGATTCCGGAGGAAGTGCCGTTCGAGCGCCAAGTTTCGATGAAGTTACTGGAGGCGCTGCAAACGCTGCGTCAGCAGGTAATTGAGGCGGGTGCGGGTGGACATTTGGGGGATCCAGCCGAGTTAGCGCGGAAGGGGGTCAGTTCGAATTTTTGTGAGAGTGTGGCGGAGATGCTGGGTCGCTGGGATGGGGGGCGTATGGTGGAGATTCAGGTTGGTTTTGCGGGATCGAGACCAGAACACGTGGAGAGCCCGATGCGGGCCAGGTTGAGTGCCGATCAGACGGGATTCATTCAGCAGATCGGGAGAGTGCTGAGGGAGAGTGCCAGCCGGGATGGGTTCGATCTGGAAGGCTTTGTGACGAATTTGAATCGCGATGCGAATGCGGAAAGTGGAATTGCGACGATTCAGGGGATGATCGATGGGCAGTACCGGCGAGTGGAAGTGGAAGTGGAGCGGGCTGAGTATGAGAATGTCGTACTGGTAGCGCACCGTGAGCGGCAGATGGTGGAGTGAGTGGGAGAGCTTGAGCGGATGCCTGGACGGGGGTACCGGCTGCGGCATGCGCGGGATTGGTTTTTGCGGCAAGCTGTCGATTGAGGATGCTTGCTACTTATCTAAGGTCCGGAAAATGAGGGCTGGTCAATTGGGTAAATCAGTTACTCATTCGAATTGTCGCCAGCGAAATGGAGTTGGTCGACGCCGGGCCTTCTGAGCTGAGTGGGGTTGATTGATTGGGAGATTGAATATTGGGAGTTGAGAGAGCTTAGTGGATATTCTCGAGCAGGGCCAGATCGTTGATGCGCTGATCGATGTGAACGTAGACGAGCCAGCGCTGGTCGGCGGAGACGGCGAAGTTAGAGGTGCCAATCCCTGTACCAGGGGGAAGAGTAAGAATAATAGATTCCTTCCCGGTGAGCAGATCTACCCGATGGAGCTTTAGGTCAGCGCTGTACCAATAGCCTGTGTTGCCGGTGGCGAAGTAAACAGCGCTAGCGGGGGCATCGGCGATTTTTTGCTCTTCACCGCCAGCAAGGGGCATTTTCCAGAGTCCCGGCAAATCAAATTTTTGGTAGGCAAGCATAGTGCCGCCAGCGAACTCCGTGCTGCGCCAGCCACCGTTTCGTGTGATCTGGGTTTCGGGGCGAGAGCCGTCGGCGGGAATCTTCCAGACTTCATTGCGGCCCGTGCGATTTGAGGCGAAGTAGACTGTCTTGCCATCGAGCGACCAGTAGGCAGATGCGTCGTTACCCGGATCTGTTGTCAACCTGCGCGGAGGGCTACCGTCGGCGTTGATAATGTAGACATCGGCATTTCCGCCAGGGCGCTTGGCAAAGACGATGAGTCGACCGTCCGGGGACCAGCGAGGAGCGGTGGGGTTGGTACTCTGGTTTGTAAGTTGAATCGGATTTGAACCATCTGCATTGGCAGTCCACACCTCACGCGAGCCCAAACGAGTAGAGGTGAAGGCGATTCGTGATCCGTCGGGGGACAAATCCGGTTGAATCTCTACGCGCGAAGAGGCGACGATTCTCGAGGCAGGGGTCGTTGGATTCTTGAGATCGAGGCGCCAGAGATTTGTGTTGATCACGACATTCTCGACAACTAAGCGGTTAGTTTGGCGTGCAATGGTGGGAGAAAAGTCAGTTTCGCCGAGAAAAGTAACCGGACTCAATGGGGTAGCACCACCCAGGGCTGACACTCGCCAGGTGCGGGTCAGGCCTTCTCTTGTGCCGGGGAGCAAGAGTTCCCGGCTGTCTGGGAGCCAAGCCCCGTTGGTACGGGGGCTGGCGTGAAATTCGGTCAGCCGCTTCGGTTCAGCGCCTTGTTTTTCGTCATAAGGAAGCAAGAACCAATCGCCAGCACCAACATTTTCGGTCCGATGGAAGGCGAGCCATTTGCCGTCGGGCGAAACCAAAGGCATGGAATCTCCAAATGACTTCGCGGATGGCAAAGTGAGGCGGCGCTTTTCGCCTGAGGCCAAGGAAATGACTGAGATGCAGGGAGGAACGGTGGACGAATCGAAGATAACAAGCGACTTTCCGTCCGGCGACCAATCGACAGAGGGAGATGGGATATGTGACGGAATAGTGGGAATATCGGCGACTTTCCGCTCGTTTCCGCCAAGTGCAGGAATGACATAGTAGCCACCCTTACCCTGGCTGGTGCGAACAAAGGCGAGGAAGCTTCCGTCTGGCGAATAGGCAGGTGAGCCATCATTCGCGGGATCCTGGGTTAGTCGCACCGGGGTGCCGGCGTCGACCAGTTTGACGTAGATGTCGAAGTTGTCTTCTTTATCGCCATTCCAGGCAAAGGCCACCGACTTGCCGTCTGGAGAGAGCGCAGGGTCGAGTTCGGAGCCTGGATAACTGGTGAGCACCGAGCGCTTGACTTCTGATTGGAGAGGCGGCTTTGAGTTGCGAGAAGCGAGCCACGCGCCTGCGGCCACTACGAGCACAAGGGCGACAAGAGCGGGAAACAGCCAAGGGGGTCGGCTGGTCGTGATCGCCCCAGGAGCGGCCGGGGCCAAAGTGCCGGAGTCGCTTTCTTCCTTGATCTCCTCGAGGGCGAGCCGGACATCGGAAATGTGCTGGGCGCGGCGTTCGGAATCTTTGCGAAGGCAGCGGGTGATGAGCTTTTCGAGTTCGCGGGGAGTTCCGTTTGGGAGCTTGGCTGGATCTTCGCGTATGACGGCAGCGAGGGTGGCCATGGGAGTGGCGGCATGGAAGGCGCGATGGCCGCCGACCATTTCATAGAGAACAACTCCAAAGGAGAAGATGTCGGAGCGGGCGTCG
>JANXLY010000270.1 GCA_025354885.1 Acidobacteriota bacterium | reverse complement strand
TTTCCGTTGATGTAGTATTCGCCAGCGCTCGGAGTATCAAGACAGCCGATCAGGTTCATCAATGTCGATTTGCCTGAGCCCGAGGGCCCCATGATCGCCACATATTCTCCACGCTTGATCTCGATATCAGTCCCATTGACGGCATTGATCACCTGATCACCCATGACGTAGGTCTTCTTCAGATCATAGGTCCGGATGACGATGCCATCGCGCTTGAGTTGTTCGCCTCGCAGCTTCGGGTCAACGGCTACAGCAGTGGACATGGATTAAGATTGCGCTTTCATTGGGGTCTTATTGTCTACTTTAACCTTTGCATCGTTGCGAAGTGTGCGGATGATCTTGTAAGAGCCAGTAATAATCTCTTCGCCTTCCTGCAGGCCACTGGTCACTTCAATCTCAGTGGTTCCCGTGATGCCGGTTTCCACCTTCTTGAAGCTTGCCTGGCCGTTCTTGACAACGAAAACACCTTGCGTCTCTTCCTTAGCCGCCTTGGCTTGGGCTGGGCTCATCGACTCTGGCTCTTTTTGGCCAGGCTTCAAAGGTTCAAGATCGCCCTTTTGTCGTACTGTAAGAGCCTGAATGGGAATAGAAAGCGCCTTGGGGCGGGTCGCCGTAGTGATGCGGGCGGTGCAGGATAGTCCGGGACGAATTTCATCGGGCGGATTTTCAAGTGCAACTACAACCTTGAAATCTTTTGCTTCCTGCGAAGAAATCGCACTTTGCGAAGCGGCGAGACCTGTGGAGCGCAAGATGGCGGTGTTGCCGATTTCGATTACCTTGCCGGTGAACTTCTTGCCGGGAATTGCATCGATTGTAATTTGTGCTCTCTGGCCGAGCGCGACGTTTACAATGTCTGTTTCATCCACTTTCACTTCGGCAGTAATGATTGACATGTCGGCGATTGTCATGATCAGGCTGGCACCAGAATTCTGGAGTCCCGGAACCACTGTTTCGCCTACGCGAACGGGAAGATTAGTGACCACGCCGTCGATGGGGCTGGTAGCAAAGGTGCGCTGCAGCACGTCGGCGGCAGATCGCATATTCGCCTGACTGGATGCGACGCGGCGCTGTGCGGCATTTACCTGGGCGGCTTGTTGCGTGCGGGCAGCACGCAGCTGGTTCACGCGTGCTTCAGCCTCTCGTATCGCGGCCATCGTTGAATCGTAGGAACTTTTCTTGGATTCAAATTCCTGCCGAGCGATCAGTTTTTCTTCAAAAAGCTGTTTGGCCCGGTCGAAATCCTGCCTAGCGCGTTCCGAGTCTGCTTTGGAACGATCAACGGCAGCCTGGGCAGACTTGATGTTCTCCTCTGCGGCGTTTAGGCCTGCCTCTGTTGCGGACGATTCCGCTTCCGAGGTAGCAACGTTTGCTCGCTGAGCCGCCAATTGGGCCTCGGGCTGGACAGATTCAAGCTTGGCCAATTGCTGCCCTTTGCGTACCCGCTGACCTTCGACCACGTTGATTTCGGTGACGCGCGAGGGCGCATTCGCATTCGAGCCGATGTTGATGTAGTTGCGCGGCTTGATTTCGCCGGATGAGGTGACTAAAGAAACGAGGTCCTGACGGGCCACCAGCGATGAGGTAACGGAGACAATGGCTCCCTGTTTGATCTTATAGTTGGCATATGCGGCTGCTCCGCCGATTGCCAATACGCCAATACCAAGGGCGACTTTCCACTTAGTTTTCAACTCTAGACTCCCGGATGATTAGACGACGCTTTGAGGTGAGAAGTTCGAAAAAAATTGCTCACTGAGTACAGAGACTCCAAAATCGACGCCTAATTACAGTTTGACACACGATTTTGGGTTACTTGCCCTTAAGCCATTTGATGCTTTGGGGTGCTTTGCCGGAGCATGCCATGGAATTGGTCATTCCGGAGGCGATCATGGCGCAGGCATTGTCAACAGCGGCCCGCAGTGCGAGTTCTTCGGTGGCACCAAGAGCTGTGCGGCAATTGGTTCGACCTTCAAACTCCATGCAGACTTCGACTCGGAACTGGCTGTAGGACATCGTGTTGTAGGCAAGAGCAGCGATAAATGCGACAGCGGCGAGGGCAATCAGGATGCCCCATTTGAGATTTTTCACAACAAACTCCCTTATGCGGAAAAGAACGGGGCCATACGACGGAACTTCTGGTAGCGCTGCTCAACCAGCTGCTTGGGCGAAAGGGGTGACAGTTCTGCGAGCGCCTTGCGGATCGCAGTTCCCAGCAGCGAGGATGCCCCTGCCTGATCCTCTTGTGCGCCACCGGCTGGTTCGGATACGATTTCGTCGATGATGCCGCGTTCGAGCAGGTCGGGAGCGGTGAGCTTCAGCGCAGCAGCTGCGAGTTCGGCTTTTGCGGAATCGCGCCAGATGATGGCGGCGCAACTCTCGGGTGAAATCACGCTGTAGTACGCATTCTCCATCATCAGAATCCTGTTGCCGACACCCATTCCGAGAGCGCCACCAGACCCACCTTCGCCTATGATGACTACAATCACTGGAACCCCAAGGCGGGACATTTCCCGCAGGTTATAAGCAATTGCTTCTGCCTGGCCACGCTCTTCGGCATCAATGCCAGGATAAGCACCCGGAGTGTCGATGAAAGTGACAATGGGCCGCTTGAACTTGTCGGCCATGAACATCAGGCGCATCGCCTTGCGATAGCCTTCTGGTTTTGGCATACCAAAGTTGCGGGCGAGCTTCTGCTTGGTGTCGCGCCCTTTTTGCTGGCCGATCACCATCACAGGCTTGCCGTCGAGAAAAGCGTAACCGCCCAGGATGGCGAGGTCATCGCCATAGCTGCGGTCCCCGTGCAGCTCTGTAAACTCAGTAAAAATAGTCTCGATGTAATCGAGTGCGTGAGGTCGCTTGGGGTGGCGCGCAAGTTGCACCTTCTGGTAAGCGGGGTTTGGCCCGGTGATGATGGGCGCGGGAGCGGTGTCCGGGTGGAGCGCATGAATGCGCGAAGTGATGTCGGAGTTGGCCATTGTTTAGGCTTCGCCAGAAGCTTCGAAAGAAGTTGGTCCAAAGAGCTTTGACAGCTCAGTCTGGAATTCCTTGTCTGCTCGAACTTTGGACGTCAGATCCAATGTTAGCGAAAAGTCGCGACTCTTTTCGAGGATCAGGCGGATTCCAGCGGGACCAGGTTTTCGGCGGACGAGTTCTTCGAGCGCTTTGGCACGGGCTGCTTCTTCGCCATTTAGCCGAACGCGCAGCTGCAACATGGCCGGGAGCTTGACTCGAGCGTTGTCGAGGGCGACCAGATCCTGCACCGAAAGCTTGGGCGGAGCGTTTTCATCCACCAGCACTTTAGCAATCAACATGACGGCCTTGTCCTCTTCGAGCAATGGCGACAGGCTCTCGAATTTGGAAGCAAAAACCATGCAGTCGATGGTGCCGAAGAGATCTTCGAGCTGGAAAGCAGCCCATAGTTCCTGCTTCTGGTTGCGCTTGCGCTGGATCCCGGTGATCAAGCCGCAAATCTTGATTTCCACACCTCGCTCGACTCCGACCAGAGTCGAAGTATTGTGCGTGCCAAGATCATTTACCTTGTCGCGGTATTGGTCGAGTGGGTGTCCTGTAACGTAGAAACCCAAGAGCTCCTTTTCGCCAGTGAGCTTTTGGGGGGCGCCCCAGTCCGGGACCTTGGGCAGTTCGCCTTCATGGTGTTTTTCCTCCCCTCCTCCGAAGAGGTCGCCGAACAGGCCGGACTGGCCGGAGTTACGATCACGAGAGGCGCGGAGACCAGTTTCGATGGCGGCGTCGAGAATGGCCATCTTTTGCGAGCGGGTACCCTTGAGTTCATCCATGGCCCCACAACGGATGAGGGATTCAATCACACGGCGGTTGACCGCCTGCATGTCGACACGTTCGCAGAATTCGTAGAGTGACGCGAATTTGCCCTCTTTGTCGCGGACCTTTATGATCGATTCCACTGCCCCCGCGCCGACATTCTTAATGGCACCAAGTCCGAAGCGAATGCCGTCGCCGGAGGGGGTGAAGTTGAGATCGGAAATATTGACGCTGGGTGGCAGCACAGGGATCTGACGATCGCGGCACTCATTGATATAACGAACGACCTTTGCGGTGTTGCCCGTTTCTGAAGTAAGCAGGGCGCTGATGAACTCAAGCTTGTAATTGGCCTTGAGGTAGGCAGTGATGTAAGCAAGGTACGCGTAGGCGGCAGAGTGGCTCTTATTGAAACCGTAGCCAGCGAACTTCTCCATGTGGTCGAAGACCTTTTCGGCCTTCCTGGCAGCGAAGCCATTCCTGGCAGCTCCCTGAAGAAAGCGAGCGCGCTGGGCTGACATCTCTTCAAGCTTCTTCTTGCCCATGGCGCGACGCAGCAGGTCCGCATCGCCGAGGGAGTATCCAGCAAGCAGGTTGGCCATCTGCATGACCTGCTCCTGGTAGACCATGACGCCGTAGGTTTCCTCGAGGATTTGCTTCATCTCGGGGATTTCGTAGGTGACCTCTTTGCGGCCATGTTTGCGATCAATGAAGTCGTCGATCATGTCCATCGGGCCCGGCCGATAGAGGGCGTTGAGCGCGATGAGGTCTTCCAGACGATCTGGTGCGTAGCGGATAAGAATGTCCCGCATACCGTCAGATTCAAACTGGAAGATGCCAGAAGTCTGGCCGTCGCAGAAGATCTTGTAGGCAGCCTTGTCGGTGAGCGGGATGTCTTCAACGATGAGCTTCTCGCCTCGATGGCGTTCGATCAGCGCCAGCGTGTCAGCAATGATTGTGAGCGTCGTGAGGCCCAGAAAGTCCATCTTGAGGAGGCCAAGCTTTTCGAGGCCGACCATGTCGTACTGAGTAACAATTTCGTCTTTGTTAGTGCGATAGAGCGGGACGATTTCCTTCAGCGGCCGCGGCGAGATGACGACTCCGGCCGCATGGATTGAGGCGTTACGAGCCATACCTTCGAGGCGGAGTGCGATGTCGAGCAGTTCCTGAACTTTGGGGTTCTGCCTGGCCATCTCGCCGAAGTTCGGCTCCATTTCCATGGCCTGCTTGAGCTTGATTCCGAGTGGCTGCGTAGGTACGAGTTTGGTGAGCTTGTCCACTTCAGCAAAGCTCATGTCCATGACGCGGCCCACGTCCTTGATCGCAGCTCTAGCGGCCAAAGTACCGAAGGTGATGATCTGGGCAACCTGTTCGCGCCCATATTTTTCGGTCACGTACTTGATTACTTCACCTCGCCCGCGCGTGCAGAAATCGATATCGATATCAGGCATGGAGATACGCTCAGGATTGAGGAAGCGTTCAAAGAGAAGGTTGTAAGGCAGCGGATCAATGTCCGTGATCTCCATCGCATAAGCGACGAGCGATCCAGCGGCGGAACCACGTCCCGGACCAACGGGAATTCCTGTCTGTTTGGCGTGGCGAATGAAATCCCAGACGATCAGAAAGTAGCCGGGAAACTTCATCTGCTGGATGATGCGGATTTCGCGGGTGAGACGTTCTTCATAGACCTCGAGCGGATAGCGAAGCTCGCCTTTGGCTGCGAGCACTTCGAGGCGCGAGCGGCGTTTCTCAAAGCCAGCGCGAGCCACCCATTCGAAGTAGCTGTCGATGGTGTGATTCCCGGGAATCTGAAAGACAGGGAAGGGATCTTTGACGTTTTCGAGTTTGAGGTTGCAACGCTGGGCGATATCCCAGGTGGCGTCGAGGGCTTTGGGCGTGTCGCCGAAAAGTCTCTCCATCTCGGCGCGAGTTTTGAGGTAGAACTCGGGAGTGTCGAAACGCATGTGATTGGGGTTGGAAAGAGTGCTGCCGGTCTGGATGCAGAGCATCGCCTCGTGGGCATTGGGGTCAGAAGCGCGCAGATAGTGAGCATCGTTAGTGGCAACGAGCGGCATTCCGGTATCAAGGGCTAGACGCATCACTTCGGGAATCACTTTGCGGTCAGGCTCGAGGCCATGATCCTGCAGTTCGAGGTAGAAATTTCCTTTGCCGAAGATGTCCTGGTATTCGTATGCCAAACGGCGGGCATCATCGTATTTGTTGTTAAGCAACGTTTCCTGCACGTCACCGCGCAAGCAACCGGAGAGGCAGATCAGCCCTTTGGAATGGCGGGCGAGCAGACTTTTGTCGATGCGCGGTTTCTGGTAGAAGCCATCGATGTAACCAGTAGAAACGAGCTCAATCAGATTGCGATAGCCTTCCTGGTTTTCGCAGAGCAGCACAAGGTGGTGGTAGCGATTGGCGGCACTCTTGACGCTAATGGGCTGCTGCGTGACGTACATTTCGCAGCCGATGATGGGATTGATGCCGTTGGCTTTGGCCTCGTTGTAAAACTCGACACCGCCGAACAGGTTGCCATGGTCGGTCATGGCAATGGCCGGAGCTTTCTGCTCGGCCACAACCTGCATCATTTGCGTGATCTCGCAGGCCCCGTCGAGCAGGGAATAATCGGTGTGACAGTGGAGGTGAATGAAAGGTGCTTTGTCGCCCATCGTGGAAACCACAGTTTAGCGTTGTGAAGCGGGACAATGGATGGTATGAGAGTTCTTGTTCTGGCGTTCAGTGTTGGAGTAGGGTTGCTTGAGGCACAGAGTGCGTCTTGCCCAGCGAAGGAAGTTTTGATGCCGGTGACCGTGGAGGTACGTGAGCGGAGTGTATTGGAACCCGTGAGGGGATTGACTGCGGTGGATTTTGTATTGAACGGTAAGGGCGTGGAGGGAGTGCCAGTTTCAGCGGCGCTTGGGTTGCCCGCCGATATTGTGGTGTTGATCGAAGACCGTGGGCGGGGTGGATTGCTGGCTGGGGCAGCAGACCTGTTTGTAAAAAGTTTGTTGCCCCAGGACCAGGTAGCGGTTGTGACCTATGGGGTTTCGACAAAGAAGCAATTGGCTTGGTCGAGAGATGCGGATCAGATCCGGTCGGCGATGGAAAAAGGCGGCGACGGAACACATCTGCAAATCGCCAAGCCATTATACGGGGTGGTGGATGCCTACAAGCTTTTTCGGAAGCTGAGCGCTGTGCGGCAGCGGGCCATCTTCATGTTCGGGGACAATATCGATAGCGGGTCCCAGATTCGCGTGGAGCAGTTGGCGGTGAACCTGGTCGAAGAGCGCGTAAGCCTGGATCTGGCGATAGATCCGGCACCCTCGCGTAAGATTCCACGATTCAATATGCCCCCGCCAACGGTTGGGAACGAGTCTCCGGCAATGAGGCCAGCCGTCGTGGGTCAACAATCCGTGGCGATCCTGGCCGAGGCGAGCGGTGGCAGTGCTGATGCCTATGTGCGGGCTGAGTTTTTTCAAGCGATGCGGGAGCGTTTGAAAGGGCGTGTGACGCTCAGTTATTGCGTCGAGAAAAAGCATGCTGATCGAGTTCCGCAGGTATCGCTCAGCGAAGCGGCAAAGCTGAAGTGGCCCAGTGCGGAACTGCGGGGACCTGGCGCGGCTGCTGTCAAGCCGTGACTCAGTCAGCTGATGAGACCGCTACGGAGCGCGAAGCGAACGATGTCTCCAGTATTGTGGAGATTCAGTTTCTCCATGACACTTCCCCTGTGCGACTCAACCGTATAAACGCTCAGATTCAATATGGTTGCAATCTCCTTATTTGCCTTGCCTTCGGCGATCATCGCGAGGATTTCGCGCTCTCGGCTGGTTAGAAGATCTACAGGGTTCGAGACGTGCTTCTTGTAGTCAGTAAGAACCGCGAAGGAGATGGCAGGACTGAGGAATGCCTCGCCCCGGGCAACAGCGCGAATCGCCTTTAACAAGTCATCGTCCTCGGAGTCTTTGAGCAAGTAGCCTCTGGCACCGGCGCGAAGAATCTCGCGAACATAGACAGAATCCTTGTGCATGCTGAGTGCTAAAACTTTGGTTTCTGTGAACTCATCGCAAATCTGGCGTGTGCCCTCAATGCCATTGAGTTCCGGCATCGAAACGTCCATCACAACAATGTCCGGTTTCAACTTGCGCACCTCGTCTATTGCCTCACGACCCGTCTTGGCCTCACCGACAACCTCCATATCCAGTTGGGAGTCGACCAGCATGCGGACACCTCTGCGAAGGATCGTGTGATCGTCAGCCAACAAAACTCGAATCTTCTTGCTCTGCATTTGGGTCCACCTTTTGGAGCGGGACTTCGACTCGAAGACGCAGCCCACCCTCCTTTCGATTTTCCACCATCAACTCCCCCTCGAGTTGGCGCGCTCTGGCGCGCATGCCAACCATTCCGAGGCTGGGATTCTTTTCGCCGGAAGCAGGCAGGAGCCCGTGACCGTTGTCAACAATCTCAAGTTGAATGAGCTGATCGGTCAACTGAAGAGAAACTGAGGCCTGGGTCGCCTCGGAATGTCGGGCGATGTTGGTTAGCGCTTCCTGGGTGATCCGGAACAAATGAGTCTCCTCAACTTCTGCGAGTCTTTGCGTCAGATTGGAACTATATTCGACGGCGATCTGAGTTCGTTGCGTGAAGCGTTCGCAGAGCCAGCGCAAGCTCGAATCAAGCCCAAAATCATCGAGGATGACGGGCCGCAGAGACTGGGCCAGCTTTCTGACGCTTTGGAGCACTTCATCGACGATTTCGATAGATTCCTGGCGTATATTTCCCGAACCAGTCGCGGGAAGACGGCTTAAGATCCGGCGCAGACCACTCAGGGATTGTCCGAGTTCATCGTGCATTTCGTGAGCAAAACGACGAGCCATTTTTTCGTGAGTATCAATCAGATGCCAGGACACATGAGTCAATTCGGTTGCCTGCCACTCCAACTTCGCAAAGGCACGATTGATGATCCATACAGTCAACCCCGCTGTAGTTGCGGCAAGAAGAAAGCACAAGCCGAGAACCCAGGCGAGATTGTCGATCAGTTCCTGCGTTTGCTGCTCGATCATGGCTTCTAGCTGCACCCCTCGCTCGGACTGAAGCAGGTGCTCGCGTACCAGAGCCGAAGCCGTGTCCTGAATCCGGTCTGAGCCTCGATACCCCAGGTAGGCAGCCAACAGAACGAACCCAACGACAAGAGCGAAGCCGATCAGCGCTACGCGAACGACTTTGGAGCGGGACATGGGGGGATCTGTTACTAATCCCAACGGCGAGTTTGAGGTATTGGGCAGGTCCATTGAAAGTCCCAAGTTGACGTAAACTCCAGAGTCGCAGGTGCGATTCAGTTCCGCATCCCTTATTGAGGGGAGAAAACCAGATTGAAGAGGGGGCCGCTCCCCCTTTCGCAAGCTGAAGAAGCTAGCTCATGGGGGTGAGGGCTATCTTCGCTTTGGGAGCGCATGCTGAATTTGTGAAGCAAAAACTCCTTTCGATTGTGTTTTCAGCAGCCGCAATCGCGAGCGGCCAGACCTTGAGTCTGGACCAGGCGATTCAAGAGGCGCTCGCAAAGAACCTCAATCTTGCGGCCGAAAAGCTGAATGTGAGCGTTGCCGAGGCTCGCGAAATAACGGCACGCCTCAGGCCTAATCCTGTGTTGACAGTTTCGGGCCAGAGCCTGAATTTGTTAGGGGCTGATTACTCCCCGAATACCCCATTGGGGCCCAATCAGCTCAATATCCATACAGATTTCCCAATCGAGCGGGGCCACAAGCGTGAAGAGCGAATCGCTTTGGCCAAGCAGGAAAAGTCGCTTGTGGAACTTGGTGTAAGGGAAGTCATGAGGCAGGTAATTGCGGGAGTACAAAGCGCTTTTGTCGATGTTCAGCAAGCCAAAGAAAGCCTGAAGCTGGCGCAAGAAAACCTCAAGAGTCTGGAGAGTGTTGTTGCGATTAACGAGGTCCGGCTAAAGAGCGGCGATCTTGCACAGGTGGAGTTGGACCGGTCCAAAGTTGCCGCATTGCAATATCGGGCTGCAGTCCTGCAGGCCCAGCTACAGCTCGATCAAGCCAAAACGCAATTGCAACAAATCATGGGACGTAAGCAGAGGATGCCTGATTTCGATGTTGCGGCTGAAGTCCGCCGCGAGCCAATTACAGAGGCACCCGAGCAGATTACCCGACTGGCGTTGACGCGCCGTCCGGACTATCTGGCAGACCAACAGACCCAAGCCCGTTCTCGGGCAGACCTTCGGCTGCAACTAGCCAACGGCAAGGTGGATTATACAATCGGCACCGAATTCACTCGACAGTCCGGATGGGGAATATCAGGCAATTCCCTGGGATTGTACTTTAGCGTGCCGCTGCGGATTTTCAACAAGAACCAGGGTGAGATTGCACGAGCGCAACGGGAAATCCTACTCGCAGGGGCACGCTCAGAGGCGATGGAGTCATCCATTCAGACAGAAGTCGAGAGGGCCTACCGACAATACACAGTCTCAAGACAATTACTGACCAGCGTCGAGAACGACATGCTTGCCAAAGCAAGAAGTGTTCGCGATACGACTGACTATTCGTACCGCCGGGGTGAAGCAAGTCTGGTCGAATTTCTCGATGCGCAGCGTGCGTTCAACGATGCCATGCAGACCTTTAACGATGCCCGCGCGAATTACTCGCGGAGCCTCTATCTGATTGACACGGTGTCTGGTGCCACCGTGAGCGGATCCTAGCGAACGAAAAGTAAGAATCATCATGCGAACAACTCCAATCCATTCTCTGATCCGATCCGCAGCCACGACTGCCTGGATCGTGATGACGCTCACAGGCTGTGGTGGGTCGAACAAGGCCAGCAATGCACCGAATCCGATTGCGGCTCAGGCTGCTAAGCCGGGACAGGCCGTCTTCGCTGCCGATTCCCCACAATTGGCCCAGATTCGAAGCGAGGCTGTCGAAATTGCGTTGGTGCCGATCGGGATCGTATCGGCCCCCGGGAAAGTAGAGGCTAACGCGAACCGGCTCTCGCACGTCGTCTTGCCGGTAACGGGCCGCATCACATCTGTTCTGGTAAAGATTGGTGATTTCGTTCGCCAGGGACAACCGCTTCTCAGCGTTGAGAGTCCCGATGCGGAAGCGGCGGTAGCAAGTTTTCAGCAGGCCCAGGCAGGCGTTACGCAACTGAAGTCTGCTCTCGCCAAGGCGCAAATGGATCATGACCGTCAGAAAGATCTTTTTGAGCACGGAGCAGTCCCTCAGAAAGAAGTCTTTAACACCCAAGCGATAATCGTTCAGGCACAAGCAGGTGTGGAGCAGGCACAGGCGGGTGTCGAACAAGCCCGCAGAAGGCTACAGATTCTAGGCATTGGAACCACGACTTTTGGACAGCGTGTTTCGGTCCAGGCACCCATCTCCGGCAAGGTGATGGAGCTGTCGGTGGTGAACGGCGAATTCCGCAACGACCTGAGTGCGTCGCTGATGACAATTGCGGATCTGAGTTACGTATGGGTCAGTTCGGATGTGCCCGAGACGGCGATCCGGATGGTGAAGCTGGGCGAGTCGGTGAAGATCGAACTGGCCGCATATCCGGGCGAGACTTTTCGAGGGCGGGTAGCCCAGATTAGCGACACAGTCGACCCGCAGACCCGCACGGTGAAGGTGCGAGCGGAGCTGAGCAATCCTGATGGGCGATTGAAGCCCGAGATGTTCGGGAACATCCAACTTGCGGAACAAACCGAATCGAGACCAACGGTGGCCGCTGGTGCAATCATTGCAACCGACGGCAAGACGCTGGTATGGCGGGAGACAGCGACGGGCAGGTTTGAAAAAGTAGCGGTAACGACGGGCGCGCAAATTGGAGACCGTGTTGCGATTCTGTCAGGGCTCAAGGCAGGCGACCGTATCGTAGTTGACGGCGCAATGCTGCTGGCGGGGAACTAGGAAAATACCGTGATTGCACAACTCCTTCGCTTCGCAATGCGGCAGCGCTTCATTACAGTCCTGGTGGGGCTTAGCTTGATCGGTATCGGCCTGTGGGCATTTACCCAGTTGAAGATTGAAGCATATCCGGACATCTCGGACACACAGGTGGTGGTGATCACCCAGTTTGATGGCAGAGCAGCCGAAGAGGTGGAACAGCAGGTTACGGTTCCCATCGAACGGGCTTTGAATAGTGCGCCAAATGTGATCGCAAGGCGCTCGCGCACGATCTTTGGTTTGTCTGTCGTTGAACTGACTTTCGACTACGGTACGAATGACTATTTCGCGAGGCAGGTGGTGCTGGAGAAGCTCCGTGATGCCACTTTGCCTGATGGCGTGATTCCGGCGCTTGGGCCGCTCTCGACACCGATCGGCGAGCTTTATCGCTACACAATTTCAGGTGGCGGGCTCGATTCCATGAAGTTGCGCGAGTTGGAGGACTGGGTGGTGGAGCCTCGCTTCCTGCAGGTGCCGGGCGTGGCTGATGTCACCCCGTTTGGCGGGCTGGTAAAGCGCTACCAGATTCAAGTCGATCCGCTTGCCCTGTCTAAGTACAATCTTTCGATCCCTCAAATTGCTGATTCTGTCCGTGCCAACAACGGGAATGCTGGCGGAGCGATTTTGGACAACAAGCAGCAGTCGATGGTGATTCGTGGTATCGGCTTGATTCAAAATGCTGGCGACATCGGGAATATCGTAGTTAGCGAGGCGAAGGGGGTCCCGATTTTTGTCAAGGATATCGGTCGGGTTGACATAACTGCCGCACCACAAACCGGAATCTTTGGCGCTGGAACAGAGACGGGTGGCGTGGAAGGAATCGTGCTGATGCGCCGGGGAGAGAATCCGTCGGAGGTCTTGAATGCGATCAAGGCCGCCGTGGACGACCTGAATGAAAACCGTCTGCCGAAAGGTGTGCGAGTTTCGCCCATTTATGATCGTACGGACCTTGTCAACAACACGCTGGCTACGGTGTCGCACACCTTGCTTGAGGGGCTGCTGATCGTGGTCATCGTGCTCTTTGTCTTTCTGGGAAGCGCCAGGGCGGCATTGCTGACGGCGCTTACGATTCCGCTGTCGCTTCTGTTCGCTTTTATCTGCATGCACTTCTCAGGCATCCCTGCAAACCTGCTCAGTCTGGGAGCGCTAGACTTCGGAATCATCGTGGACGCCACGCTGATCATGGTGGAGCATATTTTGCACACTTTGCATGAGCGGCAACATCAGGTGGATTTTCAGGAATCGGGTGGCGTTTTTGCTGCGATTCGCGATGCAGCACTTGAGGTAGAACGGCCGATCTTCTTCTCTCTGCTCATCATCATTTCGGCATACATCCCTTTGTTCACACTGGAGCGTGTAGAGCGCAAACTATTTACACCGATGGCGTTTACAGTTTGCTTCGCTTTGCTGGGCTCCATGTTGCTTGCGCTAACGCTGATCCCGGTCCTCGCCACCTACTTGTTCCGAAACGGCGCGAAGAGCTGGGAGAACCCGGTCCTCACCTGGCTGTCCAAACGTTACGAAGGAGTCTTGCACCACGCCCTGCGGAAGCCCCTGCTGGTATTCAGTCTGTCGGGTGCCGTGGTGATCGGAGCATTTGCACTGGCGGGAGCGCTGGGTATCGAGTTCTTGCCAAACCTCGATGAGGGTGTGATCTGGATCAGGGCGAACCTTCCTCCTGGCATCTCGCTCGACAAGTCGGCGCAGATCGCCGCGCAGATTCGCGGAATCGTCTCTCAATATCCAGAAGTAAAACTCGTCTCTTCTCAGACCGGACGCAACGACTCAGGCACCGATCCATACGGCCCTAACAGGAATGAGTTCTTTGTTGCTTTGAAGCCTTATGAGACCTGGCCCGATGGCATGAACAAAGCCGCACTCATTGAACAACTCAGCAAGAAATTGAACGAACAGATTCCAGGCACAGCATTCAGCTTCACACAACCAATCGTGGACAACGTTACAGAATCCGTAACGGGATCTGCCGCCGATCTGGCAGTCATCATCCGCGGGCCAGACCTTGCTTTGCTCCGGGAGAATGCACAAAAGATCCTGGCGATCATTCGCCAGGTGCCAGGTGCTGCAGATTCCGCAATTGAACAAGAAGCAGAACAGGCGCAACTGCGACTGCGCATCGACCGGCAGGCTGTTGCGCGCTATGGAATCAATGTTCGCGATGTCGAGGATGTGATTGAAATGGCGATCGGAGGACGTGCCGTCGGCACAATGTTTGAGGGTGAACGACGTTTCGATATCACCGTTCGCTACGTGCCTGATGCGCGGACTAACATTACGGCGATCGGCAACGTGCTTGTTCCTACTCGAGAGGGCGGCCGAGTTCCCTTATCGCAACTGGCCGAGATCAAAGTAGTCAATGGCGCAAGCATAATTGCCCGTCGCGAAAATCAGCGCCAGATCACTGTTCGAACCAACATCCGAGGGCGTGACCAAGGCAGCTTTGTTGCCGACGCCCAGAAGCGGATCGAAGGCAAAGTCCCTCTTCCCAATGGATACGAAGTGAGCTGGGGCGGCCAGTTTGAGAACTTGCAGCGTGCGCAAAAGCGGCTCACAGTGATCCTTCCGATCACAATCGCGATTATCTTTGTGTTGCTGTTCTTCATGTTTGGCTCACCGAAGTATGCCGGGCTGGTAATGCTGAACGTTCCGTTTTCTCTGGTTGGGGGAATCCTGTTCTTGTACATTCGGCATATCAACCTGAGTGTCTCGGCTGCGGTCGGCTTCATCAGCCTCTTTGGTGTTGCGGTAATGAGCGGAGTGCTGGTGATTGCAGAGATCAACCGGCTGCGGCGTTCCGAGCCCGAGCTTCCAATGCGCGAAGCAATCATTCGGGGAGCAATGGGCCAACTCCGGCCTGTATTGCTGATGGTGGTCGTCGCGCTGCTTGGAATGGTGCCGGCAGCGCGCGCGAGTGGCATCGGCTCCGACGTACAACGCCCACTCGCAACAGTTGTCGTTGGCGGCTTGCTATCCACTCTATTCCTTACGCTTTTGGCGCTGCCCAGCATGTATGCGCTCGCGGTGGGATACAAACAACCTCTTGAAAAGGCCATTAAATGAAGAAACTTCAAATGAACATTTATCTGAGTGAAACGGATGGGAATGGAGAGCTCCCACTCCACGAAGTTCTAGTGCGAAAACTGCTGCACCTCGCAATCTCCGGAGCGACCGTTACCCATGGGGTGATGGGATATGGGAGGCATGGCAAAGTACACCGCAAGCGACTCTTCGGAGTTTCTGATGACCGGCCTATTGTCATAACCGCCATCGACACGGCAGAGCGCATTCGCTCAACCCTACCCGAGCTGAAATTGATGCTCCCTGGAGCGCTGATCACCCTGACCGAGGTTGAAATAGCGTAAGGCAGGCAGTCGGCTTAATACCCAGCAAGGAAATCATATGTTGCGCAGAATCGTTCCATTATCATTTGGGTTTGGCGTGGGAATCGCGGCCCGGTTCTTGCTCAACAGCCATCATTCCGTCAATCTGCTTTTGACGATCACTCTCAGCCTTGCAGGTTCTGTTGCGGGTCAGATTGCGGCAGAACAACTGCTTCCGCGAGACTGTCCTATCAGGGTCTATCTCGCCGTAACGACAATCGGTGCCCTCGCAATGCTGCTCGCCTTCAGCATTGTGAAGGAGTTTTGAGGGTCAAGATGCGCGGAGCGGTTCAGCAATCAGCGATTGAGCAAAAATCCGGAGACTGCGAGCAAAGTACCCGCAAGACCCGATAACGCCGACATGACCGGGAAGATGGTCTGTCTGGCGATGAAGTACATGGAGGCTAAGACCAGTCCCATTTCGAGCAGCCCTTCACCCAAATCAAAGCGCAGTGCTTTAGACTCAGCCAACTCCGATTCCCTGCTGCGCTCTTCGGCCTTCTTCTGAATCAGTTCGGTCTCGCGCTCATAGCGTGCCAATTCACTTTTGTACTTCTCTTGAAAGTCAGCGACCTTCGCCTCGTTCCGGTTGGCAAGTGAATCCAGCAAATCAAAGCCTAGAAGGAGAACATGAGACTTCAGCTTCTTGGATTGGTAAAACGACCACTGATCGTTTGCCTCTGTCTTCAAGACAACTGCTTGTGTGTGGGCCCGATGGGACGATATCGTAGCAACGGCCAAGAGTACAGCCAAACAGGCAGCCTGAATTCCGACCCTCTGGCTTCGACGATCCAGTGGTTCATCTTTTTCATAATGCAATTCGATTTCCGGCATAAATCTCTTGTCTAGGACATCCTGATCACAGCGTAGGCCTTTACGCTGTTGAAATCTATGACTCTTGACGAAAATCACTTCCCGAGCTTGCAGTTGCCCGCCTGAGGAGGGGAGTTTTTCGAGCGACTCGAGTCTGCTGGTGATCGGTCTTGGATAGAAGCTTATGCGCCACGGAGCGAAAATGTGGACTCGTGATCGACTTCGTTCAGCCAATACGGTGGCTGGCCGTAATAGTCGTAGAGCTTGTGTTCCTATTCGCGAGTGATTGGCATTGCTTCGTTGTATTCCGGGCAGTTTTTGACGGTTTCACGGGAACCGGCAATGTAGACTTTCGAATCTGCCCAGCTTACGCGCTCAACCCATGCTGGTGAAATCAGCACCTTTTTCCCCGGCCACCAATTCTGCGTGGCGACTTCGATGTAGCGAATAGCCCACGATTCATCGTTGACGATAAATTGTGAGGCGTGCCCGATTTCACTATCGCTCGCCGCAAGATAGTAGCCCGTGATTGCCTTCGCACTGCGCAGATGCGAATCCGAAGACTGCCCCTGCTGGGCCTGGTTTGCGAACTCCGCAGCAGGAGCCCCTACTGGCATCGTCAGGTCGGCCGGATAGAGGGCAGGCCCCCACAGATAGGGACCATCCCAGTAGTTAGGGTAACCGTAGTATCCGTAGAATTCAGCCTCTTGTTGACGAGAGACGGGTTCGTGGGTCCTGATCTCGGGGCTATCCTCGATCTGCTTTTGGGTCAGCGCCACATCCAGCCGCAGGCCCTGCCAATCTGCATGGACAATTGAGATTGGTGAAAGCAAAACCTGCCTGCCACCAAGCCAGCCACCTGTTTCGACCGTCAGATATCGGATCGCCCAAGTCTCGTCGTCGAAGTAGAGATCGTCAACAGTTCCAAGATCTCCGTCGATAGCGCGGATCGTAAGACCATTTAGATTTGATGCATTGATCAACATAGTTTTGCCCTCCCAGGCATTTTTTGAATTTCGAGTTTTAGCTGGCAGTTGTCATGGGCGCATTGGCAGAGTGCATTTTCATACTCGAGAGTTGAGTGTTGCCAAGAATGTCTCTAGCCTTCTCAACTTCACTTGCTTCTCCGTGAACCATGAGCAGAAACTTATTTGTCTGGATCGCCGCCTCATACTGCAAGATGCTGTCGTGCGGAATTCCCAATCCATAGAGACCAGCTCCAATTGCGCTCAGGCCGCCAATCAGCACCGCTCCTTCGAGCCCTCCCACAATCCAGGCGATCACGGGGCCCGCAGCGAGCACAGGGCCAACTCCGGGAATCGCAAAAACAGCCGAGCCAATCAGTAAGCCCCAGAAGCCTCCCCAGTAAGCACCTGTCTTTCCCCAGTACTTCATGCGGTCACCGGTGTTGTAGTAACTCACGACATGTTCGTCCGAGTGTGCATCTTTGGCAATAATTGAAAGGGTCTTCATATCGACACCTTCAAGTTCAAGAGCCTTTACCGCCTCCTGCGCCCCAACGTGCGTCTCGTATACAGCAATCACTGCATTGTAGTCAGGCATCACTTTTCTCCTTGGAAACGCATAACCATCTCGATCCAGCTCAATGAAACCGTACTCTGGCCCTAACCAAATGCGGTCCAAGGAACACGCCGAATGGGATCGCGAACTACTTAGCATCGAAGTACTCGGGATGTACGAAAACTTCTTCGAGCAGTTCGTTGGCGCTTTCCGATTGGCCTGCAGAACTTGAGCCGGGCCCCCTCCGATCCAGTGGGGAGACTTGGTAGATTTTTTCATTCATACGATGCTCATTGCACTTGCAGTGCCAGAGAAGACATTCGCGATCAAGGCAGAAAGCTTGCTGCGCGGGCGCGCAATTCTAGCTCGGCATGTTGCCAGTCCTCATCCGGAGATCCCGCAGGGCAACCTCTGGCTTGCCAGCGGCTATGAGCAAGCGCCGCAACGTCCTGGTGGCGAATGACTACATGGCCGTTTTGAGTTGCCTCGACATGATCTGGGTGCCGTGAGAATTGATCAGCCTTTTGTGAATGTTCCAAGGCTTGCCTTGAGCGCTCATTACCGGTGAGATGATCCTGTTTTCCGTGTGATTCAGCTGCGCTGAAGTGCGCATGAGCTGCGAGATTGTGTAATTCGGCGGCTTGATGATGATGCTCGCTATTCGACCCGTTTTTGTTCCCAGTAGACATCTAGAGGCTCCCTATTGCCCCAGACTTGAAATGGGCTTCAGCGGCGAGTTGATTGGCCTGGATGGAGTGTTCCATAGCTCGACGGGTATGATTGTTCGCATCCAACGCTTCGCCGATTTCGTCGCTCTCTGCAGCGGCACGATGAGATTCTGCCGCTAGTTCATGCTGCTTGGCAGCTTCCTCGAACAGGTGATACATTTGACGCTCCTTGAGGTAAAACGCTTTAGGCCTGACATAGAGCAAGAATGGGGCCAATCCGGTTTTGCTATCGCTTTGCTCAAAATGCGGCGGCGTTGTCGGCCTGCGACGACCGCGAATCGTCAGTTGACCATATGGCGTCAATTTGCTGGAGCTCTGTAGAATCGTCCTGTTATCCGGGGCTGAACTCAAAGGGAAAGCGGCCGCAATGACAGCAGCGTGAATTGGCAGCAGGCAGACAATTTCCATTGCAGCCAAGGATGGTGACATTGGTTTTGAAGTGGCTTCAAGCGACTGAAGCGATCCCATCCTCACACGCCTGTTCATTCCTTTTTGTGTGAGAGAGCGGGAAGGACTGTAAGGACTCTACAGTGCAGCAGTATCAAGACGAATTTCAAACTCTGCGGATCGGCTTCGCCACAGCCGTTGTTGAAAAAACAGTGTGCTCGAGTGCTGAAGACTCTTCAACAGATCAAGAGCATGCGCCATAAGTTCGAAGCGGCTCAGACAGAAAGTTAGCTATGGGCATGACGGATCGGGCAGCAAGCAGCATGGTGGGGATAGTCGGTTGGTCTAGCGTCTGTCACTGGGAGTCCGTCAATAGTTGCGACTCCGAGGTGAATTTTCGGAATTTTGAGAAGCTGAGCTCAGAGAGAATACCTGGGCCTTTGATTCGAGATATTCGGGGAACCCAGAGCCCATCTTCAAGGCGCTGCAAGCGAAGGGTCAGCATAGAATCTGCGCTGATGTCGCCCCGGTTGATGAGTCCTGAAGAATAAGGTAATGAGAGCCTCCCGATCAGCAACTGCGTGAGCGCGAAGCTGGTTGAGTCCTGGATGTTGCATACTGCTTCGACCCAGTGACCGGTTTCGCGATCAATCGAGAGCCGGCACTCAGCTGAAGTGAGGTAGGCGAGAGATGGAGGAGCTTTCGCAGGTGGCTTCGATGTAATCACGAATACCGGCCGTTTGTCGATGGCTCTCTCGCCTTTGAAGCGGAACTGATGCGTGGCGAGAT
Source organism: Acidobacteriota bacterium (assembly GCA_025354885.1). Classification (GTDB taxonomy): domain Bacteria; phylum Acidobacteriota; class Terriglobia; order Bryobacterales; family Bryobacteraceae; genus Bryobacter. The sequence continues at coordinate 6,314 of JANXLY010000270.1, read as the reverse complement.
AAGTTTTGAGGATTTCACGCTCCTTTCGCCAAGGAGCCTGAGCGTCGGATGCAGGAGTTTGAGAGAGGTGGGCGCGAAGTCGTGTCTGTTCCTTTGCGGCTTCCTGGGGAGAAATCGGTTTGTCGTTATGGGTAAGCTTGCGGAAGTACATGCCAGGGCCAACGAGATTGACCTCAAAGGATTGAGTTTCGCGGCGTTGACCCGGCGGCATGGAACGATCATAGATCTCGAAGACGTAATGGCGGAGCAGCGAAAGATTGTCTTCGTCGTGGGTGATGGAGAGAGCGAGCAGGGATTGCCAATCAGGGGCGGCTGCCTGAAGGCCAGCAACAGATGCAAGCAGGGTGCGTCGCGTCATACTTCTAGACATGAGTATGCCTGAACGCAAACTAAAGGATTTACATGGCATCGGCAAGAAGATGCTGCTTGACTTTGAACTACTTGGGGTGAAGAGTGTTTCGGATCTAGCCCGTCGCGATGGGCAGGCGCTTTACAAGGCGCTGGAGAAGAAGACTGGCACAAGGCAGGATCCCTGCGTGCTCGACGTATTTCGCTGCGCTGTGGCGCAGGCGCAGAATGTACAGTTGCCAAGGGAAGAATGTGACTGGTGGTGGTGGAGCAGGGAGCGATTGGCCGGACGCCTTTCGGCAGCCCATCCGAAGTGGCGCAGTTCAGGCGGCGGCTTTTGAGTGGGGCGTGGTTTGTCCACCGACCCGAGCCAGTGAGCGTTTAGATTTTGAGTTCGTTTGCTCGATTTTTAGCGCGAGTCCATCGCAGCAGCGCCCTCTTCGCTGACCAGCGAGGGGTAGACTTTATTTTCGCTGCGTTGTGGCAGAGGCGGCTAGTCGGCGGTGGCTTCGATTTCCAAATCCGGATCGAGGCGATGTTCTTGCTCGGCATGGATCGTCTTGACGGTGGGCTGGATGCGGGCGGGTCGGCAGTCGAGGTCGCGCATGATTTTAGCCGGGAAGAAAACAGAAGTTTTGAGAATCTGCTCGATTCGAAAGCTCATGGCCTGATTGAATCGGTATTCCATGAGCAGGAATCGTAATTGGGGGTGGACGAGCGCGTGCTCTGCAGGCCTGACTGAGTTGAATTGCTTGAGGTAGTTGGTGATGACAGTGAGTGTAAGGTCTTTATCGTGCAAGAGGCTGTCGAGGTTTTTGAGAGGGTGGAGGCAGTGCTGCAAAGAGTTTGAAGCAGAGCAGAACTTGCCTTCCGGGCTGCGTGGCCCTGTCGACTTCTGGGCATTGGCACCGTTAGCGGCGAGGCGGGCAGCGGAGTTTCTTCCGCGGGCTGATCCTTTATCGCTTGCATGTCTTGGATTAGGTTTTCCATCGATCACACAGTAGCAAGAGGGTAGAAGGACTTTCGGCAGCTCGGCGACGAGAAGTTCGAAATATATGGCATTTTAGGCAACAAATATGTTTAGAAATGCTGTGACCCCAAATGCGGGGCCCTTCGGGCGGCGCCCAGAGGTGAATGGAAGCAGAAGAATGAAGATCCTGCCGTGAAATACGGAGCCCGGGGGGGAAAATTACCTGTATCGGATGGCTGTGGGCCGGGAAGAGGACGGCCAAGTGGGATACGATAACCCCATCATGACTGGCAAACGATGGCTTTGGATCTGGATATTTTGCGGCACAGCTGCGGCGCAGCCCGGACCAGGGTCGGCACCCTTTACGGCCGCGCAGTCTGCTGCCGGATTATCCACTTACCAGGTGTATTGCGCAGCCTGCCATCTGGCTAATCTTGGCGGTCGCAATGAGGCTCCGCAACTGGCCGGCGGGAATTTCATGAATACCTGGAAGAGTCGCACCACGCGCGAACTGACGCTTTATATGAAGGCGACCATGCCGCCTTCGAGCCCCGGTGGGCTGGGAGAAGATGCCTACGTGAATCTCAGCGCATTCCTGCTCGAAGCCAATGGTGCAGCTGCGGGAGCCGAAGCTTTGCGGGCGGCTACGAATGTTGCGATTGGGACTTTAGCCAGCGGGAAGATACCGACAGCGCTTGAAGCGAAATTGAATGCTGCAGCGAATGCAAATCAGGCCGGTGCTCCGGCTATCGTGAGTGGGCCAAAGGGGCTGACGGTGAGTGGGGAGGTGAAGAAGTTTGTTCCGGTAACCGATGCGATGCTCGAGAATCCAGCGCCGGGCGATTGGCTCATGATCCGGAGGAATTATCAGGCCTGGAGTTACAGTCCGCTGTCTGAGATCGATGCGAAGAATGTGCAAGGCCTGCAACTCGCCTGGGTGTGGTCTATGAACGACGGCGGGGCAAGCCAGCCGACGCCGATTGTACATGACGGGATCATCTATCTTTCAAATACCAGCAACACGGTGCAGGCGATTGATGGACGGAACGGGGATCTGATTTGGGAGCACCGGATCGGGCCGGAATCGACGCGAGCTTATGGGGCAACGCGGAGTCTGGCGATTTACAAAGATAAGATCCTGGTGCCGACGACCGATTCGAAGTTGTATGCACTTGATGCGCGCAACGGCAAGATCGTCTGGCAGGCTGAGGTGGGTCCCGCAGGTCGGGGCTACTCGAATTCGGCTGGACCGATGGTGATTCATGGGAAGGTGATTCAGGGGATGACGGGCTGTACGCAATACAAGAAAGAGGGTTGCTACATCAGCGCTTATGATGCGGAGACCGGGAAGCAGTTGTGGAAGTTTTATACCGTCGCAAGGGAAGGCGAGCCGGGTGGCGATACGTGGGGTTCGCTGACGAATCTGTTTCGGGCAGGTGGCGACACGTGGATTACGGGTAGTTATGATCCGGAGTTGAATTTCGCCTATTGGGGGATTTCGCAGGCCAAGCCGTGGTTGCGGGTGAGTCGCGGGTCGAAGCCAGGAGATAAGGGTTTGTTTACGAATTCGACGGTAGCACTCGATCCGGATACTGGCAAGCTACGATGGCATTTTCAGCATGTGCCCGGGGAAACGTTTGACCTTGATGAAGTGTTTGAACGGGTGCTGGTGGATGTCGGGCAGGAGAAACTCGTCTTCTCGATCGGCAAGGCAGGTGTGTTGTGGAAGCTGGACCGGAAGACGGGAAAGTTTCTCGATTTCAAAGAGACGGTGTTTCAGAATGTGTTCACACGGATTGACCCGAAGACGGGAGAGCCGACTTATCGCAGCGACATCCTGGAGCAGAAGATTGGGGAGTGGTTTCAGGTTTGTCCAAGCACGGAGGGCGGGCATAACTGGCAGGCGATGAGCTATCACCCTGGTACCGGGCAACTGATTATTCCGTTGAGTCAGAGTTGCATGGATATGGCGGGGAGGCAGGTGGAGTTCAAAGAGGGTTCGGGCGGCGGCGGGGCAGACCGACGCTTTCATGAGATGCCAGGCAAGAAGGGAAAGATCGGCAAGCTGGCGGCCTATGATGTGCGAACGATGAAAGAAATGTGGTCGATTGAACAGAGGGCCCCATTTTTGACGGCGGCATTGTCGACGGCGGGCGATGTTGTGTTTGTCGGGGATCTTGATCGATACTTCAGGGCTTACGATGTGAAGACCGGAGCGGAGTTGTGGAAGGTGCGACTGGGGACCTCGGTGCAGGGGCACCCGGTGACCTTTTCCATTGACGGAAAGCAATACCTTGCTGTGACGACAGGACTGGGTGGTGGAAGCCCGCGCGATGTACCGAGAGTGATCGCGCCGGAGATCCATCATCCGGGCAACGGGAATGCGCTGTATGTGTTCCGGCTGCCTTAGTGTGAAACAGCATCACTCCAGTCTGCAGAATCGCAGCGTGGATGACGGACGAAATGGAGATGGTGGCTGAACTTCTAAAATCGGCGAGATAAGAGATTAGCCAGAATCCAGGTTGAGTCCAAGGCTTGCCGGATCGGCCGCAGCTGGGCTGGCGATTGACCCGGCTCATACAACAGGCTCATTCCGTCTTGCGGCGTGGAAGAACCGATGGCTTTGCGAAAGCGAGTTGGCTGGCTCTCTCATGCAAACCAGGCGTGCCTCGGAAATCCCTGCTCTGCAATTTCGAAAGGGCCAAGTCGATTTGCACCCACCCATTCTGAGCAGCTTCGACGAGCACACCCAGCGTTCCGGTGATCGTCAAGCCGCGCTCCAGGGCATAACGCCCTCCCGCCGCATCGTCCATCAAGATCAAACCGGCTTGCAATTCCTCCGCCGGAGCAATCGCTTCCGTTTCCCCTCGGTGTAAACCGCTCGGCAGCTGAGAAGCAACAGCGGGCGTTTGAACAGAGATCCAGGCTGGCAGCGCCGTGGCCCAATGCCGAACCTTGTCCGAGCTGCCTCGGTCCAACAGTTCACTATGCACGGCAGCAGGGAGAATCACTTGCCCATACAAGTTAGGCAAGACCTCGATGTAACCGGTCGCCAGTAGGTAGTTTATCGGCGAGGTGTCGGCGACAACTACAAGCTTCATGCGACGGGTGGAAGCACACCCTCGGCTCGGAGCCGCTGAATCGTGGCCACGTCTCGCTCGAGGTCTCCGACAGAGTAGGAGTGCTCGAAAACTTGCTTTTCCTTCAGGAAATGATTCCACTCCATCCGAGAGAAGCCCAGCATTTCCGCCGCTTGTGTTCCCTCTAGACGGTCTTCCCTGAAAGCTTCCAGCACCACCGCTTCCAAAACATGACGAGACACTTGTTGAGGCGTGCCGCCCCCCAGTTGAGTTGCCAGCGCTTCTGGAATTTCCAAAGTGATGGTCATGTTCTGCTGTGCCTTTTCCTGTCTACGTCCATCCTAGCCCGGATTTTCAAGCTGCCTCGACAGCGTAGTTCACCTGTGGAAACAGATTCCGCCCAGGTAAAGGACAATCGAGACCGAAGTGCCGCATGGCAGGAATGCGGGCAGAAAGGAAGCCCAAAATCAGTTGCTGGCCCAAACTGCTCTATCCCAATCCTTAATCCAACTTGTGAAGCATGATGCCGTAGCCGACTCCGGCCTCGTCGGCGGCGCGGGCGATCTGAAAGGCCATCCACTTGCCGTCGGTTGAGATGACGGGATTGGAAGCCTTCCAGCCTTCGTAGTCGTTGAAGAAGGTCATGCGCTTGAAGTTCTTGCCAGTGCCGTCGAGCTTTAGTTTCCAGATGTCGATCTCACGGTAGCCACGCTTGCCGCCGAGCTGGTCGATCTGGCGGTCGGCCTCGACAGTAGTGTAGTCGCCGTCGGGGAAGATGCCCTCGCACTCGTTGTAAGTGCGAGGGGCCTTGGACAAGTTAGTGACTTCGCTCGTCTTGAGGTCGATCTTCATGGCCGAGCCCAGGCCCTGCGGTTCATAGCAAGTGAAGGTCATTTTGGTGTCGTTGTCATAGAAATCCTGAGCTTCGAGGGTGCAGGCTTTACTGGGACTGGCGTAGACTACTTTTCGGTTGATGAGCTTCGGGGTTCCGGTGAGATCGATTTCTGCGACCGACATTTGCGAGGCACCCGGTTCGAGGGTTGGATTATGCTCGCTGGTCTCGGTGTATGAAATCTTCATGTTTTTTTTGGAAAGCGCGGCACCCTCGCTCATCCGCTGGTTGAGTCTGACGGGCTTTGAGTTGGGGGCCTTGCTGAGGTGCCACAACTCGTTTTCCTTGCGACGGCTGGTGTTTAAGTCTTTGAAATGTTCCGGCCCGATGAGGAGGTAATCACCGTTCGCCATATGCATGACGCGGAGGAAGGCTGCGCCCGGAATGCTGCAAGTCAGGCAGGTGATTTGACGGGTCTTTAGATCGATGACGAAAGCGTCACCAAAGCTCTTGGACATAAAGGCTACGCGCTGGTTGTCGGGTGAGAAATCGGCTCGCTCTCCGAAGTTGGTCAAACGCTGCTCGTTCGGTGGCAAGTGATCGAGGGGGCTGCCCGATTTTCTCTGTGCGAGCAGCGCAGGGCAGAGAATGAGACAAATGAGGCTTAGCTTGCTGGTCATGTTTAATCTATGCGCTCGTAGGCCGCAAGCGTCAGGAAGTCGGCGCAGCGGTCACTAAGCATCATCTCCTCAAACAGTGTGGAGGCGAGTGGAAATTTGCCGGCATCGTAACGCTTGTCGCCGATGACGGAGCGGATATGCCCAAGTTGAGTCGAAATGGTTGCGCGGACGAGATCTGGAGTTACTGCACGACCGTCCTGGAGTTTGACACCGTGCCGCAGCCATTGCCATACCTGAATACGAGAGATTTCAGCGGTGGCAGCGTCTTCCATCAGGTTGTAAATGGGGACGCAACCGTTGCCCATGAGCCAGGATTCGAGGTATTGGATGCCGATGTCGATGTTGATCTTCAGGCCCTCTTCGGTAATGTCGCCTGAGGGCACTGCGAGCAGGTCTGCTGCCGT
>JANXLY010000260.1 GCA_025354885.1 Acidobacteriota bacterium | reverse complement strand
GAGCGGAGGTTGATCGGGAATGGCTTCGATTTCCAGATTTTCGTTTTGGTGCAGGAGATCGAAGCGGATCTTTTGTTCGGCACGGATTGCTTTGATCGTGCGCTGGATTCTGGCGGGGAGACGGTCTAGCTCGCGCAGGATGTGCGGGAGGAAGGTGGCCGGGGTCTTGAGGATGTCGTCGACGCGACCGCTCATGGCCTGGTTGAAGAGGTATTCCATTTGCAGGAAGCGGAGTTGCTGATGGATGAGCTGGTGGACGAGAATGACCTCGGCTGGAGTGACTGGCTCGAATTGATCGAGTAAGTTGGTGACGACCGACAAAGCGACGTCGTGATCGTGGACGAAGCCATCGAAGTTGGTGAGGGAATAGAGGCCGTGCTTCAGGGAGTTAGAAGCAGAGCGGAGTTTGCCTTGCGGGGTGCGTGGGCCGGTGGAACGTTTGGCATTTTCACGGTTGGCGGCGAGGCGGGCGGCGGAAATGTGTTGGGTCGGCTGCGGAGTTTCTTCCGTGGGCTGATCCTGTATCGGTTGCATGTCTTCAGATAGGTTATCCATCGGTCACACAGTAGCAAGGGGGTGGATGGAGTTTTAGAACGTGGGAGGCTGGAAGTACGAAAAATAAGGCATTTTTGGCCTAAAAATAAATTTACTTTTGGCGTGAACGTGCCAGCGGGCTGGTTCGACTGGAGATAGCTTCCGTTTATCGCAAAGTCTGTGATCTACCAGGTCTTAATCCCCTTCGGCGAACGTCTTAATCCCCTTCTGATCGGGGCGTGGATCTTATGCGCGCCGAATGGCGTTCCCGCGCAAATCATTGGTCTTAATCCCCTTCTGATCGGGGCGCGGATCTTATAGATTTACTCACTCCTCAAGCTCACCACAATTGTCTTAATCCCCTTCAATGAGCGGGGTAGTCTTAATCCCCTTCTGATCGGGGCGGACACGGGCTATTAGCCACGAAGCAGCAGTTGAGATTGCAGAGGCGCCCCGCGCCTGGGGCCAGAACGACGACATTACCGTGGTTAGCGTGAGGAGAAACGCATGATATTAGTTGTCGCGCAAGGGGTCCCAAACGTCGGGCAGTTCGAGGACAAATCCCTCCACCGGGCCCTCGCCCGGAAGCGAGTCCAATCCAGCAAGCTTCTCGGGATCGCGACCAGGGCGGTAGATGGTTATGGCGCGTTCGGACGGTTCGATCAACCATGCCAAAGTGGCACCGCTCGCGATCCATTCCTGCATCTTCTCGCGAAGCGCCCGAGGACGGTCCCTGGGAGAACGCAATTCAACGACGAAGTCCGGACAAAGATGCCAGAAGCCTTCGCGCTCGGCAGAATTCATTTGTTGGACGCGAGACTTCAACGTCCAGGCCGCATCGGGCGAACGTCGCGCTCCGTTGGGCAACACAAAGCCGGTCGAAGAGCCGCTCACCACGCCACGTCGATCGCGCTTTGCCCAGTTTTGGAGTTGGGCCCCAATCTCCGCATTGCGAAGACCGGGTATCGAGAACGTAGCGGCCATGATGATGAGTTCCCCCTCGGCGGTCATCTCAAAGAACAGATCTGGATGTTCCGAGCACAAGGCGGCGAACTCGTCGTCAGTCATCGGATGGGAAGTGAGGACGGCGGGAAGATGTTCCTGATCGATTGCGAACGCCATGGCTTTAGTCTAGCGCCTAGTTCCAGAACGTGTGTAAAGCCCGGAAGACAGAATGACGACAACATTCTGGTAACGGTGGGTGGGAACTCATGAGAATTCTATTGCTGTTGGCCCTGCTGGCGCCGGTTAGCGGCGCGCAGACGATTGAAGTGGAGAATCTGTTTCAACCCGCGCCGCTTACGGGCATGTGGAAGCACCACACAGGTGACGACCCACGCTGGGCTGATCCCGCTTTCGACGATTCCACCTGGACGAGTGTCACCATGCCTCGCCCCAGCCGTCCTGATCCGCGCGGAATCACTTGGTACCGGTTCCGTATCCACCTGCCCGAAGCGCTGCCTGCTGAAGCACTCTCTGTGCTGATCGGGCCACTGTTTCCGGCCTACGAGATCTTTGCCAACGGGCGGAAGATCGGCCAATTTGGCGGTCCTTTAGGCGATCAGTACGGACAACTTTACGCGCGTCCAGTAGCCTTCGCCCTACCTCGTGCAACGGACCTTATCATTGCCATTCGCAGTGAAGATTGGAATCTTGCCTATGGAGCGCAATCGACTTCCGCGCAACGGAGCCTTTCGTGGGTCGGGACGGAACAATCGTTGGCAGACAAAGCTTCCACATGGCAGTTACAACGCAAGGAAGGAACGGAACCATTGCGTGTTGCCGCCGTTATCTTATTCGCGGGCAGTTTGTTCTTTATCATTCTGGCGCTAATGCGTCGCAGAGACTTCGAATATTTGTGGATTGGAATCTTTCTTATCGGGAATTCGCTTTTCCGATTCGTGCAGTTGGTACCGGAGTGGCTGGGTAGCCCTGATCGAGCCACAGCGGGGTGGTACAGCGTCACGTTTCTGCTTCCCACCACCTTCGCCTTGCTCCTGTTTTGTCAGGCTGTCTACAAAGTCAAACAGGACAAAATTGCTTGGTCCGCCGTTGGTGTCCTTCTGCTGGTATATGCCTCCATGATCCCGCCAATCGACGAATGGTTGCGGACTCACAACCTGTCATTAGGCATCTGGCAGCCCCTTCTTGCAAACCTGGCCGAACTGGCGATTTATTCCAATTTCGCGTGGCGAGGCCGTCACCGGCCGGAAAAATTCTGGCCCATCCATCTGGCCTTCGGAGTGTACATCGGGGCAAACTTGATCTTCTACTCGATTCAAACACTCGCCGGACTAGGCGTATCAGGGGGAGGCGATCTGGCCCCCTGGGAAATCGGCCTTCGCTCGGCGATTGTATTTCTGCTTTTCGCGATGGGCCTTTACCTCAGCCTTCGATCAGCCGCAGCGGACCAGGAGCAAGGCCGCCTGCAGCAGGAACTGACTGCCGCTGCCGAAGTGCAAGCTCTGATGCTTGCTGCTCCATCGGCAGCGAATGCAGCAATTACCGTGGACTGCGTCTATCTGCCGGCCTCGGAGGTAGGTGGGGATTTCTATCATGTGCAGCGCTTTCCGGACGGCTCACAAATTGCCATGGTTGGCGACGTCAGCGGTAAGGGTTTGAAGGCCGCAATGCTCGTCTCCGTCGCAATTGGTGTATTGCGTTCCCTGCAATCTTCCTCGCCTGCTTCGATTCTGAAGGGTTTAAACGATGCGTTGGCGGGCAGCGGCGGGACGGGCTTCGTCACCTGTTGCTGCATCCGTTATGAGGAAGGCGGAACCGTCACTATCGCCAGTGCAGGGCATCCCGCGCCGTATTGCAGTGGCAGTGAGATAGAGGTTGTAGCGGGGCTCCCGGTGGGGATCGTAGCCGGGGCAACCTGGGAAGAAACGTCCATCACCTTGATGGCAGGTGAGCAATTGACGCTGGTCTCCGACGGCGTCATCGAAGCGGAGAACGCCCAGCGCGAACTCTTCGGCTTCGAGCGGACGCGCGAGATCAGCGGCAAGTGCGCGCAGGAGATCGCTGAAGCGGCCAAGGCCTGGGGGCAGAACGACGACATCACCGTGGTCAGCGTCAGGAGAAACTCATGAGAACTGCCTTGCTGTTCGCGCTCATGGCGCCATTTTGCGCCGTGCAGACGATTGAAGTCGAGAGCCTGTTTCAACCAGCGCCGCTTGACGGCCTGTGGAAGCACCACACCGGTGACGACCGGCGCTAGTCGGACCCCCGCCTTCGACGACTCGCCCTGCCAGAGCGTGCAGAAGCCAGAAGCAGCGGAGCAGCCGACGCTTGGATTTTCCTGGTACCGTTTCCGGGTGCGGCTGCCAGAGAATATGCCCAAAGAACCGTTGGCGTTGATGATCGGAGGCTTTGGCCGTGAGCAAGCCTATGAAGTCTTCTGGAACGGGCAGCGTGCCGGAGCCAGGGGCGAAGTCGATGGTGGGGTGTAGGGCCTGCGGTTCTCCATACCGAAGTCGATCCCGGTGCAGGGTCATGGCCGGGAAGCCGTAGTGGCGATTCGACTGCGGGCGAGCATAATGTTAAGCGTCTTTACATACGACAAAGGGAATTCATGGCTTGGCACCGAGGCTTCCATCCAGGGGCAGATCGAGACCTGGCGGGGCGAACGGCTGCTGGACGCTCAACCTCTCTTGCTGATTTCGGCTTCGCTGCTCTTGTGTGCTGCCTTATTCCTCCTGCTTCCCCTCTGGCGCCGCGACGCGCCAGAGTATTTCTGGTTTGGCCTTTGGCTGCTGGTTATCTCCATTCTCCGGGTCTGCCAGACAAGCCCGGATATCGTTGGCCTGGAGGGGAGCTTGGCCAGGGTTTGGATCGTGCAATTGTTGAGCACTGTCGTGTTGCTGAGTTGGCTCGGTTGGATGCGGACCTTATTCCTCAGCCGGATCACGCAAGCAGTGTGGCTTGCCACGGCAGCTATCGTAGCGCTTCAACTCGGGATGGGCGCCTTCTCCACGGCTGGGGGAAACAGCCCCCCCTCCTTGGGCTTTCGCAGAACATGCTGACTATCTCTTGCCTGGCTTTCATTTACTACCAGCTCGGGTGGCGAAGCTCGCGCGAAGCGGATCGTATGCCCTTCGTCCACATCGCGATCCTGGTTTACTTCGCGGTGTTTTATGCCACCTACGGAGCCGCGTTCTTCTCACCGACCAGTGGAGTGGCCACGCAGGGGCCATTGGCGCGCATGATCACCGCGCTGCTGTTCGCTTTTGCGATGACCATTGTGATGAATCAGCGCTCCGCCCGGCTGCTCGGCGAGCGCCAGCGCTTGAGCGGGGAACTGGCATCTGCTGCCGAGGTGCAGTCGCTTCTGCTGACCTCGTTGCCGACGGCGGGGGACCTGTACCGCATCGAGCCTGTCTACCTCCCCGCCTCGGAGGTCGGCGGGGACTTCTACCAGGTCCTGGAGCGGGCCGACGGCTCGCGCATCTTCCTCGTCGGCGACGTCAGCGGCAAGGGACTGAAGGCCGCGATGCTCGTGTCGGTTTGCGTGGGAATTCTGCGCTACGTCGATTTCTCTTCCACAGCGCAAATTCTGGCGGCCCTGAATCGGGGCCTGGTGGGCCACACTGGCGGCGGCTTCGTCACCTGCTGCTGCGCCCGCTTCGACGCGGATGGCACCGTCACCATCGCCAACGCCGGACATCCCTCACCTTAGGTCGATGGGCGCGAAGTTGAAGTGGAGGCCGGGCTGGCACTGGGCATCGCTGCCGGTGTGGAATACGCGGAGTTCGTCACCCGGGGCGAGCAGTTCACGCTGGTCTCCGATGGGGTTGTGGAAGCGGAGAACCCGCAGCGTGAGTTGTTTGGGTTTGAGAGGACTCGGGCAATTTCGATGACGTCCGCGCTGGAGATCGCTGAAGCGGCCAAAGCCTGGGGCCAGAACGACGACATCACCGTAGTGACGGTACGGAGGGCGTAATGGGCTACAGGTCAGATTTCCTATCCACGCACCGTTTTCGCAGTTCACCGGCATCGGTGAGGTCCTGCGGTCGTCCGGTTGAGTCCTTGTTGCAAAGCAGATCCTCAAGGCCGATGAAGTCAACCGGCAATCCATCGAGGGAACCGTGCTCGCGGTGCGACCAAGCGGCTTCAAACTCGACACCTGAAATGGACGTCAAAAGGTCAATCCGGTTGGGCTTCGCACCCAGTTGCACGATCTGGTCAGGACGAGTAAAGTCCGCCGCAGTTAATGAAAGACTCCCGAAACCGAAGTCCCGCAGAGTGCGCAGGACAGCCTCGCCATTGGCGGGCACCGCACGTACAAAGAAATCGATGTCCGCTGTAAATCTTGGGTATCCATGCCAGGCAACGGCAAAGCCACCAACCACCAGATATTCAACCCCGTTGGAGTTGAGTAATTCGACAAACTCGCGCAAATCCTTGCTGAGCTGCATCGGGGTAGATCCGTTTCTGAAGGTTTAAGACGATGGAGATGCGCTGTTCGGGGGTCATGCGCAGGTCTTCTGCGATATCGGCGGCTTCGGCGTCAGTGAAGTTTGTGAATATTTGAACCTTCTTCTCCATTTCTTAATTATATCGAATTCGCTAGCAAGATCCGCGAAGGCCGGGATGGAAGCTGCGAAAGCCTGTGGCCAGAACGACGACGTCACGGTCGTCACGGTCAGGAGAAACTCATGAGAACTGCATTGCTGCTGGTGCTCATGGCGCCATTCTGCGCCGCGCAGACGATTGAGGTGGAGAGCCTGTTCCAACCCGCGCCGCTGGCGGGCCTGTGGAAGCACCACACCGATGACGACCCGCGCTGGGCGGACCCCGCCTTCGACGACTCGGCCTGGCCGACCGTAAGTATGCCGGAAGCAGCGGAGCAGCCGTCGCTTGGATTTTCCTGGTACCGGTTCCGGGTACGGCTGCCAGAGACGATGCCCAAAGAACCACTGGCTTTGATGGTCGGCGGCTTCGGCAATAGCCAAGCCTATGAAGTCTTCTGGAACGGTCAGCGCGCCGGAGCTATGGGGGAAGTCGATGGGGGTGTGTGGGGCCTGCGGCTCTCCGTGCCGAAGGCGATCCCGGTGCCGGGTCATGGCCGGGAAGCCGTAGTGGCGATTCGACTGCGGGCGGGCAGAATACCGGGCGTTACACGCCAAGGGAATTCATGGATTGGCACGGAGGCCTTCATCCAGGAGCGCGTCGAGACCTGGCGGGGCGAGCGGTTGCGAGACAATCTCCCTCTCTTGCTGATCTCTGCGTCGCTGCTCTTGTGTGCTGCCTTATTCCTCCTGCTTCCCCTCTGGCGGCGCGACGCGCCAGAGTATTTCTGGTTTGGCCTTTGGATGCTGGTTGTCTCCATTCAACGGGTCTGCCAGGCAAGCCCGGATATCGTTGGCCTGGAGGGGAGCTTGGCCAGGCTTTGGATCGTGCTTTTGTTGAGCGCTGGCTCAGGGCTGTGTTGGCTCGGTTGGATGCGAGCCTTATTCCTCAGCCGGATCACGCAAGCGGTGTGGCTTGCCGCCGCAGCTATCGTAGCGCTTCCACTCGGGCTTGGCGCCTTGGACACGGCTGGGGGAAACAGCCCCCCCTCCTTGGGTTTTCGTACAACATGCTGGCTATCTCTTGCCTGGCTTTCATTTACTACCAGCTGGGGTGGCGGAGCTCGCGCGAAACGGATCGCATGCGCTTCGTCCACATCGCGATCCTGGTTTACCTCGCGGTGGCTTTTGCCACCTTTGGAGCCGGATCTTTCTCGCTAACCAGTGCAATGGTCACGCAGGGATCATTGGCGCGCACGATCACCGGGCTGCTGTTCCCGCTGGTAATGACGATTGTGATGAACCAGCGCTCCGCCCGGCTGCTCGTCGAGCGCCAGCGCCTGACTGGGGGAAATGGCCTCGGCCGCCGAGTTGCAATCGCTCTTGCTGACCTCGTTGCCGACGGCGGGGGACCTGTACCGCATCGAGCCCGTCTACTTCCCGGCCTCGGAAGTCGGCGGGGACTTCTACCAGGTGCTGGAGCGGGCCGACGGCTCGCGTATCGTGCTGGTGGGCGACGTCAGCGGCAAGGGTCTCAAGGCCGCGATGCTCGTGTCGGTAACCGTCGGCATGTTGCGCCGGGAACTCTCCTCCTCGCCCAGTGAGATTCTGGCTGGGTTGAACGAAGGGCTTGCCGGCCGGTGCGGAGGCGGCTTCGTCACCTGCTGCTGCGCCCGCTTCGACGCCGACGGCACGGTCACCATCGCCAACGCCGGACATCCCTCGCCTTACGTTGATGGGCGTGAAGTCGAGGTTGAGGCCGGGCTGCCGTTGGGCATTGCTCCCGGTGTGGAGTATGCCGAGTTCGTTGCTCGGGGCGAGCAGTTCACGCTGGTCTCGGACGGGGTTGTGGAGGCGGAGAACGCCCAGCGCGAGCTCTTCGGCTTTGACCGTACACGCGAGATCAGCGGCAAGTCTGCGCAGGAGATCGCTGAAACGGCCAAGGCCTGGGGCCAAACCGACGACATCACCGTGGTAACGGTGCGAAGGAACTCGTGATGAAGTCAATTGGCGCTATCGGGGTCGGACAATTCCACCAACAAATCGACGACTTGTTTCCGCAAGACAGGAAGATCGCGCTCAACGACGTCCTGCAGAATGTGCGGGTCAATCAAGTCGTAGGCGTGGGCAAGAATATTTCTGGCTCCGATGATTCTTCGCCATGCAACTTGAGGGTGGGCCAACCGATACTCATCGCCGAGCTTCCTAGCCGCTTCGCCAATGATTTCAAGATTGCGACACACCGCATCAAAGACCATTGGTTCTTCAGGCCAATGACGTCCAAGGCCTGCCGTATAGGACAAGGCTTTGTCAACACAGTCCTTGATATGGACGAGATAGAGCCGGTGGTCCTTCATCGCAAGTTAGAGAGGCCTGGCTTCGGCCAGCACACGATCACGGATGACAGGATGAAGGCAACTGCTTTCGACAATATCTACCGGGGAATTGAGCAGATCCCTCAGATCCGCAAGCAGTTCACCGAGATCGAATATGTTTCGGCCAGCTTCGAGATCAACCAGAAAATCGATATCGCTATCAGGTCCGGCCTCGCTTCGCGCAACCGAGCCAAAGACACGCACATTCGTTGCACCGTGGATACGAGCCAGATCGAGTATCGCTGATCGCTTTTCGGATTGAAGGATCTCAAGTGTCACTGGTGTCTTTCCTTATTGTGCAACAGGCAGCAAGGCATTGTGCAATGAGTACGAAAGCCTGGAACCAGAACGACAACACCGCCGTGCCAGCCGTTAGGATAAAAATGATTGAACTCATGGCGCTAGCCATCCTCGCCTTTCAGCCCCTAATCGCCCAAGTCGTCACCGCAGATAACTGCGTCCATCAGGCCGGCGACAATCCGGGCTGGGCTCGCAAAGATTTCGACGACAGCCAATGGAGCAAGCAATTTCCCTTCATCGGCAGCCCCTACGTCTGGACACGCTGCCGGATTGACCTCTCCCCGCTGCCACGAATCGCACCGCTTCTCATTGGCGTCCTCAATCAGGACCCGTGGGAACTCTTTGTGAACGGTGCACCCGCAGGGTCCCATGGAGACATCCGCACCGGTTTTGGCACATTATCCTTCGAGCAACGCGCCATTCCTTCTGCGGCCGGAGCGGGCCCAACCATGACTCTGGCCCCGCGGCAACTGCCTGGCCGATGGCCTGCGCGATTGCTGTCGCTTGTGTTGGACGCCGGAACGAAAGACTCGCTAGCGTTGCTTAGCTCGAACAGGACTTTATCAATCACCGCGTTGCACCTATTCCGATATCCCTTGGAACTCCAACACATCCGACTCTGCGTTCAGTTCTTCGGCCACGCGGTTCAGGATGGCGGCGTCTTTGGCGTCACGCTCTGCTTTCGCCCGTCTGGCAAGGTACGAAAGTGCCGCGCGCTCCAGGAATGCAGACCGGTTATCGTCAATCCGGTCAATCTCTTCCAGCAATGAGCTGGGAAGGGTGACAGATGTCTTGACTCGCATACCACTACCATACTCCGTGCCGAAAGCGCTGAGCGACATGGGGCGCTTCGCCTGGGGCCAGACCGACGACATCACCGTAGTTACGGTGCGGAGGTCCGCGTGAGACGAATGCTGTTGGTGATGCTAATGGTGACGGCCGCGAGTGCGCAAACCATCGAAGTTGCAAGCCTCTTCCAGCCTGCGCAACTTTCCGGCATTTGGAAGCACCAGATGGGGGACAATCCGCGTTGGGCGGACCCGGCTTTCGACGATTCGGCCTGGCCGAGCGTGCAGATGCCGGATGGCGCCATCGAGCCGGGTTCTGGATTCTCCTGGTACCGGTTCCGAGTCCGCTTGCCAGTGAACATGCCGAAGGAAGTACTGGCTTTGATGATTGGCGCTTTCGGCAGTGGTCAGGCTTATGAAGTCTTCTGGAACGGGCAACGTGCCGGAATCGAAGGTGAGCTGGAGGGGAGTCTTATGGGGCTCCTGCTTCCGAGACCGAAAGCATTCCCCGTGCCGGGAAACACCCGCGGCGCCGTCATCGCCATCAGGTTGCGTAGCGCGACGTTTCCATTCCTCTATCGGCTCAACCGGGCCAACCGGATCTCATGGATCGGAGCTTCGCAAGCTATCGACGTGATAGTCCGAGCCTAGCAGGGAGAGCGGCTGGAGGGCAGGTTGCCCCAGTTGCTGCTTGCAGCTTCCATCTTGATGCCAGGCTTCTTCTTTCTGTTGCTACCGCTTTGGCGCGGCGATTCTCCGGAGTACTTCTGGTTCGGCCTGTTGCTGGTAAATGCCACAGTCGTGCGGGTCGACAATACTTACCCTGAAGTCTTTGGCATTCGGACCAGCCTGGCCAGTGTCTGGATCAACCTCCTCCTGAACACCTTGTTGACGGCGGGCTGGGTAGGCCTGCTTGCCACTCTGTTCCGCAGTCGAATCTCCCTGCTGGTCTGGCTCGCTGCTGTTACGGCAATCACTCTTAGTGCGGGGCCATTGATGATCGTCATGGCTGGCGGAAGCCTGCCCCCGACGCTTCCCCTGTTCGCAGCGGCCGCTCAATTTAGTTGCCTGGCCTTCATTTACTTTGAACTCAGTTGGAGAACATCGTATTCTAGGGAACTCATGCCAGCGGTCCACGTGGCGATACTGGCCTACCTAGTCTCACACCTGGTGAGCTACGGCTTTATGGTTGTCTGGAACAGCGAGGTGGTCCAAATCCAGGGGACCCTGATTCGAACCTGCATCTTGCTGTTGTTTGCGTTCGCGATGGCTGTGCTGATGAATCAACGCTCGGCCAGGCTGCTCGGCGAGCGGCAGCGGCTGGACAAGGAGATGGAGTCGGCGGTGGAAGTCCAGTCGCTAATGCTGAGGTCTTTGCCCGCCACCTCGGATGCGTACCGGATTGAAACTGTCTATTTACCGGCATCGGAAGTGGGTGGGGATTTCTACCAGGTCCTTGATCGTGATGACGGATCTCGCGTAGTGCTCGTTGGCGACGTCAGCGGCAAGGGTCTCAAAGCGGCGATGCTCGAGTCGGCTACGATCGGCATGCTGCGGCGGGAGAGTTCTTCATCGCCGGGCCTGATCCTGGCCGGGCTGAATGACGGGCTGGTTGGCCACACTGGAGGAGGCTTCGTCACTTGCTGCTGTGCCCGATTTGATTCCGATGGCACGGTGACAATCGCTAATGCGGGACATCCTGTGCCCTACTGCGACGGCCGCGAAATGGAGATCGAGTTCGGTTTGCCGCTCGGGATCGCGGCGGGAGTGACCTATTCCGAGACCGTGGTGCGCGGGGATCAGTTCACGTTTGTCTCCGACGGTGTTGTCGAAGCGGAGAACGCACAGCGGGAGCTGTTTGGCTTTGATCGCACAAGGGACATCAGCAGCAAGCCAGTCGAGGAGATCGCTGAAGCCGCTCGCGCCTGGGGCCAGAACGACGACATCACAGTGGTACGCGTGCGGAGAAACCCATGAGCGAATTAGTCCAGATCGGTCAACTCACGCCAGCCCAACGCCGCACCCATCGCACGCTTGGCCTCTACCCAACGCTCCGGCGACAACGCGCCGGCCAAGCGAGTCAGCGACGAACGAGGAACCATGCGCAAGCTATCGCAATTGGCCACGCAGGCCTTGGGCAGCCCTTCGTCTTCACCCAAGACAACTTCGCTGGCAATGCCGCGCACAGTCGACGTAATCTCCACGTCAATGAATTTGGACACGTAATTGTAAGCGTCGTTGCGGCTCAGCAGCAGCACCGGGCGTCGGCCGACAGGCTCTGGCAAGTCCGCCCACCAAATCTCGAACTGATTCATTCCTTCCATTCCTCAGGCAGTTCCCAGGCTTCGGCGGCTTGGGCAGTATCTGGTTGCAGCCGATACGCCTCACGCATGCGCTCGGTCTCACGCAGAAAAAGGGCATCCTTGACGGCGCGCCGAATGAAATCGGCCCGCTGGCGCTTGGCGGCGGGTGCGACCCGGTCGATCGCCCGCAAAGTTGCCTCATCGAAATGGACTAATACTTGGGGTATAGTGTCTATCTATCTCTTGTTTCTATATGTAACATGGCTTGGGCCGCTAAGGGTCTGGGGCCAGGCCGATGACATCACTGTGGTGACGGTACGGAGGACTTCATGAGGCTATTCTGCCTTGGCCTTTTGGCCGCAATGCTTCAGGCTCAAACCATACCCATCGAAAAGCTCTCGCAACCACAAGCCCTTCGTGGCCAATGGAAGCTTCAAGAAGGTGACGATCCGCGTTGGGCACAACCGGATTTCGACGATTCCAAATGGTCCAGCATCTCGATGCCTGATCAGGTGAACCAGCAATTCGGCCAGCGCTGGTATCGTGTCCACGTTGACCTTTCCGCCTGGACGTCCCAAGAACAGATCGGCCTGCTCGTAGGGCCATTCGGATCCGCCTTCGCCTATGAGGTGTTCGCTGATGGCCAGAGGATCGGATCGCTGGGGGGATTTCGTGCGACGGAACTCCGCTTGCCGGCGGTGGCTGTCTTTTCGCTAGCGCGGCCAACGGGTCAGAAGCTGGTGCTCGCCTTTCGTGTTCGCAGCATTCCCTCCGCATACACGATTCCGGCTGAGACGGAGGCGAGTGCGTCATTCCTCGGTACGCTCGAAGGAGTGCGCGCACAGGAGAAGCTCTGGCACGCAGAGCGTTTGCGAGGCCGTCTCAACGGCCTGCTGATCTCGGCCGCTATCGCCATGGCGGTCTTGTTCTTTCTGACGCTGCCGCTCTCCCGCAGAGACTCGCTCGAGTATTTTTGGTTCGGCCTCTTTCTAGCCGGAAGTCTTGGCTTCCGGCTGATCCCGCTTTATCCAGAGAGTCTCGGGCTCGAACGTGTGATCCTCTCAAACCTTGGCGTGGCGCTTTCGCTGTGTGGAGCCGTATTGGTATTTCCATTTCTACTCATTGAGCTCTTCGTATCGCGCCATAGCCTGGTCGGTTGGCTGGGTGCCGGGCTCATGTACGCACTGGCCGGTGCCTCCATGGCCAGCCAGCTTTTCGATGCTCCCCTGACTATTGAAACTCAGCGGATGCTGGCACTTTCCGCTACTACGGGGTGGTTCATTTACTACTTCATTTTTGCCTGGCAATATTCGACAATCCGCGGTCAACTGCTGGCCATGCATGCGGTCCTCCTCTTCCACATGTCGGGAACCCTGATTCAGCACTTCGCCGTGCGCTACTTCCCGTTGACCGAGAGCCAGGGATTGTGGCTTCAGACCATCCGCCTGTTCACGTTGCTGCTGGTGACCTTCGCGATGGCGATTCTGCTGAATCGCCGCGCTGCGACCCTTGCCAATGAGAAGCAGCGGTTGAGTCGCGAAATGGCTGCAGCAGCCGAAGTACAGTCGCTGATGTTGCCAGGCTCGGGGCAAGGCGGAACGGAGATTGCCATCGATGCCGTTTACCAACCGGCTTCGGAAGTGGGTGGCGACTTCTACCAGGTTCTCGACCGTCTCGACGGGTCGCGTGTTGCGCTGGTGGGGGACGTGAGCGGCAAGGGATTGAAGGCTGCCATGCTGGTCTCGGTCGCCATTGGCGCCTTGCGGATGGTGAAGTCGTCGTCCCCCGGAGAGATTTTGGCGGGACTCAATGAAGCCCTGCTTGGGCAAGGCGGCTTTGTCACGTGTTGTTGCGTTCGGTATATGCCGGGCGGAGAGCTAACGGTGGCGAGCGCCGGACATCCGGCACCTTATTGCGAAGGTCGCGAAGTGGAACTAGTAGCGGGCTTGCCGTTGGGCGTAGTGGCGGAGGCAGAGTGGCAAGAGACGCGAATGATTCTGGCGCCGGGAGCTCAGGTCACGCTCGTTTCTGACGGTGTTGTTGAAGCTGAGAATGCCGCTCGTGAGCTGTTCGGCTTTGAGCGTACTTGTGAGATCAGTGGCAAGTTTGCGCAAGAGATTGCCAATGCGGCCAAGGGCTGGGGCCAGAACGATGACATCACGGTTGTTACCGTTCGGAGGAACGCATGAAACTCCTTTGGATCTGCCTTATTTGCGCTTGGCCGTTATTGGGGCAGCAAAGCCTGTTGATCGACCTGAGTGGCGACTGGCGACAAAGCTCCGACGATAAGCCCGCCTATGCGCAGGCTGACTTCGATGACCACAACTGGGCCGTTGTCCAGCTACCTTGGACTTCTAGTCCAGTAGGTGGGGTATTCTGGCTGCGCAAGAGTATAGAGCTGCCGGACTGGGCCAACAGAAGCAAAATTGTCCTTAGCCTTGGACCCGTGCGGGAGGTTTATGATCTCTACGTAAATGGCCAGAAAATTGCGACGACAGGTCCGTTCTTCGATGACAACATGGCACAAATTGCTCGTCCGCGAAGCTTCGCAATTCCGACTGAGGCTATGCCGGGCGGTCGGCTCATCGCCGTGTCGATTCGAACCCGGTGGCCACAAAACGTCTCCATCGGGGAAAGCTTTCGTGTGTTTCAAGGAGGCCCCTACCGAATTACTTACCCCGAAAATGTAGCTTCGGAAGACGGGCAGCATGCTGTTGACAGCCGAAGAGCGATTTATGCGCCGCAGTTTGTTCAGTCGGCATTGCTGCTCACGCTCGCTGGCATACTCGCGCTCTTCTGGCTGGCCGAGAGAAATAGAAGCGAATTATTCTGGCTTGGGTTGGTAGTGGCCGCCCGAGGTTCACGCGATGCGTTGGGCTATTTCAACTTGTCTCTGAATAGCTTTCCCTGGAGCACATTCAGTTTGATGTACACCATGAATGTGATAACCGGTGCGGCGGTCTCTGAGCTACTCCGGGCATCTGTGGGATTTCGAAGTCGATGGCTGCGTCTTTGCATCTGGTTGTTTTGGCTTTTGGCTTTCATATGGGCGGACAGTGCCCGAGTGCCTGACCGCATTCTGGAGGCTCTGGGCTTGGCGATGCTCGCTTATGGCTGGTGGCGAATGGGCGGATTGCGGCAACCGCTGGAGCGCCAATGCATAGTTGTGGTACTAGGGCTCATGGTTTTGACGCGGCTAAATTCGCTGTCAGGCGGGATGGGACTTTGGCCCGTCTATTTCACTATTGGTGAGCGAGTTTGGAGCGTTCCATCTGCTCTCATCGCGGTTTTGGCGACGACCTTGACCATGTTGATTCTGCGTCAATTGACGGCAGATCGGCGCGAGCGTCAGCGATTGGTAAGCGAGTTGGAAGCGGCGCGTGTAGTACAACAACTGCTGCTTCCTCAGGTAGGAGCTGCGACGGGCAGATTTGCTGTGGATGCTGTTTACGAACCGGCGCAGGAATTGGGTGGAGATTTTCACTGGTCCCGATTAGAGACGGACGGGTCGTTGCTGGTTGCCGCTGGTGACGTCAGCGGCAAGGGACTTAAGGCTGCGATTCTGGTGTCTGTTGCGGTGGGAATTCTGCGGAATGAGAAGTCGGCGTCGCCAGCGGCAATTCTTGGGGCATTGAACGAAGGACTCTCAGGGCAGGCAGGAGGCGGATTTGTCACTTGTTGCTGCGCTCGTTTCGATTCAGATGGGACGGTGACGATTGCCAATGCCGGACATCTGGCCCCCTATTGCGATATGCGCGAAGTGGAAATCGAGGCTGGACTTCCATTAGGTATTTTGACCGGAGCCTCTTATGACGAACGTGTTGTCATGGGCAACCGCTTCACCTTTGTATCTGATGGAGTCGTTGAAGCCGAAAATGCCAGGCGCGAGCTGTTCGGTTTCGAGCGCACTCGGGAGATCAGCGGCAAGTCCGCAGCGGAGATTGCGGATGCGGCGAAGGCCTGGGGCCAAACCGATGACATCACGGTGGTCACGGTGCGGAGGTCAGCGCAATGAGCTATCGATTGGGATTGCGTTTGCGCAGTTCATCGGCATCACCGATGTCTTTGGGACGGCCAGTCGATTCCTTGTTAAGAATCAGTTCCTCTCGACCGATAAAGTTCACCTCAATCCCATCGAGTTCACCCGAAACCCGATGTACCCACGCATCTTCAAACTCGACTCCAGAGATGGAGGTGATCAAATCGATGCGATTCGGTTTCACGCCAAGTTGCACGATTTGGTCTGGTTTACTGAGATCCTCACGAGTCAGTTTGAGGCTGCCAAAGCCGAAATCCTGTAGTGCTGCAAGAACTGCATCGGCATTGTCCAAGGTCGGGCGAATCAGAAAATCAATGTCAGCCGTAAATCGAGGATATCCATGCCATGCGACGGCAAAGGCACCTACGATCAAATACTCAACTCCGGCTGAGTTGAGTGATTCGATAAACTCGCGCAAATCTTTGTGTATCGGCGTCAGGATTCTTCCAGGCTTGAAGATCGAGCAGGATTTGAATGCGCTGAGCAGGGGTCAGTCGAAGGTCTTCTTCCACATCAGCGGCGTCGGCTTCTTCATGACTGGCGAACTTACGAACGACCATTTCCATCCCTCCCATTTTAGCGCTTCCATCAGACCCACGACACGAAAGGCAAAAGATGCAATTTCCTAGTGGCCTGGGGCCAGACCGACGACATCACCGTTGTGAAGGTGCGGAGACTGCGATGAACACCGTCCTAGGAGTTTGAACTCGCGGTGGAAATTTGGAAGCCTTCTTCTTCGAAATGACGGTCGAAAGCAAATGCGCTGCTTGCGCTGGCTTGACGCATCACGGCGAAGCTGGAACAATCGACAAGACTTAGTTTGCGGCGCGAGGCCGCCAGCAGAGCTGCAATTGCAATCGCATGCAGGCCTTCATCGATCCAGCGCTTTTCAATGACAGGGAGAAGCTTGTCATGGATGGCTCGAACGGCTTCCAATCCAAGCCGGTTTTGGGCCAAGGCGCAGGATTCGACAATTACATAGTTGCTTGTAAACATCACCCGGTTCTGGTCGAGCAATTCGAACCATATTGCTTGCGCCTGAGCATGATTGTTGTCAGAACGATCCAGCAAGGCATAGATCGCCGATGTGTCCACGAAAGTCATCGGGAGTCGAAGGCTTCTGCCAAGTACCGGTCGTGGTCCGCACTGACGTCATTGACGCAGGAAGCGAATTGGCCTGCAGCGGACTTTGCGCGAGCAACAACAGAAGCGCGGCTCGTCGCGGCTTCTCGCTGGACGAAAAGATCGATACTGATTCTGATCAGTTCCGCCATGGAGACCTGCCGGGTTGCTGACATCTCGCGAAGTGCAACGGCTTGCTTTTCCGTCAGCTGGATTTGGGTACGAATCATGCGATTACAGGATAGCAGAGAGTGATTACATGATTAAAAAATGTCGACTGTATTTTGCGGAGTTGCGGGCGCCGACTCGGCATGAGGGAAGAACGACGATCTCAGTGTTTTGACGGAGTTGAGCTTCAGTTCAGGGTGAGTGCGCGCGTAGTTGAGGCGCGCGGCTTGCCGCTCGGGTCGAGGGCCGTAACGGTGATGAAATAGTCGCCCGGCGGGAACAGGGTGATCGGGCTGCCAATGGAGCGCTGATCGTAGAAGGGCAGGGAATGATAGAGGACTGGCTGCGAGTTGGAGGTCGGGACGATTTGCTCGTAGCGGAGCTGGCCTTTGGCTGAAGTGATGGACAGGACCAGGTTGGAATTGGACTC
>JANXLY010000252.1 GCA_025354885.1 Acidobacteriota bacterium | reverse complement strand
CCCAAGCAGTTTGGACCGATCCGATTCTAACTTTGCGAGAGCATCAGTCATGTAGTCTCCTCTGTGCGTATACATCCGCTCAGAAGTATGCCATAAAAAAAGAAAAACGGCTAGATCCTATTTCTATGTCGCACACCCGTTTGACAAGCCTTGCGTATTGCCGGACAATCAAATGGCGGATGTGATTCACTAAGCTTTCTTCTCCTCCACTCGCCTGTCTTCCATCGAACTGAAGGATTTGGGCCTGCTAAGACTTTTCTACATTTCCCTTTTTGTCTGGAGTTATCTTGTCATCCGAATCCACTCTCGCTCTGCCCGAAGCTGTTAGTGCCGCTACAGCAAATCTCGAAAACCAGATTTCGCGACGCCGCAGTTTTGCGATCATCTCGCATCCCGATGCGGGAAAGACGACGCTGACCGAAAAGCTGTTGCTCTATTCGGGTGCGGTGCATTCGGCGGGATCTGTGCGACCGAAGAAGAATCGCGGCCACGCTACTTCCGACTGGATGACGATGGAGCAGGAACGCGGCATCAGCATTACGTCGACCGTTCTGCAGTTCGAGTATTCCGGCTGTCTGTTCAATCTGCTTGATACTCCCGGGCACCAGGATTTCAGCGAGGATACTTATCGGACACTGACGGCGGTGGATAGCGCGGTGATGGTTCTGGATAGCGCGAAGGGTATAGAACCACAGACCCGGAAGTTGTTTGAGGTTTGCCGGTTGCGGAAGATTCCGATTCTGACCTTCATCAACAAGATGGATCATCACGGGCGTGATCCTCTGGATTTGATTGACGAAGTGGAACGAGTGTTGGGGATTTCTGCGGCGCCGATTAACTGGCCGGTGGGCTCTGGAAATCGCTTTCGCGGGGTGATTGATCTTGCTTCGAAACGGTTGCTGCAATTCAGTTCTGCTTCGCTCAATCAGTTGCGGGCGGAGGCTTGGACGCGGCCGCTGGAAGACTCTGTGCTTGAGGAACTGGTGGGTGCTGACGATGCGGTTGAGTTGCGGGATACGCTGGCGCTGGTAGAAGGTGTGCTTCCAAGATTTGACGAGGAACGATTCCGGAAGGGGGAACAGACTCCGGTGTTTTTTGGAAGTGCGTTGAATAATTTTGGAATCGAGACGTTTCTCGAGGCGCTGGTTCAGTTGGCACCGCCGCCGATGGCGCGTTTGAGCAAGGGCGTTTCGATTGATCCAAAGTCTTCTGAGTTCTCTGCGTTTGTGTTCAAGATCCAAGGCAACATGGACCCGAATCATCGCGACAGCATGGCGATTTTAAGGATTTGTTCGGGGCGTTTTCAGAAGGATATGTGGGTGAATCATCCGCGGCTTGAGAAGAAGATCCGCATGACGAAACTGCATCGCTTATTTGCACGGGATCGCGAGACGATTGACGAGGCATTTGCGGGTGACGTTGTGGGAATTGTGAATCCGGGGATCTTTGCCATTGGGGACACGCTGAGTACTCAGGAGGGTGTGGCGTATGAGCGCATCCCGAGTTTTCAACCAGAGTTTTTCTGCAGTCTTCGTAATGAGGATGTTTCTCGTAACAAGCAGTTTCGGAAGGGGATTGAGCAGCTTTCGGAAGAGGGTGTGGTGCAGGTTTATTACTCCGTGGATGCGGTGAGGCGGGAACCGATTCTTGGGGCTGTGGGGCGGTTGCAGTTTGATGTTGTGGAGGCGCGGTTTTTGCAGGAATATTCTGTTAAGACAATCAACTCTCCGCTCAATTATGTTTGTGCACGGTGGCCGCGTGTGACGCTTGCGGAAGCGAAGAAGATGCGTGGTCTTGAGGGTACGGGGACGATGCTTGCGACGGATCAGAATGGTCAGGTGGTTTGTTTGTTTCTGTCGACGTGGGATCAGCAGCGGCTGATTGAAAAGAATCCGACTATTGTGTTTGAGGCGACGGGGTAGCGGCAAGGATTAGCTTCTTGCTCTCTGACCAAGTCGTTGTTTTGGGGGTTCGCGTGTGCGGTGTTTGGCGAGGGTGTGGCGATGAATTCGACCAGAATGATGGGGCAGTGCTGTCGTTGGTCATTGGGATTGCGGAAGATTGGGTTCGAGCAATTTGACAAGAAATCAATCTGAAGGCTGGTCGGTGGCATATCTTAAGGTGGCTCCACGGGAGTCCAAAGGAAAATCATGCCATCGAGTACGCTTAAATTGCTGAGCAACATTTGTTTTGTTGGGGGCTTTGTCTCTATTGCTGCCTCCATCGCGATCTGGTTTATGTTCAAAGAGCCAGATCCAGCGCACGGGGAACGATTCGGAATCTTTGTTGGTCTTTGGGCCCCTACATTTTTTGCCTTGTCAGATCGCTTTGACCGGTACGCACAGGCTAAAGGGTAGCTGTCGGGATCTTGAGTTTTTCGGCCCAGGTGGTGAGGCTTTGCCAGGTGTCGTCGGCAAGGGGGATTCCGTTCTTGCGGCGATCTGCTTCTTTGCGGATTTCCGGTTCGCCGGCGACTAAGACTTCGTCGTAACCTGTAGCGGTTTGGACGGATTTCAGGATTCCCGTTAGTTTGATGGCCCTGTCTTCGTATTCGCCCGGGGCGAGGAAGCACTTGGGGTCGAGGGCCATGTAGAACTGGCTGATATCGACTTTCTTGCCACGGAAGCGGATGCCTCCTAATTCGTTGGCCATTGCGCCGCCCGAGAGGACTCCGCATAACATCTCCACCATCACCGCGAGGCCTGAGCCTTTGTAGCCGCCAAGTGGATTGAGGAGGCCTTTGTAGGCATGCTCCGTATCTGTTGTCGGGACTCCGTCGGAATCGAGGGCCCAGTTGGAGGGAATCTCTGGTTTGCCGGCGCTATACGCGTTGAAGATTTTGTTGGCGGCGACGGTGGTGGTTGCCATGTCGAGCAGGAAGGGCGATGCGCCGGGGACTCCGAAGCAGATGGGGTTTGTGCCGAGGCGGCCCTGCTTGCCTTGCCACGGAGCAACTGTGGGTGAGGCGTTGCAGAGAACGATGCCGATGAAGCCAGCGGCGTTGAGTCGCTGGACCCAGTGGGCGGCGGCACCGAAATGGTTGGAGTGGCGGGCTGAGACGATGCCGCAGCCGTGATCCATGGCTAACGAGACTGCCTGATCGCAACAGAAACGGGCGACGAGTTGGCCGAGGGCGTTGTGTCCATCGACGAGTGCGGTGCAGCCGGAATTATGAAGTAACTCGGGGTCGCCATCGGGTAACATGTCACCGCATTCGAGTTGTTCGAGATAATAACGTAACAGGGCTACGCCGTGGGAATCAACGCCTCGCAGGTTGGAGGCGACCAGAGCTGTGGCCGTGAATGCAGCATCTTTGGGATTGACGCCGAGGCCCTGGAGCAATTTTGAACAGAGTTCGCTGAGGCTTGCGGCGTCAATGGAATGCACTTACTTCAGCTCCGGGGAGAGGAGGCGCTGGTTTTCGGGTTTGTCGATGTCTGCGGAGTAAATCACCTTTGCCGAGAGGTCGATGCGTTTGGGTGGAGCTTTGCCGTCTAACTTGTCAACGAGAGTTTTGACGGTCTGGTAGCCCATCTGAAAGGGGTCTTGTACGACCATGGCCTGGATGGAGCCGAGTTTCATGTCGGCTACCAAATTGTCGGAGGCGTCGAAGGCGACGACTTTGGTTTTGCCGGTGAGTCCGCGGGCTTTTACAGCGAGAGATGCACCGGTGGTGGAGGGTTCTGAGGAGCCGAAGAAGCCGTTGAGGTTAGGGTGCGCGGTGAGCATGTTTTCAGCGGCGGCGCGGGCTTTGGACCGATCGGACATGCCGTATTGGGTAGCGACGATTTTGATGTCGGGAAATTCCTTTTCGATCGCTTCGGTAAAGCCGCGTTCGCGATCCATGGTGGAGGCGCTACCGGGGGCGTGCATGATGAGGCCGACTTCGCCTTTGCCGCCGATGAGTTTGGCGAGAGCGCGGGCACCGAGCTGGCCGCCTTCGAAGTTATTAGTGGCAACGAAGCTGGTGAAGTTGTCGCCCTCGATACCGCTATCGAAGATGGTGACCGGGATGCCGAGTTTCATCGCACGATCGATGGTGGCGACGAGGGCTCTACGTTCAGTAGCGGCGACAGCGAGACCGTCGACGTGACGGTTGATCATCGAATCTACGATCTGGATCTGACGGGCGTAATCTGTTTCTGATGCCGCGCCATTCCATTCGACATCGACGTTGAGTTGTTTGCCTGCGGCCTGTGCGCCTTTCTCTACAGCAATCCAGAAGGCGTGTGAGGTTGCCTTGGGGACGACGGCGATGAGGCGCTTTTTCGATTGGTTGCAGGCTGTGTTGAGAAACAGTGCGATGAGGAGGATTGCACTAAGTCGCACACCAACCTCCGTCGATCAGGATGTCGGTGCCGGTGATGAAGCCGGCGGCGTCGGAGCAGATGTAGGCGGCGAGAGAGCCGATTTCATCGGGCTGCCCCCAGCGGCCGATGGGGATTTTGGAGATAAAGAGGGCGTTCTTTTGGGGGTCGTCGAGGATGGCCAGATTCATTTCGGTGAGGAAGGGACCAGGGGAGATGCCGACGACTGTGATGTTGTCGGGGGCGAGTTCCATGGCGAGAGATTTGGTGAGGCCAAGGAGGGCGGCTTTGGTGCTGGAGTAAGCAGTACGTTCTGGAAGCGAGACGTGGGCCATGATGGAGGTCATGTTGATGATGCGGCCATAACCCTGGTCTTTCATGTGAGGGACGAAGGCGCGGCACATGAGGAAGACGCTGGTGAGGTTGGTATTGGTGACGCGCATCCATTCTTCGAGACTGAACTCGTGGATCTTCTTGCGTAGGTTCATGCCGGCATTGTTGATGAGGATCTGGACTTTGCCGAAGCGGGCGATGACGGCTGTTTCGAGGGCCGCGACGCTGGCTTCGTCGGTGACATCGGCAGTGAAGATTTCAGCCGTTGCACCGAGGGCGCGGATTTCCGTAGCGACGGAAGTGAGGGCTTCTGTGTCGCGGGCGACGAGAGCGATGTGAGCGCCTTGGGAGGCGAGAGCAATGGCCATGGCTTTGCCGAGGCCGCGTGATGCGCCGGTGATTACGGCGACTTTGTTTTCGAGAGTCTTCATGTGACCCTACGATTGTATCGGGGTTGAGTTGGGTGGTCCGGCGAAAACTGGAATCACGTGGTTCTGGCCGTCGTCAACCAGCAGGATTTCCTGAGTGGATCTCGTGCCGCCGTTTTTGACGTCAATTTTATAGGTGCTTTTGCCATAGCGGAAGCTGAGTTCGAAACCTGGCCAATCGGCGGGAATGGCTGGTTCGATCGAGAGCTTGCCAGCGCGCAATTTGAAGCCGAGAACTTCTTCGAGCCAGACACGATACATCCAGCCTGCGGAGCCGGTGTACCAAGTCCAGCCGCCTCGCCCAGGCTGGCTTTGGAGGGAATAGACATCAGCGGCAACGGCGTAAGGCTCCGTTTCATAAATGGCACTAGCCTCAGGAGTGCGTGAATGTTCTATGGGATTCAGCATCTGAAGAACTTTGACGGCGCGATCCCCATCTTTCAGACGAGCGAAGGCCATGGCGACCCAAAGTGCAGCGTGCGTATATTGCCCGCCATTTTCGCGTACACCTGGCGGATAGCCCATGATGTAGCCGGGGTTGGGAGTGGATTTATCAAAGGGAGGGGTGAAGAGGAGGACGAGCTTTTCTTTCTCACGAATCAGATTTTCTTCAACCGATTGCATTGCCTTTGCGGCGCGACCGGGGTCAGCTGCGCCGCTGATCACGGACCAGGATTGTGCGATCGAATCGATGCGAGCTTCTTCGTTTTGATGCGAGCCGAGCGGTGAGCCGTCGTCGAAGAAAGCGCGGAGATACCATTCTCCGTCCCAACTTGTGGCTTCGACGGTTGCCCTCAATTGTTCGGCACGACTGTTGTAGCGGAAGGCCAGATCTGGTAGTCCACGACCCGTGCACAAGGCAGCGAATTTCTTGAGTATATCGATCAGAAACCAGGCGAGCCAGACGCTTTCGCCCTTTCCCTTGTCGCCGACGCTGCTCATGCTGTCGTTCCAATCGCAGGTTCCCATGAGAGGCAAGCCGTGGGAACCCGAGGTGAGCCCTTTTTCAATGGCACGGCAGCAATGTTCGAAGATGGTGGCCTGTTCGATGGAGACTGAAGGCTGGGAATAAACTTCGTGTTCGGCTTCTTTCAATGGTGGAGCCACGAGAAAATAAGCTTCGGCATCGAGAAGGGTGGAATCGCCGGTGACATCGAGGTATTGGCAAACGGTGTAGGGCAGCCACAACAAATCGTCGGAGCAACGGGTACGGACGCCAGCTCCGGATGGCAAATGCCACCAGTGTTGTACATCACCTTCGGAGAACTGCCGTGCGGCTGCGCGTAAAATCAAGTCGCGGGTAATTTGTGGCGCAGAGTAGACAAGGGCCAGGCCATCCTGCAACTGGTCGCGGAAGCCATAGGCGCCGCTCGATTGATACAGAGCAGTTCGACCCCAGACGCGGCAGCTGAGGGATTGATAGAGCAGCCAACGATTCAGCATGAAATCGACCGAGAGAATTGGGGTTTTGACCTGAATGGTGGTGAGAAGTTGATCCCACCAATCGCGTGTCTGTTTTAGAGAGCGTTCGACGATTTGGGCATCGCGGAATTGCTGGATCAAGCGACGGGCGTGATCGGCATCGTCTGCCTGACCGAGGAGGCAAATGACGGTTTTTTCTTCGCCTGGAGCGAGTTCAAACTTTGTCTGCAAGGCTGCGCAAGGATCGAGACCGGGCCCAGTGCGCGTCGAGAGAGACTCGCGTCGCAAGGCAGAAGGAGAGCTGAGCGAGCCATTGCGTCCCAAGAAAACGGTGCGATCACCGCTGAAGGAGGAAGGGTCTGGAGATATGGCGGCGAAGGCGATCCGGCCACCATAATCGACGTGGTAAGGATTGCGCATGAAAAGAGCTTTGGATGTCTCATCCCAAGAAGATGAGATGTGCATCTGGGTTGTTTCCTGATCGGAACCGAGCACGAATTCTGAGTAAGCAGTTACGGACAGGCGGCGCCTTTGAGCGGACTTGTTCCTGATGGTCAGCTTTTGAATTCGAAGCGGATCGGGTGGACCAGCTTGCACCGGAACGAAGGTCAAAAGAGTTTGTTCGAGCCCGTGACTGTTGTGTTCTGTCTCGGTATAGCCTTGCCCGTGGCGAGTACGATAGGCGTCGAGTTCGCGAACGGGAAGGGGAGTTGGCGTCCAGAAGACTCCGCTGTCTTCATCTCGAATATAAATTGCTTCGGAGGCAGGATCGGAAACGGGATCGTTGCTCCAGGGGGTTAAGCGGTTGGATTGGCTGTTGCCAAACCAGCAGGATCCAGAGCCTGATTCGCTGAGCATGGCACCGAAGGTGGGATTGGCCATGACATTGATCCAAGGAAGCGGGGTTAAGGCATTGGGACCGAGATAGATTGCATACTCGCGTCCGTCTGCTGTAAATCCTCCCACACCGTTGAAGTAGGGGAGTTGGAGGAAAGGCAGAGGCGTGGATGGCAGATCCTCGCCTCGCTTGATTTGCAATTGCGGCGGGAGAATGATGCCTTCTGGAGGACTGCTGAGTTGCTTTGAAAGAGTACCTCGTGAAGCACCCAATGTGACTTGAGCAACGGAGAGGATGAGATTCAAATCTTCCTCAGGTAGTTGGTCCGCCTTCAAGATAAAAACGCCTCCGGGCTGGGCGATGCCAGTGTGGAGGGTGTGTGCTTCTATGAGACGCAGTAACTGCTGCTGAAGGGGCTGCTCGTAACTTGCTGGTTCGCGGTTGAGAATGATGAGATCGGCTTTGAGGCCATGCAAACGCCAGTAAGTATGCGCAATGAGGAGTTCGCGGACAAGAGTGAGGCCCTGAGAATCGTCGATCCAAACACAGGCAAGGGGCAAGTCTCCCGAGATGCCATAGGCCCAGAGTCTGGCCTGGGTTTGGACGTTACGGCGAAGTCGATCTGCGGGAGCGCGCAACCGGAGATTGGGATAAACCAGGTGGCTTGCGAGTTCACCAAAGCGCATGGCGGCATCGCTCTGAATTCCGAGATAGCGGAATTCGAGCTGGGAGTGAGACCAGGCGAGTTCGAAGGCACGGCTGCAGACGTCGGCGTCGCGATATTTGAGGATGAGACGCATCAGTTCTTCGCGTGAAGCTGCGGCAATCGTCACGAGTGAGATTTGAAGCTGCTGTCGCGGGGCAAGAGTGACGCGCTGGCGCATGACGAAGACGGGATCGAGCACGAAGCCAGTGGTCTGGTTGAGGGACAAGCGAGGATCGCGCCAAGTTCGACCCCGCCCCAGAGCGATTGAGCGATCGGTTTCGTATTCGAGAGGCGATTCGCCTTCAGGACTTTGAATCATCAATTGGGCAACCCAAATGGGGGCATCGCTCGAGGACCGAAGGCGTCGCCAGGCAATGAGGGCGTGTAGTTCGGGGAGCGCTTCAGTCTGAATAAACATCTTGCTGAAGGCAGGATGGGCACGATCTGCAGCATGGGGAGCGAGGCTCAATTCGGCGGCGCTGGTCAAAGAAATGTTTCTAATTCGCGAGCCTTGATTGATCAGTGTAATGCGGCGAATTTCCACATCATCTTCGGGCGACACGGTTAGTTCCATCAGGCTTTCGATGCCCAATTTGCGACGGCGGAATTCAGCGCGATCTGCGCTGAAGGTTGCAGTGTAGCGGGGGTCTTCTATGTTGACCGGTTGATGGGTCACGGACCAAAGGGTGTTGCTGGAGTCTTCGGAAAGATAGAGGAAGGATCCCCAATTGTCGCGAGTGGTGTCGGAACGCCAACGGGTGATGTCGAAGTCGCCCCAGCGGCTATAACCAGCGCCGGTGTTGGTGATCATGAGGGCGTAGTTGCCATTGCCGAGCAACTGGACTCGCGGGATGGGAGTGTCTTCATCGAAGACCCGGTATTCTGGCACCGATGGTCCGGATACGAGTCGAATCGCCGATTCTTCCGGCGGGCGGTGGACGAGCATTGAGGGAATGGGGGGAATGCGCTCAAACAGCAGCGGCTCGACTGCTTTGATGCGACGATCAGCGTGGAAACGTTTTCGCATGATGCCCCGATTGAGCAAGTTGTTCAAGGACATCAGGCTCATTCCCTGATGGTGAGCCATGTAGGCGTAAACGATTACACCTTTGTTGCCGACGCGCTCATCCTGACGGGAATAGTCTATGGATTCGAAGAAGCCCATGCGACCGTACATTCCGATTTTGGTCAGGCGCTTGAGGTTTTCAATTGAAGCAGCCGGATCGACGAGGAGTGCGAGTGCCGAAGCATAAGGAGCGACCACCAAATCTTCTTCGAGGCCTCGTTTGAGCCCAAGAGATGGAACTCCGAAGGCGCGATACTGATAAATCTTGTTGGAATCGAGAGCGCTGTAGGCCGATTCAGAAATTCCCCAGGGAGTGCCGCGATCTTTGGTGTAAGCAATCTGACGTTTTACCGCTTCTGAGCAAGCGTTTTCGAGCAACGAATTCCGGAAGGTACGAGTGAAGAGCATTGGCATCAGGTACTCAAACATGGTGCCGCTCCAGGAGAGCAGCACCTGTCCGTCTGCTGAAGTATAGGGACGGCCCAGTGCCAGCCAGTGCTCGGCGGGAACATCGCCTTTGGCAATGGCTACCAAGCTGGCAAGCCGAGCTTCGCTGGCGAGCAGATCGTAATGAGCCGTGATGTTGAGAGGACCGCCGACCTGGTATCCGATCGCAAACAAGCGACGCTGCGGGTCATAAAGAAACTGCATATCCATAAGGTTGGCCGCAGTTTCGCTTTGATCCTCCAAAAGTTTGAAGCGGGCCAGCAAATTGGTGGCGTCGCGACTGGCATTTTCAAACTCGGAATTGAGATTGGCGAGCCAGGTTTTGAGGTTGTCCGAGTAAGTAGGTTTGCGGGCGGACTCCTGGGAGATATTGAATAGGAAGCCAAAAGTTCCATTTGCCACTGCGGCCCAGGAAGGCAAGTCGCGGAGCAATCTGCGGCGTTCAGAAATGGCTTCGGCCCCGAGAGGCAGAAGAAACTCATCGGGAGGCGCAGCGAGTACGTCCAGCCAGCGCAAATGACGGTCTGCGTGTTGAATCCAGCTTTGAATCTGTTGTTCGAGGCGGGTAAACCAGTAAGCGCGTTCTCCCCCTGGGGAAACACTCCAACGCAAGGAATCGGTGAGCTTGCGAGCGGGCTCGGCGGCAAGGCGGATCCGCGAAAGAATTTCGATACCGATTGCCTCCTCTTCCAGCAGGCTGCGCAAGACGACAAGTAGAACGCTGGTGCCGTGTTCCAAGGGAAGACGTTCTGTGACTACTGCCAAGGTGTCGGCCAATCCACGCAATGCGCGGGCGTCCAATTGCGGTTCTTCGGCGAGTTGCAGTGCAGCCTGGGACAAGACCCAAAGACTTGCAATCAGGTTGCCGCTGTCTACGGTGGAGACATACTTTGGCAGCAGAGGTTCGAGGGTTCGAGTGTTGTACCAGTTGAGAAGATGACCTTCGCAGCGCTCGAGCTTGTTGATCGTTTCCATGGTTGCGCTGCATCGATCGACCATCAATTCGGGAGTAATGAAGCCGAAATCGCGAGCCGATACGGCTGCCATTAACCAGAGGCCGATATTGGTGGGAGAGGTGCGCTCGGCTACTTCAATTCTCAGGGCCTCCTGGGAATTATCAGGTGGAAGCCAATTGTGTTTTGGGCCCACCAAGTCATCGAAGTAACGCCATGTGGCGCGAGCCATTCGCCGGAGAAAGCGGCTGTCCTCCACATCGAGGAGTTCTGCATTTCTGAGGGAGCGACGTTGCAGGCGGATCCAGTGCTGGACGAAGGGAGCGGCAACCCAAAGGACGAGATAGGGAGCCCAGGCGAGCTGCCAAAGTTTGCCTTGAATTTCAAAAGCAAGCATGAACAGTGTGGTGATGCCGCAGATGAGATAAAAATGGGCGCGAAAGGGATCGAGATGGAGGAGGGCGGCTTGTTGTGAAACTTCCGCACTTTGCCATTCCAGCAGATGACGTCGACTGAAGCTGAGGCGATAGAAGACGCGAAGGATTGCATCGAGCGAAAGGTAGGCCTGATGAGGGAGGAAGGCAGCCTTGACCATAGCCAAATTAAAGTCGCTATTTGCTTCGCGCCAACTTTGGGTGTCACCCCTCCATCGCGCAACCAACCGATCCAGAATTTGAAAGAGAAGTGGAAGGACAAGAGTCAAAGCTACGAGTAAGCTGGCAACTTCTGAAACTGAGTGTAAAGTCCAACTGGTCAGCAAGAGGAGTAAGGAGGCGAGAGCTACGAGACTGCGTCGCAGGTTGTCGAAGATCTTCCAGCGATTGATGGCGGATAGAGGGTTTGGCAAGTGCTGGTGTGGGATTGGAGAGGGAACTTGTGGCAGCACCCAGGAAGCAATCTGCCAGTCTCCACGGATCCAGCGATGCTGGCGTTTGCCGTAGCTGGTGTAATCGTTTGGGAATTGCTCGAACAATTCCACATCTGAAGCCAACCCGACGCCGACATAAGAGCCTTCGATCAAGTCGTGACTTAAAAGGCGCTGTTCGGGGAATCGCGAGTGGAGTATCTGGTGGAAAGCGCGAAGGTCGTAAATGGCTTTGCCGTGGTAGATCGCTTCTCCGAAGAGGTCCTGATAGACATCGGAAACGGCCTGGCTGTAGGGGTCTGTACCGCGAGCGTCGGTGAACAATCTTGTGAATCGGGTTGCAGTTGCCGAGGGGAGGGTGATACTGACGCGGGGTTGAATTACTGTGTATCCGCGGAGACGGTTTCGTCCGTCGGAAGTAAATTCGATGCGATTTAGGGGGTGAGCAATGGTTTCTACCAGTTTTTGCGCGGTGTCATGAGGAAGTTGAGTATCTGCATCGAGGGTGATGACATAACGGATATCCGCAGGCAATGTGCCAACGTGCAGAAGATCCTGGTGTCCGTCGCCATTGAGAAGACAGTTGAGTTCTTCCAGTTTTCCGCGTTTGCGTTCCCAGCCAATCCAGCGAGTTTCGGTTTCGCACCAGGTACGTGATCGATGGAAGAGAAGAAAACGATTGCCACTATGCCGGGAATTGAGTTGTTCGACGCTTTTTATCAGCGATCCGATGAGAGTGTCGTCTTCCGGCATTTCACGGTCGGCAGCATCGGTGAAATCAGAAAGGAGTGAAAACCAGAGATTGGGGCCCTGATTTGCGAAGTAACGGACTTCCAGTTTCTCAATTTCTCCCTGAATTGACTCTGGCGTGATGAGCATCATGGGCACAACGACCAGAGTGCGGCAGTCCTCCGGGATGCCTTCTTTGAAGGACATCTTGGATAGCACCCGTGGGGGGACTACCCAGGTGATGAACATGTGAAGCAGGTAAGTGGCCAATTCGCTGGAAGGAAAAAGAGCAAGAAAGCCAAGCAAAAACAGAGTGAAGTAAGAAACGGAACCCGTTTTGTAGGCAGCAAACCCAAAGGTAGTGGAAAGTGCAACAGTGAGGAGGGCGAGGCTAGCGATGTAGAGGCGAGTTGGGTACCTCAGCATAAAGCGCTGCCGTCTTTCACGCCAAGGAATACGGCAGCTTATCTGGTGTTCGAGTTCTGGCAAGCCTTGGTCCAGCAGGTGGTAAGCGACGCATTGCTCGCGGCTGCCAGGTGTGGCAGCCTGGGCGAGATTTACGGCCAGACGGGCTACTTCCCATTCGGAAGATTTGGAATGGCGGGCTGAGGCCTCGACAACACGGCGGCAACGGTCTCTCGTCGCGAAATCGCTATGGCCATGGATGCCAGACGGGTCTTCGAGCAGAATCGCCTCCATGCGGCTTACTGATTCGACAATTTTTGGATACTGCAGTTCGGAGAGTTGGCGGAGACTACCAATGGCGCTGGCAATCCACATGAGATCGTTTGCTTCTTCGGCTTGTTCACGACGGACGATGTCAATCCAGCGTTGCCCGGTTTTGTCCTGGATCCAATTCTGAATCGGGGCGAGTGCGGACTCTTCCTGCTGCAATTGCTCGCCGAGCCGTTCGATGAAGTGAGGCGTTAGTTCGTCGCCTCGACGATCCAATTCCACCATTGTTTGTGCGAAGACCTCGGGACTGCGTTGGGCTGCGTTCAAGAGTCTGTCTGCCCAAAAGTCTGCGAGTTCTCTCTGATGCTGGCGGAGGCTGGCCAATTCGGAAAGGCGTTGCAATCGTTCGAGGAGGACTAGACGCAGCATCAAAGGAAACACCCAAAGCTCAGCAATGATCAATGGAGCGGTTTGCTGATACGCATCAAGAAAGCTGATGATCGAATCTGGTGAGAGCCTGTGACCAGTGCAATCAATCAGCTCTGAAGCGATGTGGTAAACGCGGAGCCGAACCGGAGCTGATTTATCGGTCAGAACGGGTAACAGTTTGTTGTGATTGTCGGGAAGGTTGTGCCTGATATCAGCGATATTGGAGCGAATGAGGTAAGCGTTGTCAAGCAGCCACTCTGTCTCGTGAGTAATGCCATAATCGAGGCGAACTGCTTCGGCAAGATCGGCTCTTGAGCGTTCGATAGCGAGCTCGGATTTGAGCAGCAGCGGCAGGAGCGACGTGGATCGGGTGGATGGTTCGAGCACGTGCAGGGCTGAGAGTGCGTGTGCGCAATCCGGCAGGCCCGCCATAGTGACAGGATCACGCCTTTGTAGTTGAAGTTCGGGGGACGGAGTAAAACCGGGCCAAGGACGAATCGTGAATACAGATGGTTGAGAGATGCGCCTCAACACTGTAATTACTTCGACTGCATCCGCTTCTCCTGCTTCAACCACAACGAGATTTTCTCCGGCAAGAACAAAGCTTTGGTAGCTATTCAGCAAAGAATTCCGGATACCAAGTCCAAACAAGAGAGTGCCAAACCAGGTGATCAGAAAGCCGCTGATCCCAAAGCTGCCTATGACCCAGGGTGGGAGCGCAAGAAGTTCGCCGAGAAGTGCGAATACCAGCGCAAAGGAAAAGGCGGCTGTAGCTCTTTCCAGATTCCCAAACCCGGCATGAACATAATTTATCGAGCCGACTGATGCGCGTTGGATCACAGCGGAGCGGCGAAATCCGTTTTTGCGAAGCTCGCGAAGTGCTTCTAAACCGTGTTCATCGCTGCGGTAAAATCCGAAAACGAATCGTGAAACGCGTGGTTTCCAAGCGGAACGATTCAGAGCGAGCATATATTCAACTTTGCCGTTTTCTGGCGATTTGCGAGCAGCTAAGGCTTAGAGGCTCACAATACACCCAAAGTACTTGTCTTCCAAACTTCAAGTTTGGCTACGGCTTATTCAAATGCCACATCAATTATCGCAATAACGGAGAATGCGATGCTGGGTTCGGTACGTGTCAACAACTTTGAGACACTCTTAATCGGAGATTACGGAGTATTTTGATCCGTTAAAGGTGGCTTGTTGATCCAGACCTCAGAAGGGGCTGGATGGGACTTGGGCGGGTGCTTGACGAAGTGTTCTGGATGCCGCTTACCTTGCCCACCCCGAACGCTTCGTCAAGCACCCGCCCAAGTCCCATCCAG
>JANXLY010000212.1 GCA_025354885.1 Acidobacteriota bacterium | reverse complement strand
GGCATTTTTGCCAGGCAGTGCCTCGGAAAACGCAGGATTCCAGATCTTCGAACCCTGCGCCGTCAGTGCAAGGCCTGGGCGCGGCGAATCAATAAGGCCGGCACGAAGATCGATTGGAAGTTCGACCGTAAGGCAGCCAGGAAGACATTCGGCTACAAAAAGAACTCTTTCATGCGGTCAGAGAACTAGATTGCTTTGAGGACCATCACGGTGAGGTCATCGGCCTGTTCGGCTTCGCCGGCAAACGCATCGGCAGCCGTGATGATGCGCTGCTCGATTTCAGCGGCAGACAAGTGGCCTGAAGCCTGGAGCAGATGGCGCACTTCGACGTCGTCCCACATCTCGTCCGCCATGTTGGTTGCTTCGCTAATTCCATCGGAGTAACAGAGCAGGATGTCGCCGGTCTCGAGCGTCAGTTCCCCGTGCGAATACTGGGCGAAGGAAAGCAGGCCGACTGGTGGACCACCGGCGGAGAGCCGCTCCACTTTGCCCGTTGCGGCACGCAGCAGCATGGGTTCTACCTGGCCGGCATTGACATAAGTGAGCTTGCGCATCGTCGCATCGAGCTGACCGCAGAAAAGAGTGGAGTAGCGTTCGGAACGGGAGAAGGATGCCACTGCCTTATTAAAGCTGCCCATCAGAAGCGAAAGCGAGGGAGGCGGAGTCATCACCTGGGTACGGATGGAGGCCTGAATGCTGGCCATGAGCACGGCGGCCGCAATCCCTTTGCCGGAGATATCGCCGAGGGTAAAGAAGAGACCACCGTCGGTCATCTGAATGAAGTCGTAGTAATCGCCGCCTACGGATTTGGCGGCGCGGCAGGAAGCGGTGCAGTCGAGGCCGGGAAGTTTTGGATGGTGTTCGGGGAAAAGTCTTTGCTGGACATCGCGGGCGATCTCGAGTTCGCGCATCATGAGGCGTGCCGATTCTGCTTCGAGACGCAGGCGCTGATTTTCAATTGCAGAGGCAGAGTAGGTAGCGGCGAGGCCGAGCAGATCTACGTCTTCGGAACTGAAGCCACCGGGTTTGTTCAAGGCCTGCAGTGCGCCGATGACGGCACCGTCAGAGGAGCGAAGCGGAATGACGAGCAGCGATCTGGTTTCGTAAGTACCAGAGGTGTGGAGGAAGCGCGGGTCCCTGGAAGTGTCGTTGACGACGATGCTCTGGTTGGCGTCGATGCTGGCACCGACGAGGCCTTGGCCCATCGGAATGCGCAAGGGGGGCACGCCGTGGGCGACCATGGTCCATAGCTCGCTGGTCTTGCGATCGATGAGCCAGATACTGCAGCGATCGGCACCAACGAGGTCGCGGGCCATGTCGGCATTGAGCTGTAAATTGGCACCGGTTTCACGGGCATCGCCGATTTTGGTGGCATAGTTAAAAATTACTCTTGAGATGTGCTCGCCTTGCATGGTTAACATATTGTACCGATCTGCGTCGGGCGAACTAAAACTCAATTACAATCTAAAGATTGATGCTGGACCAAGCAAGTGCAGTTTGCCGCCCGAATGAGGCGGGAGAGTGAGTTCCCCACTCCGCATGGAATTGAAATTCTGGGGGGTGCGGGGTTCGATCCCGACGCCTGCGCCGGAGAATCTGGGCTTCGGCGGAAACACGACCTGTCTTGAGTTGCGCCTTGGCAACGGGGACGTGGTGGTGATTGACGGTGGGACGGGTGCGCGCAAGCTTGGACTGGATCTGCTGGAGCGGTCGGCGGGCAAGAGTCTCGATCTCGATATTCTTATGACGCATTTTCATTGGGATCACATCCAGGGGATACCATTCTTTGCCCCGCTATACAGCCCTTCGAATCGGATCACGTTTCGCAACACCAAGTCGGCAGAGGATGTGCGGAACATTCTGGAAGGCCAGATGACGCATCCGTATTTCCCTGTGAAATTCGACCTGCTGGCTGCCAAGCGGGAGTTCGAGCCCATGGCCTTTGCGCAGCGTGAATTGTTGCGGGGCGGGGCACTCGCAGCGCATGCGTTTCCATTGCATCATCCACAGGGGGCAACGGGATTTCGGCTCGAAGCGGAAGGCGCTGTGATTGTGCATGCGTGCGACCACGAGCATGGGGATGAGACGTTGGACAAAGTGATTCGCGAGTATGCCGAGGGCGCGGATGTGCTGATTTATGATGCGCAGTTTACTCCGGCGGAGTACCCGGCAAAGAAGGGCTGGGGACACAGTACCTGGCTTGAAGGTGTGAAGGTGGCGCGTGATGCGGGCGTGAAGCAGCTGGTGCTGGCGCATCATGATCCTTCGCACACGGATGAGTTTATGCGGGGAGTGCTCGAAGAGGCGCGACGAGAATTTGACAATACGTTGATTGCCCGTGAGGGTTACAGCATCGTTCTTTAGCTAGAGGCAGCCTGAAGCGTTTTCCGGCTGATGGCAAAGTACATGGGGAGATCGCGGCCATCCTTGGTGTGGACGAGTCCGCGAGCTTCGCAATCGATGGAATTCCGAACGGCGTGATAGGTGCGTTCCGAGAAATTGACCCGATTGGGTGCGCCGCTGGATTCCATTCGCGAAGCAAGATTCACGGTATCGCCCCAGATATCAAATGCAAATTTCTTCAGGCCGACGACTCCGGCGACAACTGGCCCGGAATGGAGACCAACGCGGAGTCTCCAGTTGAGCGTGGGGTAGCGCTGGCCGAGTTCCTGAGCCTTGGCGACGATATCGAGAGCGGCGCAAACGGCGAGGACTGCGTGATCGGGAGACGGCTCCGGGAGGCCGGATACGAACATGTAAGAATCGCCGATGGTCTTCAATTTTTCGAGGCCGTAGCTGGTGATGATTTTGTCGAACTCGGTGAAGTATTCGTGGAGCTTGGCGACAAGGTCCTCTGCGGCGAGTGTTTCGCTGGAGAGCGTGAAGCCGACGAAGTCGGTAAAGCAGACGGTGACATCGTCGAAGTGCATGGGGGCGACAACGCCCTTGGTGCGAAGTTCTTCAGCGACCGGGGCGGGGAGGATGTTGAGCAGGAGGGCTTCGCTCTTTTTTTCCTGCTCGAGGATTTGATCCCGCTGCTGGCGAATCTCGGCAGTGCGTTCTTCGACGATGGATTCGAGCTGACGATTGCTCTCGCGCAAGCTGCGCAAGCGCCAGCGGAAGAAGAGCCAGACTACGGATCCTAGAGAGGCAACATAGAGTGCATAGGCCCACCAGCTTCGATACCAGGGAGGCAGGACCTGAAAGGACAGATGGGCTTCTGGAGA
Source organism: Acidobacteriota bacterium (assembly GCA_025354885.1). Lineage (GTDB taxonomy): Bacteria > Acidobacteriota > Terriglobia > Bryobacterales > Bryobacteraceae > Bryobacter. The sequence continues at coordinate 13,838 of JANXLY010000212.1, read as the reverse complement.
GATCTGGCCATAAGGGCTGCGGGCGCGGACGTGCAGTTTGTGATTTCCCTCCCAGAGGTTGCTGAGATCTTTCCAAGATTCTCCGGACCAGGCGGTATTGGCATCGAGATTGACATCGAGAGTGAACTGGTATTCGATGCGGTCTGGCGCATCAAAGAAGGGTGCGGCAAATTCGACGCGAAGGCTGTTTTGCCCCGCGAGCACGCGGATGGGCTTTTCGGAGGGACCTTCAGCGATGGATTGACGGGTCTCTGAAACAAGAAGCCGGCGGATGAGGACTTCGAGTGGCTTTTGGGTAGTGCTGGCGAGGGAAGGTTCGAGCCGACCGAGGCGGCCATCCGAGCCTGCGCCCCAAACGACGCCGTCCGGATCTGGCTGAATCACCCAAAGGTCATCAAAGCCGGAACTGATAAAAGGCATGGGCCGCCACTCGGTGTCTGGCTTGCCAGGGTTGGCGAGCAAGCCGTGATAGCCTGCGCCGCTGATCCAGATGTTGCCATTGCGCGGGTCTTCTTTGAGCAGGAGGATGCCATGGGAGCCGTCAGAAAAAGTTGTGCCGAGGCTAGGGTCGGGAACGAAAGCCTGAGTGGCCGGGTCGAATTTGACAAGCCCTTTTTCTGTGGCAAAGAGGAGTCTGGTGCCAACGCGAAAGAGATTCTTCCAGCCTTTGGGCAGTCCATTTTGTTCTGTGAAGATTTTGATTTGCGGGGTGCCTGAACTGAGGTCTGCGCGAACGATGGAGGAGCGGGTGGTAGCCCATAAGATGCCTTGCGCATCGTCGGCAATGGTACGGAATTCTTCACCAGCACTTGGCAACTCAGCAGTTTTGACCCAGGCTTTGCCATCGTGCTGAAGGATGTGAGCGGCAGATCGCATGGCGATGAAGAGCGTCTTTGGATCGCGCCGCGAGAACGCAATGTCGTACACCACTTCGTGGCTGGCGGTACGGCGTTCGAGCTTGGTGCCGTTGAATTCGAAGAGTCCGCTTTGGGCACCGATCCAGAGGGATTCCTCGCGGGCAGTCAGTGCCCAGATCGATTCCTGCAGGCCCGGGACGGCTTCAAATTCAGGCGGGGCACCGAGAGTGGATGTCTTAAGGCGGAAGAGTCCGCTGGTTGTACCGGCATAGAGAGAATTGCGCCAGCGGGCCAGGCTGATGAGCGCACCCCGCAAACCATTTGCCTCGCTGAAGTAAGTGAGGCGGGGTACGAAGCGAACCAAACCTTGGCCGGTGGCAAGCCAGATGCCGCCCTGTCGGTCTGGCGCAATACTGGCGATGTAATCGCTGGGGAGACCAGATTCTTTGTTCAGCACACGAAGAAATTGACCATCGGCATCGGCGAGAATCAGACCGCCGCGGACGCAGCCAAAGGCGATCAGGTTGTTTGCGATCTGCGAGACGGAATAGAGGGCTGCATCCTGGGTCTGTTTTGCAACTGGAAAGGGTATCTCTTCGAATCCTTTGCCAGTCGCGAGAAAGTATCCCTTGCCGGTGGCAATGGTGTTTCCCCGTGTGGATTTAAAGACGCCGCGAATGTCGAGCTTCTGGAATTGATCCCCTCCGGGGGCGAGGGCGAGATTTTCCCCGATGAGTTGATGAAGGCCAAGGCCGGAGACCTGAACGTGAAGAACGTTTTCTATGAGAAAGGCGCGGCGGAATCGGCCAGCGGCTTTCCAGATGCGGACGCCACTTGCGGGGTTGTAGAGGATGAGCCGCTCGGTGGTACTGAAGTAAATGCCTGCCGGAGTGGAGACGATGCTCCAGACGTCGCCAAAATTACGTTCGGCGGGATCGAGGCGGTTGAGGAGGGAGACGTAACGCTTGGCCCCAGAGGGGTCCTGGGTGAGATAGCCGGCTTCGTTTTGTCCACCAACATAGACGAGGCCCTTTTCGTCGAGGGCGAGGGAACGAACAGCTTTGGCATTGGGCAGAGGGATACGGCGCCAGGTGATGCCGTCAAATTCAAGAAGGCCATCGGTGTTGCCAAAGTACATGACACCGCGTGTGTCTTCGACAGCAGCCCAGTTTTGCGGCGAGGCGAGGTAGGCTTTGGGCGAGTAAGTTTTGAAGACGAAGTTGCCCGCTTCTGAAGTAGCTGCAGCGGCGGGAGCGGCAAGGAGCAGAAGCCAGACGGAGATAGCGCGAGCGCAGGCGTGCTGCTTCGACTTTAAGAACGAAAATCGAGACACCAACAGTGCAAGCTCCTCTCAAAAGAAAGACGCGGTACATGACCGCGTCACCCTTAAAAATGTAGCACTTTAGGCGGCTGTTTTAGCGCCTGAAGCGTGAGCGAGAGAAGAGACCGAAGCCCAGAAGGCCAGCGGCGATCATGACATTGGTTGCAGGCTCTGGGATGGTGGTCGATATCGGAGACTGGATGGCGTCGAAGCCTGTGATGGTGCCGGGCTCGAAGTCGAGCACCAGACGCACATTAATGATGGCTGCTGACTGGGGAAAGGTGATGGAAGCAATGGTAGTTGGCGGCGTCAATGGATCGCCATCGGTCTTCAGGATGTAGGGGTCTGTTTGTGGAGTGGAGCCACATTTGAAGGTGCTGGCCGTGTAACCGGCACGACCGCCTACGTTTTGAAGAATCGTTTCGGTTGTCGAAAGCTGGGGCGAGAAATTACTGTCGGTACAGCCCCACTTGGTTGCGTAAATCGAGCCAACGGGAGGGTCGAGAGAAAGCTCATCACCAGCAATGATGGGAGGAGGATCAACGTTGTACGTGATGAGATATCGCTCTGCGACTGTGATCGTGCGATTGAAATCTGAAGTATCAACAGGCACGATGTTGAATGAATTGGTTAGGGACACTGGATCGATCAAAAGATCAGAGGCCAAGATGTTAAAGGTAAGCGCAGAAACCGAAGTAACCTTTAATTCACGGAAGAAGAATTGCGAATAAGTGAGGCTGCCGATGGTGCAGGCACCACCATCGGGTGTGCCAAAGTTGGTCGCATAGTCTGCTAGCGAGGCTTTTACGCAAGCCGGGAGCGAATTGTTGATGGTCGTTCCGAAAACCGGCGCCGATACTGCCAGAATGAGCGCCAACGATAGTTTTAATTGCATGAATAATTACTTTCCCGAACAACGATCTGGCCGATAAAAAATCGGGGATCACATTGCTGTTCGTTCAAGTTAGCATGCAAGAGAGGCAAGATTAAGCCCCTTACTTACTAGTTGGAGTCAGTTTTCGTACTAGTACTAACGGACTATCAATACAGGACAGGCGACCCCATGGCGCACGGCATCGATGGTAGAGCCGAAGATGAGATCCTTGATGCCGGAGTGGCCGTGGGCGCCCATGATGATGAGGTTGGGGGAAAAGATCCGGGCCGCCTCGATGATGGCCTTGCGCGGGCTTTCGCGATGGACAACCTTAATCTCGACTTCAATGCCCTGCTCTTTGAGTCGAGCGGCGATGAGGGTGAGGTAGAGGTTGCCTTCTTCGACTTCAGCTGTTTCGCTGAGTTCTCCGTAGACCTGGCTGGTGACGCCTTCTTCGACGTGGAGGAGGAGGAGCTTAGCCTGGTGTTGTCGCGCGAGGGCACTGGCGTGAGCCAGCGCGGTGCGGTCCCGATCGGAATGATCGAGTGGCAACAGAATGATCTTGTAGTGGGGGGGCTCGATAGCTGGAATCACTGGCTCGGGCATGGTGTTGACCTGCGGAGGCGCCTTAGGCTTGGGGAGCCAGGGTGACGCCGTGATCCAGAGCAGTAAGCCGAGTATGGGCGCAACGAAAAGGAAGATCCAGTAGCCGAGTGGTGCAAGTGTTTGCCAGGCGAGGCGCAGGTTGAGGGCGACAATGATTGCTGCTGTCAACCAGGCAAGGACTTTGACCCAAAGCGCATTGGCGAATTCACCCATTTTGATTTTGTCGGAGGTGAAGTGGATGAGCGGGATGATTGCGAAGGGAAGTTGCAGACTCAAAATTACCTGGCTCAAAATGAGCAGTTGATAGGTAGCTTGCTCGCCGGCGAGGACGATGGTGAGCACGGCCGGGATGATGGCAAGCAGCCTGGTGATCAACCTGCGAAGCCAGGCCTGCATGCGTAGATTGACGAAGCCTTCCATCACGATTTGCCCTGCCATAGTGCCAGTGATCGTTGAAGACTGACCACTGGCCAGAAGTGCGACAGCGAAGAGGATGCTGGCGAGGCTTGTGCCGAGCAAAGGTGCGAGCAGCATGTGAGCCTGTTGGATTTCTTTCACTTCCTGGCCGTGCTTGAAGAAGGTGCTGGCGGCGAGAATGAGGATGCCTGCGTTGACAAAGAGTGCGAGGTTGAGAGCAATGGCGCTATCGAAGAAATTGAAGCGGCAGGCGATGCGTTTCTCTTCGACGGAGGTACCAATGCGGCGCGTCTGGACGAGAGCGGAGTGTAAGTAGAGGTTGTGCGGCATTACCGTCGCGCCGAGGATTCCGATCGCCACATACAGGCTTTCGGTGCTGATGCGAGGAATGAGTCCGGTTGCCATTTCGGCAAGGTCTGGTTTGGCGAGAAAGATCTCGACCGCGAAGCAGATGCCGATCGTGAGGATGAGCACAAGCACAAGGGCTTCTATGACGCGGATGCCGTAACGGGTGAGCCAGAGGATCAGTAATGCGTCGAGGCTGGTGATCAGGACGCCGTAGAGCAGCGGCATCTTGAAGAGGAGATTGAGGGCGATTGCTGCGCCCAGAATCTCGGCGAGGTCGCAGGCGGCGATGGCGAGTTCGCAGAGAATCCAGAGCGAGTAGTTGACGGCGGGAGGGTAAGATTCGCGACAGGCCTGTGCGAGGTCGCGGCCACGAATTAACCCGAGGCGCGCGCTGAGTGTCTGCAGCAGCACCGCCATCAGGTTGGACATGATCAGGACCCAGAGAAGCTGGTAGCCGAAGCGTGCGCCACCTTCGAGGTCGGTAGCCCAGTTGCCCGGGTCCATGTAGCCAACGCTTACGAGGTATGCAGGGCCTGAGAATGCGAGGAGCCTGCGCCAGAAGCTCTGGTGCAGCACTCCGACGCTGGAGTGAACTTCCGAAAGTGACGAACGATTCGTTGGGCGTTGAACCATAGGTAGCTCTTACGAGTTAACTATAGTTTATATCACTTTTTATAGCCGACGTGCCAGATCTTGTTGTTGCCGTCTTCGGAAACAAGCAGGCTGCCATCGGCAAGCTGCAGGACGCCGACAGGCCGACCCCATACTTCCCGCTGGCCAGCATCCATCATCCAGCCACCGAGAAATTCTTCAGGTTCACCTGCGGGCTTGCCGCCTTTGAAGGGAATAAACACAACGCTGTATCCGATTCGCTTCGAGCGATTGCCGGATCCACGCAGAGCAACGAAAGCGCCGTTCTTGTATTTCGAAGGAAAGAGTTTACCGGTATAGAAAGTAAAATCCATTGCAGCGACGTGTGCAGGGAGTACAACATCGGGGACGATGCTCTTCTTCACCATGTCCGGCGCTTCGCCCTTGTGACGGGGTTCTTCATTGGGCCCGATGTAGGCAAAGGGCCAACCGTAGAAGGCACCCTTCTGAATGGAGGTGAAGAAGTCGGGAACCAGGTCGTCGCCGAGGCCGTCGCGTTCCTGAACGGTGGACCAGAGGGTCTTCGTCGCCGGGTTGAACTTGATTGATACAGGATTCCGCAGGCCAGTCGCGAAGATTTCGTGGCCAGAGCCGTCGGCGTTGTAGATGTTGATGGCGGCGCGATTGGCAGGGTCGCCGGTATCGACGTTCGTTCCCGAACCGACTGAAACATACATCTTGTTTGTTTTTGGATCAAAGGCGATGGATCGGCTCCAGTGGCCCTTGGTGTAGCCCTTGAGTGAAACGACTTCTTCACCGGGACCGACAGTCAGATTTTTCGCATCGAGCTTGTAGCGTTTGATCGCTTCGTCTTCAGAGACGTAAAGATAATCCTGATGGAGTGCGAGTCCGAATGGGCGGGCGAGGCCAGTGATGAGGGGCTTGCGGTCTTTGCCATTGTTGGTGAGTGCGATGACGCTGCCCTTGGCAACACTGTCGGCGACGAGCACTGTGCCGGTAGGGAGTTGCAGCATGATGCGGGGCTTGGCGAAACCGCTGGCATATTCGGTGATCGTGAAGCCAGCTGGCACTGTAAGCTGACGACCGTCGGGTTGAGGAACGACCTTCGGCGGATTGGTAGCAGAGGGAGTCGCATAGGGGGCGGGGAGTTGTGGCTTCTTGATTTCGGCAGCGAAAGTGCAGCCAAGGCTGAGGAGGATTAAGAAAGTATGCATAGTGATTGGGAAGCGATGAGTTTATCACGGGAAGCTGGAGCCTCCTGATTGCAACTGTCACCGTGGCGATAAGGGTCTAGGATAAAAGTCATGCGTATTGGAGCATGTTTATTGCTGGTGGCGAGTCTTGGTGTGGGGCAGACACCGCCGACCGTGAAGCCTCTCGAAGTTGAGGCAGTTTTCGAAACCGAGCTAGGAAGCTTTCGTATGGAAATGCTACCTGACAAAGCGCCGAAGCACGTTGCATTTTTTCTGGACCTGGTTGCCAAGGGCTATTACAACGGCAGCGGCTTTCATCGCATGTATGCCAATGCGCTGGTGCAGGGTGGAGATCCTTTGCTGAAAGATCCCAAGACGCCCAAGAATCTTTTTGGCACTGGTGGGTTGAAGCTGCAGAAGAATGAGTTCAGCGACCAGAAGCATGAGCGCGGCATCGTTTCCACCGTTAGTATTCCGAAAGTTGCGGATAGCGAGGGGGCGCAGTTTTTCATTTGCCTAGCGCCACAACCCGCACTGGATGGCCAGTATTCCGCTTTTGCCCGCGTAACCGAGGGCTTTGAAGTGCTTGAGAAAATCTCGCAACTCCCTGCCGCTGCGGATGGACTGGCCGAGAGGCCTCTCAAAATTATTCACGCGACAATTGAAAAGAAAAGAACAGAGCCGCTGCTTGATGCCAAGCCGGAGGAGTTGAAGAAGACCGTCCGCATCGAGACCACGCTTGGCACCATTCGTGTAGAGACACACCCGGAGTGGGCTCTTGAGAATGTGCGGAATTTTCTGAAGCTGGCAATGACAGGCTGGTATGACGGCCAGGGCTTTCATCGCATCTCAAAGGGCTTCGTGGTGCAGGGAGGCAGCGAGGGTTTCCGGCAGGGTGCACAGGCGCATGTGGCAGATCGCTGGGTGCACACAGTGCGTGGGGAATTCCAGGGCGATGTGAAGCACGTTCGGGGCATACTTTCGATGGCTCGTGGCGACGACCCTGACTCGGCGACGACCTCTTTCTTTTTCATGCTCGCTGCATCTTCGCATCTCGACGGAAAGTATTCTGCGTTCGCAAAAATCATCGAAGGCATTGAGGTTCTCGAGGCTTTTGAGAAAGAGGAAGTGGACGGCGAGACGCCGAAACGACGCCTCGAGATCAAGCGTCTCTCCGTTGAGTAATCGATCCCAATGAAGCTTTTCTTGTTGTTTTTCGCCTCGGTTGCCGGCCTTGCACAAAATGCAAAGGATGGTTTTGTGCTGAATGATTTTTCAAGCAGCAAGGATCTTCAACTGGTTGAGGATGCGAAGCGAAAGGGCAATGTTCTGCGCTTGACTGCGGCGAAGAGGAACCAGACTGGCGCTGCCTGGATGATCGAACAGCAAGCTGTGAGCGAAGGCTTTGATACGAGCTTTCGTTTCCAGTTGACCGAGCCTGGGGATAAGCTCCACGGCGGTGCGGATGGCCTCGCGTTTGTGATCCAGAGTCTTGGGCCCAATGCAATTGCAGGCAGGGGTGAGGCCGGAGGTTTTGCCCTGGCGCGCGGATCGAATAATCCGCAGAAGCGAGGTATTCCCAGAAGTCTCGCTGTCTTTTTCGATACCTATCGCAACGAAGGAGAAGATCCTTCTGACAACTTTGCGGCAGTGTTCACAAACAGCGACGGGTATTGGTTGCCACGGCGACTGGCAGTGTCGTCGGATCAACTGCCCGTGCAGTTGAAAGATGGGCGGGTCCACGACGTACGAATCGTTTATCAGCGCCCGCAACTCGTGGTTTTTCTGGATCAAAATCCTGATCCCATTTTGTCTGTGGCTGTCGACATTGCGAGTGTCGTGGGTGCCGAGGGGAAGGGTTACGTGGGCTTTACTGCGGCGACGGGAGGTGGTTTCGAGAATCACGATATCTTAAGTTGGAGTTTCCGCCCTGGTGCGGCACTTGTCAGTTCCTCGATTCAATTCATGAATCAGGACTGTCTTCCCAACCGCACGCTTTGCACGCCAGTGGCGGCCGTTGTCGAACCTCGCGGTAAAGAACAATATTTTGTGATTTTGCCAGCGAATCTCGAGTGGGGAGCAAGCATTGAGAATGCAGAAGGACGCTTACTCAAGATCAAGAACCTGAAGGGGACGGTTTGCTGGAATGCCGGTGCGCAAGCGAATCATGCCTGCAATGGGGAACAAGGGGACCGATCCAGTTCACGCGCTGGCCTTCTCGAAGAACGCGAGATCGCGGGTACTCTCATCCATCAGAATCGCAACGGAAGGACTTACTTTTCTGTGAATGCACTGAAGGGCAAGTTTGAGAAGAACGAAGGGTATTTTGAGTTTGAGGTGGAACTGGCAGGAAACAGATAAGAGGCCAAGCCGAAGCTTGGCCTCTTGTAACATTGCACTAGTTTACGTCGTTGAGCACGAGCAGGTCGAAGCTGCCCCCCGCGACAGGGTCGATTGCGACAATCGTGCGCACTGTACCGCTCATCAGGCGCAAGCGGCGCGAATCGATTGCTACTGTCTTTGTTCCCGCAACTGTTACACGGGCCTGATAGTCAGCAGCAGGCACGGTGAGGTAGTGAGAAGCAGTTGTGTATGGGACACCGCTCAGCAAGGGCGTACTCGGGAGCGCGGCAAACGGCTCGGTGACGAAGATGTCTACGGTAGGAGCGGTAGATGCACCATGAACAACGCGAACCTTCACTGAACCCACTGCTGGAGCCTCTGTATCGTCTCCTGTGCCGATGATGGTGAGTGAGGAGTTGCTGAGCTTACCGAAAGCGTAAAAGGTGTAAGAAACCCCACTAGTGAGTGTGAAAGGTAGGCTGAGCGCCGTGGTGCTGGTGCCCGCAACATTAATCGAAAGCATTCGCATGCCGGCGGGCACAGCTGTGTAATTCGTATAGTCCTTGAAGCGCAGGTTCTGGAAAGCAACATTGCCATCAACAAGTATGTCTACTCCGGGTGCATCAGATGAAGCGTGTACTACACGCACGCGGGCAGTCTGGGCGGATGCCGGTATCAATGATACGGCAAGCATTAGGGCAAAGAATGCCACTGAAAATAGTTTTTTCATGAGTAATTGGTCTCTGCCAGAAGGATGCAACTTCAAGTCAAGTTGATTTACAGTTTGTTAAAAAAATACAAGCGCTCGCGTTGCGGACATTTTCACGTTGATTGTAGTCAGGATGAAAAAGCTTGCATAAATTTTCAGTTGTGATATAGTTCCTTTCGTTGTAAGCAGGACTGTAAAAAATTCAATGTCAAATTATTCTAGGGTAGGCGCATGATTGTTGATCGCGTGATCCGACCTGGAGCAAGGGCGTTTTATCGTTGGCCCATCCTGCAGCAGCACCAAAATTACAACGGTACTGTTGTCTCCGACCAGCGCAGCTTTAGTGAAGAGTCCTTGTAGCTGCCCGCGCTGGCCCAGCATTTCCACCTCCAAATACAGAAAGAAAACACATGAAGTCAAAATACTTCGCCAGCATGATTTTGATTATGGCCCCGATGTTCACGGCCATCACCGCATTTGCCCAGGCAACCACCCCACAGCGCTACGCTCAGGCACTCTACCTTCACGTTCCGGCCGATAAGACCGCCCAGTTCGTCGCATGGCATAGGACAGGAAATGGCATGAAGGCGGCTAAAGCTCGCATGAAAGCCGATCCAAATATTTCCGGAATCAGCGTGCGAAGTGTCCAGTTTGCCAACCCGACCCCTCGCGCAAACTATGCGGTCATCACCTTGAGAACTGGTATCACAGACGCCCCCGACACGGCGAAGCGTGATGCAATGTATCTCGCCGCCACGGGGTTGAATTACGCCGACTATCTGAAGGAATCCAGAACCATGAGCGAAGTGGTTGGGACATCGATGTCTCACCTCCATGACTCAACTCCAGATTTGCAATTGAGTGCTGGTGACTGGATTGTTTCACGGCGCATGAAAACTACAGAAGGCAAGAACGGCGACTTGTCCGATCTCAATCATAAAATCCGGCTTCCCCTGATGACTGAAACTGTCAAGGAAGGAAGACTCAAGGGTTGGGCTTACGGCCACCTCGTTCTGGCTGGAGGATCATCACTCCCATGGGATGCGACGGATACCAGAGTCTACAAAGACATGGCATCTGCAGTTGGTGCAGGTGGCGATGGCGCAGGTGCCAATGCTGCCATGATGCGCTTTGCGAAGATGTTCCCGACGCTCAGTTGGACAAAATATCAGGAAGATGGACGAGAGTTCGCCAAGCTAGTTCGAACGGACACCCACATTGTCGTGGTAGCCCACCGCCCCTAGTGCCAGTTTACGTGGGGCTGAAGCGCCTGCTTCAGCCCCACATCCGTTTTCTAGTTCTGTGGAACGATTCGCACATCGACTTCGAGTGTATGTTCGCCGCCACCGATCGTAATCCCTTTGACTGGTGTAACATCACCAAAATCTCGACCATAGGCAATCGTAAGGTGTCCGCTTGAAGGCATCAAATTGTTAGTGGGATCAAAATCGATCCAGCCCAGGTTGGGGATGAACACAGAGACCCAGGCGTGGGAGGCCTGAGCTCCCTGCAAGTCTGCATCGCCACGAAGATAGCCGCTGACATACCTCGCTGCAAGCCCCTGGGACCGCAATGCACCGATCATGACGTGCGAGAAATCCTGACACACTCCTTTCCTTGAAGCGAGCACCTCGGTGAGCGGAGTTTCGATGGACGTTGATTCTGGCTTGTATTCAAATACACGATGGATGGTCTGCATAAGCTCGATTGACGCTTCCATCAACGGGCGGTTCGGCTGCAGGATTGGCCTTGCAAATGCGGACAATTCCGCAAGGCGAGGCACAAACGGGGATTCCCAAATGAACTCATTCGCATGGAGCAACTCGTCATTATCTGCAGCGGCAATCGCATCGCGAACCTCTTCCCATGCGGTTGAAAAACCAAGCTGATAACTGTTGGGCAGCACCTCGACGAGACTGATTGCGGTGATGGTGAAGCAATCATGTGGTTCGAGAACAGCAAATGAAGTGACGTCATTGCCGAAATAGTCTTTGCGCGAAAGAAGGTTGGATGCCTTGGGTGAGACGATGATTTTCCAGTCCAGCAAATTCTGGTTGGGAAGTATGCGCGGGGTAAGTTTCGCCTCGCTCAGGCAATGCGAAACGGGGCCTTCGTATGTGTACCGCGTGGTATGAGTGGCTTGATAAATCATGTGGCTCAGGCGGAAGTCAGGCGCGAGGGCATGACATGGCTCAGGTATCTTCCGGTGAGGGCTTCAGAAAGATCGTAAAGATCGGCCCGCAGCAAAGACAGGAACTTGTCGAGCGAATCTGGGTAACTCAATTCATTGGAACTACAAAGGCGAACGGCAGAAAGCGGTTTGAGGGCGAGGCGCTTCTCGAGGCTCCAGCGATTGTCAGCATCCTTGCTGGGAAGCTTGTCACACAGCTCGGCAAGCGACACGAGCTGAAAGGCAATCGAGCGGGGGTTGGTCTCGTCGAGGAGCAGCAGATCAAGCACGAACTTTGATTTGAGTGAAGTGAGATAACGTGATCTGTAAGTGATGGAACTGTCAGCGATCTGCAGCACCAGTTCCAGTTTGGCGGCACTTACTGGAGAGCTGGACAGACCATGTCGTAGTAACTCCATCATCTGGAGTCCGCGTTCGAGGCGTCTTCCGATTTCGAGAAAGCGCCAGCCGTGGCCGCGCGTTGTACTGTCAGAAAGCAACCCGGCGAAAGCCGAGAGAGAAGTGATGGTCTGGTCCAGGTGCAGCTGCAGCGCGGCTGGACGCTTGCTCAGATAGGGGTGAGCCGGTTGTGAAGTTTCGAGGCCGATTTCCTTCAACACGCGCCAGGTGTCACTGGATAGGCGTTCCTTGAGGGGCCAGGCGGTATGCCGCATCAGCTTCAGGTTGTAACCAAGGCTCGAAATTCCTGCCGGGTCCTGAAGCATCCCGGCGAGCATGGATTCGAGCTGATGTAGTTGTTCACCTACCGGAGCGCTTAAGACGGTCTTGGGCAAATAGGTATAGCCAACCAGGACTTCGAGAACTGTTTCGAGTGAGATGTTGTTCGTTGCGTCCTCTTCGCCGGCCAACACGGGCAACACGGTGCGGAAGGTGCGGATCATCGATTCCACACGCTCTGTATACCGGCCAAGCCAGAACAGATTGTCGGCAACACGGCTGGGAAGGTCAGCACTCAGTGGCGGCAGAGAAACAGAATGTTCATCTTCGTCTTCGTGATTGATACGATTCAGGATCGACGGATTGCTTCGGCCGAGCACCCATGTATCCTTGCTTACACCACCGTGCTGCATTGCCACAATCAGTGATGTTGGAGATTGAGAAACACGCGTCAGGCCTCCTGGCATCACGATATATCGCTGGCCATCCCAGGCGGCAAATGCTCGCAGCATGACGTGGCGCGGCACCATGCCTTCATCGGTCCAGATTGGTGAAGTGGAAAGTGAAACCATTTCTTGTGCAATGAATTGTGTCGGCTGGTCCTTGATCCTGAGGCGCAGTTCAGCACGTTCTGTCTGGCTCATTTCGGGACCAAATTTGGGGTGATGTCCAAAGCGAGGAAAAGCGGGCTTGATGATCAATTCTGCAAGATTGTCGAGAACGTATTTGAGTTCATTCGGTTGCCCACACCACCAGGTAGCAACGGATGGAAGTTGTAGCTCTTCCCCAAGCAGGTGGCGGCACAAACCAGGGAGAAAGGCCCGATGAGCTGGAGTCTCAATGAGGCCGCTGCCTAGTGAATTTGCGATGACGACATTGCCAGCGCGCACAGCTCCAAGCAAGCCAGGCACCCCGAGCAAAGAGTCACCACGCAACTCCAGCGGATCACAATAGCTGTCATCCTGACGGCGCAGGATCATATCGATTGGTTCCAGGCCTTCGAGCGTTTTCAGGAAAACGCGTTGATCACGAACCGTCAGATCGGGACCTTCAACAAGCGGCACACCAAAGGTCTTGGCTAGATAGGAATGCTCGAAGTAGGTTTCGTTATAAGGGCCTGGGGTGAGGAGCACCATGCGCCGGTTGCCGGGAGCCATGGAGAGCATGCCACTGCTTCGGGCAGCAAAAAACTGGTTCAGGGGCCGCACTGCATTTTGGTTGAAGAGCCCAGGGAGAGTGCGGGCGCTGACAACACGGTTTTCAAGCGCATAACCGGCACCCGAGGGTACTTGAGCACGATCTGCGATCACCCACCAGCGACCATCCTCAGAACGTGCGAGGTCCACTGCATAGAAATGCAGGCGTATGTCTCCAGGCACAGGAATTCCATGACAGGCACGCAGGAAATTCGGGTTTGCATACACCAGCTCCGGCGGCAATTGATGCTGTCGCAGAAGATTCTGTGGGCCATAACAGTCGTTGAGAATTGTGTTGAGCAATGTTGCCCGCTGTGTGATTGCACGCTCCAGAACGGCCCACTCGACTTCGGGCAAAATGAGAGGAAGCGGGTCGAGGGGCCATAGCCGTTCTTTTCCACGTGCGTCGCCATAGACGTTGTACGTGATGGCGCTGTTGCGGATCATCTGCTGGGCAGTCTGCCAGCGGCGATCAAATTCACCAACACCCATGTTGCGGAGTGAATCAGAAAAG
>JANXLY010000124.1 GCA_025354885.1 Acidobacteriota bacterium | reverse complement strand
ATCGATTCCGCAAATCTGTGTTTCTGTAGACATGCTCTACAGTGTATAAAAAACTCCCCTCAGTTCACACTGCTTTTCCCACGCAACACCCGCCTCAACTCCGCCAGCCGCAGCGGCTTCGTCAGATAATCGTCCATCCCTGCCTCAATGCACTTCTCCCGGTCCCCGTCCAGCGCATTCGCTGTAATTGCCACGATCATCAAATGCACTCCTGTCCCGATCTCGCCTTCCCGTATCAGCCTCGTCGCTTCTAGTCCATCCAGTTCCGGCATCTGCACATCCATCAAAACCAGGTCCACCGTCAAACTCTTCAACGCATCAATCGCCTCCTGCCCATTCCCCACCAGCGTCACTGTGTGCCCGTCTCTTCTCAACAGACGGTCTATCAATTTCTGGTTCACCAGATTGTCCTCCGCCACCAGCACCCGCATCGGCAATATTGCTTCTCTCAATTCCTCTGCCGTCTTCGTCTCCGGCGCGCTCCCTGGTTTCAGTTCGATCACGAAATGCATCGCGCTTCCCGCAACAAATGGCTCAGTCAAACTCTTCCGCCAGGGGCTTTCCACCCAGATGCTCCCACCCATCTTTTTCACCAGCTCCGCAGTAATCGCCAGCCCCAATCCTGTTCCTCCATGCTTTCGCGTTGTCGATCCATCCGCCTGCACAAACGACTGAAAAACTCTTCCCTGCTGCGCAAGCGCAATCCCCTCTCCTTCATCCCTCACCACAAAGGCCACCGACTCGCCCTCCGCCTCTTCCACTTCTATCCACACTTCGCCATGATCGCTGAATTTCAACGAATTCCCTACCAGATTAAACAGGATCTGTCGCAGCCGATGCTCATCCCCAACTACATACCTCCTCGTTCCCGTCTCGATCCCCACTCGGATCTCCACTCCCTTTTCCCGCGCCTTGAGTTCGAGCGTCCGCACTACACTTTCCACGCATCCATGCAAATCAAAATTCCCCTCCACCAGTTCCAGCTTTCCTGCTTCCACTTTCGACAGATCCAGAATGTCATTCAGCAGATTCAACAGCTCCGTCGCCGAACTCGTCACCAGCTTCAGATATTCCTGTTGCTCCTCCCCCGCTCCCGTCTGTAGCGCCAGTTCGCTCATCCCCAGAATCGCGTTCATCGGCGTCCGGATCTCGTGGCTCATGTTAGCGAGAAAAATACTCTTCTGCTGGCTCGCTGCCTCTGCTGCAGCACGCGCTCGCTCTAATTCGCCCACCAGTGCCCCGCGTTGACGGAAAACCATCACTGCTACCCCAAACAGACTTACGATCGATACCCCGCCAATCACCGCTACAACAAAAAATCCGCCCTCTCGATACCACGGCATCGGCACCTCAAACCGGATCGAGTCCATCGTTTCCTCTACATTGCCATTGCGGTCCATCGCCTTCATTTCCAGCCGATGATTCCCCGCCGTTAATCCTTCAAAACTCGCCCCTGCACCCTCGGCATAGGTGCTCCACTCCTCACCATCCAGACGATACGAATACAACAGATGTTCCGACTCGGTTTGCTTCCATTTGTCCAGTCCGGCAAAGGCCATTCGGATCACTCCCCCAGGCGAAGCCTCCTTTGGGATTTGCGAGAGCTGCAACCTCGTTTGCGGCGCCTCCCGGTCTGCTTCGCCATGATACAGGCTGATCCCGTGCGTCGTGCCAGCCCAGAGTCTTCCCTTGCTGTCTTCAAATACCTTGTGCACCATATCCGAATTCAGCCCATCGCTTTCCCCGTTGCCCATCCATCTCCCTCCCTCAATCCGCTCCATTCCCGCAGTCGTCGCCATCCAGAACCTCCCGGTCCTGTCATACGCCATGCTTCTTACTCGGTCCAGCCCTGTCTTACGCACCGAAAACTGCCCATCGTTATACCCCATAAGCGTTTTCCTACCCCCAAACCTCATCCCTCCGCTTTTATTGGGAATTAATGAGAAAAATCCGCTTTCCCCGACATACTCCTCAGCTAGAAATTCCTTGTACTTCCCTCCTTCAAGCACCCCTCCTCCCGCGGCTCCTGCCAACCAGATTTTCCCAGTCCCTTCTTCTTCAACATCCTTCAGCGTTCCCCCATGCCACTTCCCACTCAGGTCCGCCAGCATCCTGAAATTCTCACCGTCAAATTCATCCAGTCGGAATCCAGGCGCGCTTGCAACAAGCACCGTCCCGCCCCGCCTCCCACGAAAAAACTGCATCGTCCTTCCCCCGGGCATCTTCAACTCCGTAAAGCTCCCCGTCAATGGATCAAATACCAGCACCCGGTCCGGATTCGACTGCTCCTTCGTCTTCACCATCAATCGGCCATCCGGCAACTCCGTGAGCGCTCTCGACATCAGGTTATGAGTCGGCATCCGCTGCGGCAGCTCAAACTTCTTCCATTGGCCCCCTTCCAGCCTCACCAGGTACTCGGTTGCCGCAAACCACAACCTCCCTCGTTTGTCCTCAAGAATGTCGTGTACGATATTCCGCACATCAGCCACCCCAACCGGAGTCCGCCAAAGCCCCGGCTCCCGATGCACCAACCCATCTACTGTCGCCAGCCAGAATCCCCCATTCGGCTCTGTCAGCACACTAAAAATTTCGCTCGCCAACCTCCCTTGACGCGCTACCTCTTCTTTCTTTCCCCCATCGATCCGAAACATTCGTCTACCATCCAGCAGCCAGATCGAATCCTCAGGTCCCCTCCACCCAAACCCTCCTCCTTCCAGCCCCCCCGCCACAAGCGCAAATTTTCCATCCCGCAACAGTGCTGTCCCCCGGCCCTTCCCGTTTTTCATCTCGCCAGACACAAATACTTCCCCGCCCACCCCAGCCTGAATGTGGTCCAAATCCCTCAGTCCCACTCCGCTCGCCTTCCATTCCTCCCACTCCGCAATCCCCTGCAACCGTCCGATCCCGTCCGTTCCCGCAATCCAGACCTCTCCCCCAAAACCCGTTGTGATCTCGCGATAGCTGCCAATCTTCCCGCTCCTTGCTTCCTTCAGCGTCGCCCACTTCTTCTCAGCGATTTGATACAACGCCACCCGCCCCGCAAACAGCACTACCAGCCCATCCTTTCCAAGTCGCGCCATTTCCAGAGGCACCTCACGGCCATCCCCCTGCCATTCCACCTTCCATCGATCCCCCTCAAATCGCATCAGGCCAAGATTCTCAATCGCCCACGCGCCGCCCGTCCCATCCGGCCATACCCGTCGCTGCCTTGCCAGCGGGTCACCAGCTTCTTTCCATGGATCCGCAATTTGCCGCACACTCCGCCCATCGAGAATGCTCATCTTCGCCACTGTCCCGTGCCTCACCCAAATCTCCCCGTCGCTCCCCCGATTCAACGCACGGCTAAACGATTCCATCATCCCGTCTGCCACTGTCCAATAACGCCAGTTTTCCGCCCCTTGCCCCTCTATGGGCCAGAGCGCCATTCCCAACACCAGTGCGGTCCATCGCAATTGTCCAAATGTCATACGCATTTTTCCAGATCACCAATACAGCTTCATATCGGTTGTAGTCCCTCTGGCAACAGCCAGCTTCTACACTCACTACTTCAGATCATCAAATTCCAATACTTCCGTAAAACATATCATTAAATGGATAATAAAGACTTGATAAATTTCACTTAAGCCCATGATTTGTTTTCTATGTAGTCAGTGCCTACATTCTGTGACACAATCTATTTGTGGCCGATCCCAAGCCCTACCATCACGGCAAGTTGCGCGAAGCCCTTCTCGCAGCCGCCCTGGAATTGATCCGCGAGCAAGGTCTCCCCGCCCTCACTCTCCGCGAACTTGCCCGCCGCGCAGCCGTTTCCCACACCGCCCCCTACAGACACTTCAAGGACAAGGATCAACTCCTTGCCGCCGTCGCCGATGCCGCCTGCAAGCGCCTTTCAGATCGAATCGCTTACCATTCCCTCAAAGGCTACAGTCCAAAAGAGTGTCTGGAACTCGGTGCACTCGCCTACCTCCGCTTCGCCTTTGATCGTCCCGCAGAATTCCAGCTCATCTTCTCACTCGAACTTTCCAGCAACTCGGCAAAAGATGCACTCGATCTTCTCGCCCGCGCCTGCAAGTTCCCAAAACACGATCCCACAACCGTCGCCCTCTCCGTCTGGGCGCTCATCCACGGCACTGCCGAACTCGCCAGAACTTCTAAATTAAGATTCAATTCCCGCAAAGAAACGCTGGAATTCACCTCATCCTCCATCCGCACTCTCCTCGCTGGCTTCTCCACCCAAGGCTAATTTCTGCCTGAAATCCAGTCAATCTCCGCAAGTCCACACACAATTTCCGTAGACCTTCCCCGCCCCCTATCCCCCTGATTCAACGCAGCACCGCAGCGAATACGGAAACGAATTCACGCTCCCTCCAATCTCACTCACTCAACATGGCTCACACTCGCGGTCGCTAGTGCTACACAGCCGTCAATAATTTCCACTTGGCCGGCCCGGCTATAACTATGTGTGCAAACCAATCCTTCTGCCCACGTCGGATCCACCGTCGCACACGTCTTTTCCTCATACCGCTCCCGGTCCCAAACCACAATTTCGTTGAGGCTAAAACTGTACCCGTAACACTTGCTGCAATCCTGGCTAGGCCGGTACAGCTTGCCATTCTGCCGGAAGATCGCCCCAGCCCCTCGACTGTTGCGAACGTCGGTGGAGATCGGATTGGCCGGATGCGCTGTCCATTCTCCATCCACCGCACTCGACGAAAACAGCCAAAGTTGCGTCCCCTTTCCCTTCGGCTCCTTCACTGTTACAAAGAACCAGTAAATGCCGTCTTCAATCCACACCGTTGTATCTACTGCCTGACCCTCATACAACACTTTTGCCTTCTCCCACTGGTCCGGAAATTTCCTGCATCGGTACAATTCGACCGTGCTGTTAGCTCCCGTTTCCGGAATCATATAAATACTATCTTCGACCCGAAAAATACAAGGATAAGAAAGATGATAAGGCGTCTCAAGCACCGCGATCGGCTCTCCAATTCCGCCCTCCACCACTTCCGCACAACAGATCCTCCCCAGCTTTGTGCCGTAATCAAAATCTTCAAAGAACAACCAGAGCTTGCCCCCCTCCTCAAACAAAAAAGGATCGGCGTAAAAATGACCCTTCGGCGAATCAATCCACCGAAAGCCCTTCATATCTGGCTCACTTCCACAATCGAGAGCCAGTCCCTTCCCCGTCCGCATCGCCAGCCTCCAGTGGATCGTCGTCGCTTTTCTCGTCACTCGTTCAATACACTTGCGCGCAAACACCGCTCCCAGCCACTGCACCATCTCCAGATTCGTCGGTGACGTATAGATTTGCTTCTTCCCCAAATAAGGCGCAGCTGGCAATGCATTCCGCTCAACATGTTCCCAGCCATACTGGTGTAACTCGCGAAGCTTCTGGATCATAAAGCTCGACACCCCCCAATACGGCGTGACACTGTTGCGAACCTTCGAAATCCCCTCACTCGTCGCAAACAACCCTTTGCACAACACCTTGCCGTCGTCCAGTTTCTCCGTCAGCACCTGCAGCATCGCACCTGAAATCGGATTCCCTTCATACACTTCCCAAAAGTGCGCTGGTCCGCCACGATAAGAATCGCCATCCCCGTGGTGATAAGACCAAACCCCATATTTCGCCGACTTCAGAATCTCTCCACGCAAAATATTGAAGCCAAATCGGATCAGCACATCCAGTTGCTTCTCACGAATCCGTTCAATGGCCTCAGGTGGAAATCGATGTACAAATCGTTTCCGGATTGGCACAACGGTCATCGTCTCCACGTTCTTGAATCGTTCCGTACAATCCACAGCCGCATGCGGATCGGTCGCCGGACGAATGTTACCTTTGTCCCAGCGCTGATACATGTCGAAAAAAAATGTTTTCCGCCGCTGACTGTCTCCAAGCAACTCACTGACCTTACTCACTATGGATCGTTTCTGCGGAACTTCACTTGCCTTCTCGTGTACTTCACCATTCAGAACTACAAGTTCGATATCAGCGAAGTTACATTCTTGAATTTGATCGACAACCTCCGCAAAGCAGCTAGCCAGCTGGGTCGAATTGATCAGCAACCCAATTCTAAGGCGCGGGCTCCCTGATTCTGAGTGCCTGAAAACTGTAGTCAGCATTTCGTCATGTTAACCCATCACTGCAACACCACGAAATTATGGCGTCAATTCTGCCCGCAGGTGCTGGCTAACCGACAGTACGTTCCCATCAGGATCCTTGAACCACGCCACCTTGTTGCCATCCGGCGTCGTCCAGATTCCTCGCTCCTGATCCTGAATAAATGGATACTGTTCGAGCATCACCCCTCTCCCTTTCAGCCACCCCGTCACCGCTTCGATATCTGCAACTTCCCACCCAAGTACCGTTCCCCGCATCGCGACGAAATTCGCCATCTTCACGATCCGGATCATGTGCCCTCCCAGCTTCAACGCCAGCGCAAATTGATCCTGACTCAGAAACTCACATCCGAGCTTCCCCTCGTAAAAATCCCGCGACAATACATAGTCATTCGTGAAAAGAAAACCAATCATCTTTCCCGCTGCCAGCATGATTACTACCTCCTCTTGAGTTCACTCTTAAAAATCACAGCGCCCTTCGAGGCCCGCAAGCCGTCTTCAGAACATGCGCCAAAGCGATTCTCTCGGCTTGCTCATCTTAAACCTTCGATACCAGCTGCACAAGGGATACAAAACTACCAGTAGCACTGCCCAGACCACATACGCTCCCTCAAGCGAAGCCGCTTCTTTGAAGAACACAAATGCGCAAAATATCAAAAGATAAAAATGAGCAATGTAGAAGAACAGCGGAGTCTGGCCAAACACAAGCAGCGGCGACCTCCCCGAGCGGAACCTCTCAGGCAGTCGGATCAGTAAGCCAAGCAGCACCAGATTGATCCCCAACGAAAAGCAGAGAAAAACCAGTGACGGCGGATACTTCACGTTATTCAGAAACTCGATCCAGCCACTATCGCGCGGAGCCCGGATGTTGCCCCAGCCACCCCCAGCCCGCAGCGCAACTCCAACAAGCACAAGCACTCCGCCCACCATCCACACACGCTGGCTCGCGTGGTCCGTATCACTCTGCCACCAGTAAGCAAAATACATCCCTGCCGCCGCAGCCGCCAGCCACGGAATGACAGGATAAGCCGCCATCAGATGCTGCGAAATTCCCGGTGTCAACAAGATCGCTTCCCACATCGCCTCAGGCCTTCCGGAACTCGGCAACAGCGAATTCGTCGCCAACACACAAAGCGCTGACACAAGCAGCCAGGCCCACGGAGCCAGACGCAGCAGCAAACCGCAAGCCATCATCACCAGCCCAAGTCCCGACAGCACAATCAACGCGAACTCCACACTACTTCCATCATTTGGAGGCGCTGCCGAAATCACATTCAGGCTCACCGCCGCCGGCCTAAGTTTACTCATTGCAATGAAAATCCCGGTCTCGAATACCTGTCCACTAAGAAAAATCGCAAAGCCCCGCCACACGGTCCTCCGCAAGGTCTCTAGAGGTCTGTCTCCTCCATGCTCCCGAGCCGCCGCAGACCAGTAAATTCCCGCACCCATCAGAAAAAAGAAGCCAGGCGCACAAAGGTGTGTAATCCAGCGCGTCAGAAACGGAAAAGCATCCGTATAGGCACTCATTGCCCCGGCCCAAAATTCGCTGGCATGTTGCCGCGCAATCAACGCACTGCTGTGATCAATGGCCATGATCATCAACAGCAGGCCACGCAGGGCATCGACGGAATGATAACGCGTGCTCGTGTTCACAATACTTTGCCTCCTATTCTGCCTCAGCTATCACATCATGCGTTGGGTCAACCCGGAACCACAGCAGCGTGCTGATCAAAAGCTGCGCAATCATCGGGAGAAACGGCGCATCGTAGCCATAGCTTTTCACGATGTATCCATACGCCACCGACGACAGAAAAGCCGCAACGTAAGTCGCGGTGTTCATCGCACCCGTCACCGCCCCCGCATACTTTCCGCCGATGTCCAGACAAGCTCCCAATACTCCAGGCTGTTGAATTGTGATGCCGCCGTAGCTCAGGGAAAGAAATACCAGAGACCAAATTCGGTGTTCGATCAGCATCGCCGCTGTCAGAAACAGTGCCGCACTCCCCAATCCTGCCAGGCCCAGCGATCTGCGGCCCCATTTCAGCCCCAGCTTCCGCACCAGTAAATCACTGAGAAATCCTCCGCCGCAATTTGCCATCCCACCCACAAGAAAGGGAAGCGACGAAAGCAGCAGCCCGATCTCGGTAAAGCCCCGCCCCTTGACTAGATAGGTCGGAAGCCACGATTGAAAAAAGTAAAGCGTATATCCATAACTACCTGCCAGCATCATGATGCTCAAAAGATTTCTGCTGCGGATCGCCAACCTCCAGGGCAGCGCACGATGCGCCTTGACCGATACGCCGATCTCCGCCGCTTCCTCTTTACTAACTCCACGCTTCTCCGAGGGAGAATCACGAAACCAGTGATACCAGGCAACAGCCCACACAACACCTAATACTCCGAACACATAAAAGGATGCCCGCCATCCGTAGCGCATCTGAATGGGCACTACCAGAAACGGTGTCAGCGCTCCGCCAAATTGACTCGCCATCATTGCGACACCCCATGCGGAGGTCCTCTTCAACGGCGGAAACCACCGCGAGATCACGACCCCTGTGTTCGGATAAGCTCCCGCTTCACCCATGCCAAAACAAAAGCGCGTAAATAAAAGCAGATAGAAATTCGACACAATCCCCGTCAGCGAAGTAAACGCCGACCACCAGAGGACAATGCGTGTCAGCACCTTCCGCGGACCCAGTCGGTCTCCCAGCGCCCCACTCGGAATCTCGAAAGCCGCATACGAGAGCGTAAACATGCCGGTCACCCAGCCCCACGCAACAGGGTCGATGCCCAGCTCCTCCTGCATGCGCGGTCCGGCAATGGCCAGACAAACGCGGTCAATGTAAGTGATGACAAGTAAGAGTGACAGCAGCCCCAAAACACGATGCCGATATTGAATTTTCTGGCCCCTCCAGTGGGCTGGTCCAACAACGATACCAACCTTTCGCAACTTCTCATCCACAAATGACAAACGGCGAAAATCGCCAACACCCGACTGCGTTACGATCACGACAGTTCCTGTTCCTCGAAGCATGAAAGTTCCCACAAAATCCCGCTACGCACTCAGTTGTGGACTCCTCCTGGTCCCGGCGAGTCTTTGGAACATCGCGCTCTCTTCTCACCTCCCCCCAGCCTTCGCATCCGCCGAGTTTTGGCGGGACATTCCTGCACCCTTGACCTTCGTCGAAAACACTTTACGAATCGCTGTTTTCGCCCTTCCGTTCCTGATGCCCCTTAACCTTTCAACCAAAGGGTCCAGGCCCGCGCTGCTCGTCTTCGTTATCGGCACATTGCTGTACTTCGCAAGCTGGCTCATGCTCATTCTCTTGCCGTCCTCGCAGTGGTCGACCGGCCCAATTGGTTTCACCGCCCCCGCATACTCGCCATTCGTCTGGCTGCTTGGCATCGCGTTGCTGGGCCGCCAATGGTTCTGGGGCACCTTCTATCGCTGGTGGATCTACCTCGTTATTGCGATCACATTCCTCGCCGCACACATCACGCACACGGCAATAGTCTATGCTCGCAACCACTAACCAAAACGAGCCTAGCCGCTATTGGAAAATGCGTGGTCCTTCGAGACACTAGTCACGACATTCCCGCGGACCGTCTCGATGCGATCATAGCTGCAAGCCGCCCTTTACTTCCCAGGCAACGCAAACGCAATGTACCCCTTCGGCAGATCCGGACGCACCGTCGGCGCCGCACGTCCGCTCACCGCATGCCCGCCTCCCGAGTTGAGATTCGACGACGCCGAAACCACCAGGTATTGCCGTCCCCCAACCTCATACATCGCAGGGATCCCCTCAGAGCCGGCCGGCAACGTCGCAGTCCACAACACCTTACCCGTATCCTCATCAAGCGCCCGCAACTTCCCGTCACTGGCCGCAATAAAAATCAGCCCCGTCGCCGTCACAATCATTCCGTGGTGTTCGGCCATAAACGCTCCCGTGTCGCGCGCTCCCTCCGCTTCCGCTTCGGCATCCTGCCCCAGCGGAACCTTCCACTTGATGGTCCCTGCGTTGAGGTCATAGGCCACAACCGAAGACCATGGCGGGCCCACCACATAAGGCTGATCGGGATAAAGACCCCAGTTTGTGTAATAACGAACCTTCGGCGTCTCACTCCCCGACGCATAAGGCGGACCACCAAGCGGAGTATATTGTTCGGCGTTGCCTGGCCTGACCTTCAATCCCCCAGGCGCTCCTCCAGAAGCAACAACCGGTCCCCGAATCTTTACCGGCGCAACTTCAGCACTACCAACCGCCGCCTCCTGTCCGTTCAGATACTCAAAGAGCTGCTTCACGGCGCGATCATCCAGATCTCCAAACGCCGGCATTTCTCCCCGTCCAGATCGAACTGTGTGACGAAAAGAATCAAATGCGACCCGCTTGCCGATACCAGCAAGCGCCGGTGGACCGGATCCCGAACGCACCCCATTCACGCCGTGACACATCTGGCACCGCGCCTCATAAATGGCCTTAGCCCCGCTATCACTGCTACGTTTCCCAAGAGGATCTTCAAGACTCAATTTGTAAATCGTCGGCCAATCCTGCGTATTCAAATACATCAGTCCTTTGCTCGGATTCACAGCCCCACTACCCCAGTTCGACCCTCCGCGTGCCCCGGGCATCGAGATCGTCTCCGTCATTCCGGGCGGAGTAAAAATCCCCTCATTGCGCATCGCGTCAATCCGCTGCTTCCACGCAACTCGCTCCTCAGGCGTGAGGATATAAGGGTTCACATCATCAGCCGTAATCTTCTGGCGAGCAAAGGGCGGCGGCACAGTCGGAAACGGCTGCGTCGGCCACGCCTGCTCTCCCGGCATCAAACTCTTCGGCACTGGCCTTTCCTCAATGGGCCACAACGGCTTGCCGGTCACCCGATCAAACACATACAGAAATCCCTGCTTGCTCGACTCCGCCACCACATCCACCGCTTTCCCCTCGTGCATCACCGTCAGCAACTGCGGCGCGGCCGTCGCATCGTAGTCCCATAAATCGTGGTGCACCATCTGAAAATGCCACAGTCGTTTCCCCGTGCGCGCATCCAGTGCAACGAGACAATTGGCAAACAGATTCGCCCCAATCCGGTCCGCCCCGTAGTAATCGTAAGTTGGAGATCCAGTGGGGAAGTAAGCGATTCCGCGCTTCACATCCACCGTGATCTCACCCCAGGTATTCGATCCTCCCACGTATTTATAAGCCTCTTTCGGCCAGGTCTCATAACCAACCTCACCCGGATGCGGAACCGTATGAAAGTTCCAGACCATCTTGCCTGTAATCACGTTAAAAGCGCGAATATCACCCGGAGGCGATAGATAGGCTTCGCCGGGTGTAGACCCCATAAGAATCAAGTCCTCGAACACCCGCCCGGGAGTATCGGTTTGAATGCGATTGATGGTCTTCGCATCACGACCCAGACCTTGCCTCAGGTCCACCAGTCCCTGCTTCCCAAAACTAAGAATCGACTTGCCAGTCCGCGCGTCGATCTCTTCAAGATAGTCATTGATGGCAAAGATCACCCGCCTGTCTTTGCGGTCCTTGCTTTCCCAGTAAGCGATGCCTCGGGTAGTCAGGCCGGGAAGATTCTCATGGATCCAGATTTCCTTTCCCGTGGCCGCATCCAGCGCGACAAGCGAACTATTCTTCGCCAGCACGTACATGATGTTATCGACAATGATCGGGTTGAATAGATAGGCATGACTATCTTCTGTGGGATAAACCCACGCAACCTGTAACTGGCTTACGTTCGACTTATTGATCTGATCGAGTGCGACGAAATGCGAAGAATCCGGTCCACCGCCGTAATCCGCCCACTGCTTATGATTCTGCTGGGCGAAAGCAGTAATTCCCATCGCGAGCAACAGGACTGCCATCGTAGAAAAGCACGCGGGGCTGAGTGTGAGCATAGAAATTTCCTTTGGGCCACCAGCGCCTTCGGTGAATGCCGATAGCGGGCAAGGGACCTTTTGCATGATATTCCATTCCGCTCAATTCCGCTGAGGCAAAACACGACTATAAGCTAATCGAACCACGACAATAAGCTAATCGAACCACGACAATAAAGTAACCGAGCCACGACCATAAAGAAACCGAGCCACGACTGTAAAGGAGTGGAGAACCCCCTACCGAACCACGACCATAAAGAAACCGAGCCACGACTGTAAAGGAGTGGAGAACGCTAATTGATGCCATTACGCATAGCCAGCGGGCAATCCAAAGCTGCCTTCATGGACAGCGCAAAAAGCGCAGGCAGGCTCCAGAATCATTCGGCGACGATTCGAGATAAGAGCCACCTACCCGCGCCGATTGCGAATCGAGCGTTTGTGATAAATCCTCTTCGCTAATAGCTTCGCAACCTCCACATGCCAGGCCACTGCCTCCGCATGGCCGGTCTGCGGATTCTCCCAAAGCGAGTCCTCTTTGTCTTCCCTTCGGTCCACACAACTGTTGCGCCTCAGGTGCTGGAGTAGAGCTTCGCGTTTCATCCAACTACGACGAGTTCTTGCCTCGCTTCGTGGGACAGGGCGCGCAATGACTCTTACCGCCGATGTTCCAGAATAAAAGCGATTGCTGCCCTTAAACTCGCGAGGCACTCTTCAAGTGTTGCCCCTTGACCGTTGCCCCGGGGACCTCCGCGCATCAATCAATGTGCCAAGCGTCGTCCTACTCGTCTATCGCTGTGAATTCGTTATATTAGCGCCTTGAGGCAGGTCCGCCAGCCGACAGAACCTCTCCAGCGGCTCAGCGTAGATCGTTAGCCCAAAACGAACAGCGTACTGCTGCACCTCCACACAACTCTCACCTTCCAGCCTTCCCAAGCTCCCGCCAGACTCCAACACTCGACAAATCCCCACTCATCGTGCAAATGAGCGGAACCACCTCAATACAAGCCGCGGCAACACCACCTACTGATATCATTGGCGAAACATGCCTCCCGAGCGCGATTCGGTCACTCTACTTCACCTCTCAGATACGCAGTTCGGCCGCAACCACCGCTTCGGCAACCTGCAAGTTACCACCGAGGACGAAAAGTTCGACACTCTCATCGAGCGGCTCAAGCTTGATCTCATAGAACTTAACAAGAATCACCAGGTAATTCCGGATGCGATCGTAGTTACAGGCGACCTGGCCGAACGGGGCATGAAGAGTGAATTCGACGACGCCTTCGAATTGCTCGACAAACTTTCGCAGTATCTGAACATTCCGCGCCGTCACGTATCCATCATCCCGGGCAATCACGACCTCAACCGAGACCACTGCGAAGCCTACTTTAAGGATTGCAATGGAGACGGAGTTGAGGCCCTGTCGCCCTACTGGCCGAAGTGGAAGAATTACGCCAAATTCCTCAACGGCTTCTACGGGGAACTGTCCGACGCCACCTTCACCAAAGAACAATCATGGACTCTATGGGAGATGCCCGATCTGCGTATGGTGGTGGCGGGGCTGAACTCCACCATGAAGGAGAGCCACCTCAAAGACACCCACTTCGGCCACGTGGGCGAGGCACAACTGCATTGGTTCAAGAACCAGCTGGAAAAATACAAACGCGAAGAATGGCTAATGCTGGGCCTAGTCCACCACAATGTGCAGCGTGGCGCCACCACCGACGACGAAAACTTGCGCGACGCCGACGATCTCAGCAGAATCCTGGGCGGCTCCCTCGATTTGCTCCTGCACGGGCATACCCACGATGCGACACTACAACAGCTTGGCAAGCTGCCCGTGCTGTCCACTGGCAGCGCGGCTTTAAAGGCAGAACAACGGCCGCAAGAGGTCCCCAACCAATACCAATGCTTGCGTCTTTCGGCATCTGGGATTGACCGCTGGGCGCGCTGCTACAACCCAGTACAAAAACGATGGATCGGGGACACTAGTTGCTCGCCCAATGGCGACAGTGTTATCACCAGGGAAGCTGCCGAATTCAAAGTCTTCAGCAAGACCACGAAGCCAGCAGACACAGGAACACCAGCCGCTCAACCGCCTCAAGACCCCGCTCGCTACCTGAATTCCTTACGCGAAGAAACCTCACACTTCGACGTCCAAGGTCTCAAATTCGGCGACAATCGCGCTTACCGTTTTCCCATCGAAGAGTTCTACATCCCGCTCACCACATCTGCCAGCTTCGCCGAAAATTCCAAAGCAGATCCGACAAAACAAACCGAGCTACGCGGAACAACTTCCATCCCTCTGCAAGACGCCCTCCTCACACACCGTAAACTTCTGATCGTGGGTGACCCAGGCTCCGGCAAGAGCACATTCCTCAAGCTAATCGCCTTCCAGTTGTGCAAAGGCTGGACCGAGGGCGCCCCTCTCCCCCTGCGCATTGAGGCCACGCTGCTTTGCACCCACATCGCGCTGCACCACACAAAGACAGGGCTTGCGGATGCCTCCTCGCCAGAATGGATTCCGCTCTACTTGGCTGCCCAGTGTGAGCAGAACTATCAAGGCTTGGGGGCAGATTACTTCCGCGCCAGGCTCCAGAATGGCGGCTGCCATGTCCTCATCGACGGTCTCGATGAGGCACCCAACGAGTCCTCGCGAGAGCGGCTGGTGAAACTCATTCGCGCCGCCGCCGCCGCCTTCGATGGTTGCCGCTTCGTAGTCACTTCCCGGCCAGAAGGCAAGCCGCCCATCCCAGGCTTCGAAGAGGCCTTAATCGCCGACCTCGAACCCGAGGCGATCAACTCCTTCCTCGCCAAGCTAGCCAAACAGTTGTACGCGGATGATCCAGCGAAAGAGCACACCTTCCTCGAAGATCTGCTGGCAGCCGTAAACGGCCGCCGCGAGATCCGCAAGATGATGCGCAATCCCGTCATGCTCACCGCCTTGGCCGTCCTGCAGCACAACAACATCAAGCTCCCAGAAAAGCGTGTGGACCTCTACGGCTCCATCCTCGATTGGTTGTCCAAGCAGCGCGCCAAATCAGGCCGTCTGCCCGCCAGCGATTGCCTGCTGCGTCTTCGTGAACTGGCCCTGGAGATGCAAAACCACCCCGACGGCCGCCAGAAGCAGGTGCCGCTCGCGTGGGCTGGAGAGAAGTTGGCAAAGCGTTTTGCCAACCGCGAGGCGGCGCAGACCTTCCTCAAAGAGGAGCAGAAAGATAGCGGCATCGTGGTCAGCCGGGGCAATGATATCGCCTACTGGCACCTGACCTTTCAGGAGTACTTGGCCGCCCTCGAAATTGCCGGCTGGGAGGACGCCGATCAATACAAACTCCTTCTCGGGGACAATCCAAAGATCTACCTGCCCGAGTGGCGAGAAAGCATCCTCCTCTATGCAGGGCTGCTCTCCAACGTCGGTCCTCCCAAAGTGAATGCCCTTTTGCGCAACCTGCTCGACTCAATGGGCCAACAGCCAAGTTTGGCCGCACGCGCCAAGTGCGTCGGCTTAATCGGCGCACTGCTGCCAGACCTGGTCGGGTACCAGGTGCTAGACACTCGCTATCAGGAATCGTTGCAGATCGTGATGGACATTTTCGATGCGAACAAATCGAAGACCGTGCCCTTCAAAGACCGTCTGGCGGCAGCCGAGGCTTTGGGCCAGGCAGGCGACCCACGGCTCACAAAACACGAGTGGGTGCTAATCCCCGAGTCGAAGAATTACTGGTTCGGCGCACAAGCGACAGATCCGAAGGGCAGGAACTACGATTCAGAAGCGTATGAAAGCGAGACACCCCGCCAACTAACCCTGCTGCCCCCCTTCCGCATCGGGAAATACCCTGTTACTGTCGGGCAGTATCTGAACTTCGTTGAAGATGGGCCTACAGCGGACCGCATACCGGACTATTGGCTGGAGCAGCAGGAGCACCCCAATTGGCCCGTTGTGAACGTCTCTTGGCATCAGGCCATGGCCTTCTGCGCTTGGGCAGGCGGAAGGTTGCCGACCGAAGAAGAATGGGAACGCGCAGCCCGCGGACCCAACAGTACAAAGTATCCCTGGGGAGACGACGACATCGATCCCTCACGCGCAAACTATGCCGATGGCGTGATCGGCCACCCCACCCCGGTGGGCCTGTATCCGTCCGGTGCAAGCGTGGAGGGTGCCTTTGACATGATCGGCAACACATGGGAGTGGACGGCCTCTCAGTACTCCCAGGGCAGTGGAACCTACGTGCTGCGGGGCGCTTCTTTCAGCTACGTTCGGTGGGGCGCGCACTCGTCGTATCGGAGCAGCAGCCTCCGGCCGGGCGGGCGGAGTCAGAGCCTGGGCTTTCGGCTGGCCTGGGGAATCCCTTGATTTTTTTCTCTTTTCCCTTTTCCTGGGTCAACGACAATCACAGTGGGGG
>JANXLY010000104.1 GCA_025354885.1 Acidobacteriota bacterium | reverse complement strand
TTTTATTCTTGCCAATTTCAAAAGTCAACCATAAAATGGATTTAATTTATGGAAATTCAACCTTTTACAAAACAACCCGGCAGCAGGTATGTTTTAGGAATCGACTTGGGCTCTAACTCAATCGGTCTCGCACTACTGGAGACAAATTCGGGAAGTATTATCCATACCACTGCCAGAGTTTTTCCCGCCGGAATGACGGGCAGTGACACCGACTGGGAGAATGGCAAAGAAGCATCCAATGCGGCGAAGCGACGAGAGCAACGCGGACAGCGCCGCCAAATCGAGCGTCGTAAGCGCCGCATGAAAAAGCTCTTTCATCTTCTAAAGAGCTACGGCTGGATGCCCCGAACCTCCGATGTTGACTTGCAACAAGAACTAAACAAGCTCGACCACGAACTTGCAAACAAGTACTCAAGCCATACTCTACTTCCCTACTTTCTGCGCGCCAGAGGGCTTGATCACAAGTTGGATTTGTTGGAATTCGGACGGGCGCTTTACCATTTGGGCCAGCGCCGCGGATTCCGCTCCAATCGAAAGTCGGCCCCCGACAGCGACGAAGATCAGGGAGTGGTTTATGCCGGAATTGATTCAATTCGCGAAGCGATTCATTCCACAGGCAGCCGCACGATTGGTGAATACTTCGCGGGCTTAAATCCAGAAGCTCAAAAAGTCCGCCGCAATTGGACACACCGCAGCATGTTCATGGAAGAATTTGCCAAACTGTGGGATGCCCAATTAGCCCATCACCCCGAGGAGCTTAGCCCGGAGCGTCAAGACGCAATTCACAATGCAATCTTCTTCCAGCGCAAACTCAAAGACCAGTCACATCTGGTAGGATTTTGCGATTTGGAAACGGATCAGCGGCGCGCCCCGCTGCGGCTACTGGAGGTGCAGCGCTACCGCTATCTCTCGGCATTGAACAATTTGCGCTTATACACTCCCGAAAAGCAAGAGCGTCCAATCTCAGCAGAGGAACGGTACGCATTGATTCAGGAACTCGACTGTTCAGACAAGATCACCTTTGTACAAATTCGCAAACTCTTGGGCGTAAGTAAAAGTTTCCGCTTTTCTATTGAAGAAGGAGGTGAAAAGCAGATCCCAGGCAACGCAACCCGCGCTCGCATCTATGGCATCGTTCCTGCTTTCTGGATAGGCCTTACCGCTGACCAGCAAAATGACTTAGTCGAAGATATCGGTGATGGCAACCGTTTCGAAACGGATGAAGATCTCTTTCAAGCACTCCAAGCTAAATGGGGGCTCACAGAAGAAGAATCTGCAAAACTTTCCCGTGTTCGCTTGCCTGCCGACTACGCTTCCCTTTCGCTAAAAGCCATGCGCAAGCTGATGCCTGACTTGCTCAAAGGCGAAGCCTTCGCCGCAGCAAAGCACATCCACTATCCCCCCAAGGAAGAGTCTCCAAATCTCGACTTCCTCCCCCCAGTGAAGCAAGTCTTTCGCGAAGTCCGTAATCCAGCCGTTCTCAGAAGTCTTACGGAATTGCGCAAGTGCGTCAACGCTTTCATCCGCCAATTTGGCAAACCAGATGAGATTCACATCGAATTGGCCAGAGAATTACGCCGTAGCAAACGCGAACGCCTTGATTTCTCGAAGATCAATCGAGACAACGAAAAAGTCCGTCAACGGGCAAAAGAGGAACTCGGGAAGTGCGGCCAGCAGAATCCTTCAAATACCGACATTGAGAAATTCATGCTCTGGGAAGAGTGCGGGAAACATTGCCCCTACTCGGGTAGAGCAATCTCCTACAAGATGTTATTTGACGAACCTCAATTTGAGATAGAGCACATCATTCCCTATTCGAGATCCCTCGATAACAGCCGCACGAACAAGACCTTGTGCCATGTCGACTATAACCGCGAGAAAGGAAAGCGTACCCCTCACGAGGCCTTTGGTGGTCGGGACGATTGGCAGGAAATGATGGATCGAGTGACGAAGTTCGCCAGTCCTCCCAAACTACGCCGCTTCTTGATGACCGAAACTGACACAGAGAAATTACTGAAAGATTTTTCGGAACGCCAGCTCACAGACACCAAATACGCTTCCAAATTGGCCGCCAAATACCTGGCAGCACTCTACGGTGGAACTTACGACGATACCGGCATGCGTATTGTCACATGCGCAGGCGCAATCACAGCCGCGCTCCGAAGAGTGTGGGCGATGAACCGCATTCTGAGTCCCACTCCTGAGAAGTCTAGGGATGACCATCGCCATCATGCGGTTGACGCCGTCGCCATCGCCTTATGCAGTATGAAATACGTCAAAGCTTTGAGTGATGCCAGCGCCAACACTAAGGCTACCCAGCCGCTCAAAGGCGCGTTGCTTGCTGATCCATGGCCCGGCTTTCGCGAAGAACTCTCAGACCAGATTTTGAACCACACTGTCGTTGGCTATCGACGCGTGCGTAAATTGGCCGGCCCTCTTCATGAAGAAACCCTTTACAGCAAGCCGCACGACCACGAAGGCGGGGAATGCGTCCACATCCGAAAGTCCGTCGTGGATTTCAAGAAAGAAGCCGATCTGGCAGCGATCGTCGATGATGCAATCCGCGCTGCGATTCGAGCAAAGCTCGAGGAAAACGGCTGGGATCCGAAAAAATTCGCAACTGACCCACCAAGAATGAAAAGCGGCGTGCCCATACGCAAAGCCAGGGTTCGGAAGACGCAATCTACTGCGGTCGTTGGTAATGGCCCGTCCGAAAGAAGAGTCATCACGGGAGACAACCACCACTTGGAAGTTTTGGCCGTACTCGACACCGAAGGCAATCCCAAATCCTACAAAGCCTCAGTCGTTTCACGACTGGAAGCGAATCTTCGCAAAAAGGAAAAAATCCCGGTGGTTCAGAGGGACCACGGCCCCGGTATCCGATTTCTTTTTTCACTTAGTGAAGGCGACATGGTTGAGTACACACCTACTGGTTCCACGCAGCAAATATTCAAAGTGCGCGGCGTCTCAATTGAAGCCGGTGGCAGGTTAACCTTGTGCGTCGCGACTGACGCGCGCCTCAAGGCAAAAATTGAAGCAAAAGCGCTGCCGCGGCCTGGAATCTCGGTGTTCATGAGAGGATATGGCAGGAAAGTACTGATTGATCATTTGGGCAACAAGATCTCAGCCAATGATTAACCGAATCCTCGATTTCTCAAATTCCCCCGCACACCTTCACGCAAGGGGAGGCACACTGGAGATCAAGCTGCCCGAGAATATTACCCATTCAATAGCCTTCGAAGACATTGCTACCGTGGTTGTTTCCCATCCTCAAGTCACCATTTCCCAGTCAGCACTCGCCCGCCTATCTGCCGCTGGCGCAGTGCTTGTGATTACAAACGAGAAATTTATGCCGGTGGCGATGACGATGCCCATCGAGAGCCATTGGTATCAGGCGGATCGCTTCGTCCGCCAAGCAGCGCTAGCCGAGCCAAAAAAGAAACGAATTTGGCAGCAGATCGTCCGCGAAAAAATCGCAAATCAGTCTAAGGTATTAATCTCTGAAAGAGGATCAGATTTTGGATTGTTGCCGATGTCAAAGACCGTCAACAGCGGCGATACCACCAATGTTGAAGCTCGCGCTGCGAGGGCTTACTGGTCGAAGCTATTCAATGACAAGACTTTCTTCAGGTCAAACGAAGATGACCCCAGAAATGGGCTTTTGAACTATGGCTATGCTGTCCTTAGGGCGTCGGTCGCAAGGGCAATATCTGCCTCCGGCTTACATCCCTCCTTTGGTTTGCATCACGTAAACAAGCTCAATGCGTTCCCCCTTGCCGACGACTTGATGGAGCCCTTCCGCCCTCTAGTGGATGCCCAAGTTCTAAAGATTTGTAAGGACACCTCAATTCCTCTGGACTTACAGCCGAAGACCAAGCAAGCTCTCCTAGAAATTCTTGCTTCCCGTTTCGATTCGGCAGGTGAAACTCGTACACTCTTCGACGTGCTTGGGCGCATGGCTCAAAGCTTAGCCAGGATCATTCTCGAAAAGCAGACGAAGTTTGAAATTGGCCTAAACAGTCCCTTCCCCGTTCTGGAGGAGAACTGAGAATTGGCCCTCTCAGCCTACAAATCGGTGTGGCTATTTGCTCTTTTTGATTTACCGACTTTCTCCAAGGAGCACCGGCGTCAGTACGCAAGATTTCGGAAAAAACTGCTGGACAAGGGCTTCAGTATGCTTCAATATTCGGTTTATGCGAAGCACATGGCAAGTGAGGAAGCCGCCGAGTCCACCAAGAACAGCGTGCGTGAATCACTCCCGCCAGCTGGACAAGTCCGATTGCTCGCTATTACAGACCATCAGTTCGGCAGAATGGAAGTCTTCGCTGGAAAAAAGAGAGCAAAGACTGAAGATCCGCCTATGCAGATCGCCCTTTTCTGAGCATTGAACAGCCACATGAACAGGGAAAACCTTACTTTACGACGTGGCTGCAAAAATAA
>JANXLY010000075.1 GCA_025354885.1 Acidobacteriota bacterium | reverse complement strand
GAACTCAGCCCGGGTCTTTCCGCTCCCACGATACTCCCCAGCTACTCCCATTCCCACTTGCGCTGTCTTTCCTAGCTTCATCCCTTTAGACAATCACGAATGCCGCGCACATGGAAGATGGTTTGCTCGTACGCTTACGTTACAAGTTGCTCGAAGGGGGTGCCTTCGTTATGCTTGAACCACTCTTTGGAACGGGCGACAGCCGCCTCCTCTTCCACGCTGATCTCCTCGTCTTCGAGCAGCAGAAATTCGAGAAAGCGCACAGCCGCGTTCATCTGATCGGCGGGCAGGCGGTCGAGCAGGGCATGGGCGTGTTGTTTATCCGTGGTAGTCATCGATTGGACTCCCATACTTGAGAATACCAATCGCTCGGGAATAACGCGCAATGCCTTCATTGCGGCTCAAGCATGAACACTGTTGCTCTTGTTCAGTCGTCTTGTCTCTAGCCCCTTCAGCAAGATCCCACGCCTCGTCCCCTTAGCTGAAAAACCGCATCACGGCTTTGCATTAGCCGCGCTCTTGGGTCCGGCCCCCGCCAACGCGTTGATCGCAAGGGGTAGCGTCGAGGAGAATTTAGTGAAGCGGGCTTGGAGGGTTCAGACGACCCACAGCATCATCCATGGGAAAAGAACTGCTTTCCTCGGGATCTGTCCTTTACAGGCTCGATTTTCCCATTGTCTTCGGGATTTTCGCGAAGGTCTGGTGGATGAAGGAAGCAGTGTTTCAGCGCATGTTCGATAGAGTAGATCCCACACCGTCTGCGCTTCGCCAGGAATGGCAGAACTCCTTGGCGCTAAAAAAACCCGAAAAGGGCCATAAAGTGGAGTTCGGGGGCCGGATGGGGGAGGCCGCTCAGCGCAAACCCTCAACAAGACCCCCAGCGACGGCAAGTTCCCTCCCTCCCCGCCTCTAGGCGACGGCGTCCCCTTCTCGGCCATCTCCAACCCCCGTTCAGGCGAATGGCCCACCTACAACGGCAACATCAGCGGCAATCGCTACAGCCCGTTGAACGCCATCAACGTATCGAACGTCGCCCGCCTCGCCCCCAAATGGATCTTCACCCTTCCAGGCACGCATCGCCCGCTCGAGACAACCCCCCTCGTCGTCGATGGAATCATGTACGTCACCGCCGCCAATGAGGCCTTCGCCCTCGACGCACGCACAGGCACACAGATCTGGCACTACAGCCGGTAGCGCACCAAAGGCCTGGTCCCAACCGGGGACGCCGTAACCGGCATCAATCGCGGCGTGGCCATTCTTGGGGATCGCGTCTTCATGGTCACCGACGACGCGCGCTTGATCGCGCTCCAGCGTCTGACGGGACAACTAATTTGGGATGTAGAGATGGCGGATTGGAAATTGAACTACGGCGCCACCGGCGCTCCCCTCGTAGTCGGCGACCTCGTCGTTGCCCCGATCTCAGGCGGAGACGAAGGCGTGCGCGGCTTCCTCTCCGCCTACAAAGCCTCGACCGGCGAACGCGTCTGGCGCTTCTGGACCGTCCCGGGGCGCGGCGAACCAGGCTCGGAGACTTGGAGCGGCGACTCCATCGACCACGGCGGTTCATCCACCTGGATGACCGGCACCTACGATCCGGATACGAAGCTGCTCTACTGGGGCGTCGGCAATCCAGGTCCGGACCACAACGGAGACCAGCGCAAAGGGGACAACCTCTATTCCTGTTCCATACTGGCCTTGGACGTAGGTACAGGCAAACTCCGCTGGCATCGCCAGATGACCCCGTACAACTTGCACGACTGGGACGCAACTCAGACGCCCATGCTGGCCGACACGATATTTCGCGGCAGGCAACGCAAGCTCCTGATGCAGGCCAATCGCAATGGCTTCTTCTATGTAATAGACCGCCTAACTGGCGAACTACTTCTAGCCGAACCCTTCGTAAAGAACCTCACCTGGGCGACGGGAATTGGAAAGGACGGACGCCCATCCTCACGCCAGGCAATGTGCCCACTTACGAGGGAACGCGCACCTGCCCATCGCCTGCGGGGGCGACTAACTGGCCGTCGGCGGCCTTCAACCCGGAGCGCAAACAATTCCTGGTCTTCGCGCAGGAGTCTTGCGCGATTTACACCAAATCGGACGAAAAGTTCGAATTGGGCAAATCGTTCTATGGGGGAAGTTCACGCCGCTCGCCGGGAGATCCCAACGACAAGTATCTGCGCGCGATTGACATTGAGACCGGCAAAATTGCCTGGGAAATTCCAAACATCGGCGGCAGCATTCTCGCGAGCGGCTCAATGGCAACGGCCGGTGGCCTGGTTTTTTATGGAGACAACAGCGGCGCCTTCGTGGCCGCAGATAAACGCGACGGAAAACTGCTCTGGCACTTCAACACAATCCAGAGTTTTAAAGCCGGCCCGATGACGTATTCATTAGATGGCACCCAGTACGTGGCAACCGCCGCCGGATCCACCATTCTTTCTTTTGGACTCCTCCAATAAGCCAGCAATGCTGACTTGGTAGTAGCCTTGCCACTCTCGCTAGCTGCTCATGGATGAAGGACTGCCGAGGCGTAGGAGAAAAGGAAAGAAACAACGCCTTGGGCTAAATAACGAATTGTAAGAAATCAGCGCAGCCGCCCTGGTGCCCTTAATGGAACAACTGGAATCATGGCTCTGTGGTTTATCCTGGATCGACACTAGCCGCTATGCTAGTTGGAGGATAAACTTAAAGTTGAGAGACATGGCAGGCTCGATCATCACAATCGGATATGGGAATCGATCCCTTCAGGAGCTAATACAATTGCTCTGTCGGGAGTCCATTCAATACCTTGTTGACGTTCGAACTAGTCCTCGATCCCGATTCAAGCCTGACTTTTCTGCAGAACCCCTCGACGCTGCCTTGCGTACCGCTGGAATCCGATACGTCTTCATGGGGGACACTCTCGGTGGACGTCCACCTGACGCCGAATGCTATCAAGAAGGCCACGTCGTTTATAGCATCGTTAGAGAGAAACCCTTCTTCAAGGCTGGTATTGAGCGTCTGCTTACGGCCGTCAAACAGGATCTGCGAGTCTGCCTACTTTGTAGCGAGGGCCGTCCGTCCGATTGCCATCGCAGCAAACTTATCGGTGCAGCGTTGGACGCAATCGGGGTGCCAGTAAACCACCTAGCACAAGACGGGAATTGGGTTAGCCAAGCCGAGGTGATGGCCTCTCTCGAGTCTCAGCAGAGGGATCTCTTCGGACAACCACTGCGCTCCAGAAAATCCTACGGCGAGAAGATTATGACAGCAGGAGCCTATCAACATGTCCGAAGCGGCGACGCCTGAGCGAGTTCTAACTATTGGAGCCTATGGAAAGTCGGCATCGAGTTTCTTTGACGCGTTGACACGCGCAGGCGTTGATCTTTTCTGCGACATACGGCAGCGACGTGGAGTGCGCGGTTCCGAGTACTCATTTGTAAACAGCAAGCGGCTTCAAACCAAGCTCTCAGAACTGGGAATCGCCTACAGGCATTTGCCTGAGCTCGCACCGTCCACGGAAATCCGCGAGTGCCAATATGCTGCCGATGAAGCACAGGGAGTGAGCAAAAGAGCGCGTCTAGAACTTGGTTCAACCTTCAAAGAACTCTACACTCGTAACGTTCTCGACCAATTCGACAACGGAGCATTTCGCAGTTCACTACGAGGTGCGCGTCGTGTGGCTTTTTTCTGTGTGGAAGGCGCACCTGGGGCCTGCCATCGTTCACTCGTATCTGAGCGGCTTCACATTGAATGGGGCGTACAGGTGGAGCACCTCTGATGGCAAGGAAGAACGTCCTTATCGTGGCTAGAACTCGAATGGGTGGCGACAAGGTGTGCGTCGGTGCTCTGTCAGAATCCGGCGAGAACTTGCGGCTCATGAATCAACGCTGCGCGTCGGATTTGGAAAAGGATTCCAGCTATAGGATCGGTGAGTGGTGGCAGATTATGTATGATCCTTGCGGCTCACAGACTCCGCCTCACGTGGAAGATATTTCGGTTAGCGCAACTATTAAAGTGGGGAATCAGCCGGATCTCGCAAAGTACCTTCTTCAAAAAACAAAGCCATGGAAGGGCGCTATTGACGTTCTGTTTGATGGAAAAATTCAATTTACGCAGAACGGCAGTGGGTACATTTCCGCTGCCAGTGTTCCGACCGGAGCAACTGGTTTTTGGATTCCAAACTCTCCCCTAAAACTAGACGCTAGCGACAGCGATAAACTCAGGTACCGCTTCAAGCATGGTCGCCTGAGCTACGTTGGTGTCGACGAGAATGTAGTGGAGGTGATCCCACCAGGGCAATTGGTTCGAGTCTCTCTTGCGCGTTGGTGGAAACCGAATGATGCTGAACCTACTTTCGAGGAACGATGCTACGCGCAGCTTTCGGGCTGGTATTAGCCCCTTTTCCGTTATAGCCAGAGCGAACCTGCTGAGCATATCGCATCCCGTTGTCGAAACTGACCTAAACCATCTTTCGTCGAGGCGAAGACAAACATCACAGCGAGTCGGTTCTTATGTCGCTGATCGTTTAGAGCGGAGCTGTGCCGGTTTTTCGAAATCTTAAAGGCCAGACTACATATCGATCATCCCAGTCATTCGTCAGAGGATGGTGAGATTTAGAGGGGACAACCTCCCAATTGCCTTCCACGTCGTCACCAAACGTCAGCGATCGTCATGGTCGCCATAATCCCTACCCTCCTGCTCTGCGTCCAAATCAAGAATTTGCTGCTCGTCTTCCCACCACAAGATCGTTACTGCGGAATCCGGGCCAGTTCGAAAGCAGGATTCTCGGATGTAGTATCTGTGCGCCCCATCGTAGTCGAACCAGCGGTCGGCACGAACTTCCTCATTCGCATTGTCCATCTCTCTACTACGAAGCAATGACGCCACAACGGTGCTACCGTCTAACTGCAGCTTCGGAATGAGGTTTTGAGGTATGGCCTTCCTCTTGGGAATGAACCATTTGCGTTGACCAGCTTCGAAATAGAGCAGCATTGAAGGGAATGAGCCGTAGCCAATCAGCTTTATGGCCGTCGCTGTGCGGCT
>JANXLY010000059.1 GCA_025354885.1 Acidobacteriota bacterium | reverse complement strand
ATCTACCCAAGAGTATTGCGTGCGTTCGAGAAAAGGCTGGTAGGCAAGAACGCCGGCATCAGAGGCCGAGAAGTCGGCAGCGTTTGTTACAGGGAAGCTGGATACGCGCTTGACGAGGGCAATGGGTGGCGCGGTAGTTGTTTGCGATTGAGCCGAGAAGGGCTGAGCGAGCAGAGTGCCAGCGTTCACGGATAAGAGGTAACCGGATGTGGAATTCAGCGACTTTGTATAGATTACGCGGGAATGGAAATTGCCAATCGAGACGTCATCCGACAGAGAGGCAAGCGAGGCCATACGAGCTTCGCGCTGGAAGGATTTTGGGACTCTGGCGGAGTAAATGAAGTGGTTCCCATCGGGAAGCAATTGGGGCCAGGCGTAGAATTTTGAGGAACGCTCGAGTGCGACTTGATTGCTGGAAACGAAGGCCGATAATTCACTGTTCGAGAGGAGAAACCGGCCTTGGGTGAAGGGGATTCCGGTAGTGAGTACAGAAGGAGCGTCGGAGACAATTACGCTGGTTGTCGAGCCGCTTGTCAATCGTCTTAACTTGGCATCAGAAGTGAAGTAGAGTGACTTGCTGTCGGGTGACCAGAAGACTGTTCTTGAGCCGATGCTGTCGGGGATGAGTTGCGATTCGAGTTGATTGAAATTGCGGAGAAAGACATGGAATTGGCCGTTCGATGCCATAGCGGAGAAGGCGATGGAATTGCCATCGGGTGAAAGAGCGAAGGATTGACGGGGAGAGCCGGGTTCGAGGTAATAGCCAGGTGGAGGTGAGATTGTGAACTGGAGTGGCGGTAAAGGGAGGGAAGACTTTGGAATCAAAGAGCCCAGCCAAAAAGCGAGAAGGAAGAGCGCAATGGCGAGCGTTGCGAGTTTTAGAGGAGTTGTTACGTGGCGGACTTTGGGGTTGCGTGAGTTGGGGACCAGTTCGAGGATGGGCTTGGCATCGAGGGACTGGAGAGGGGCGATAAAGCGATAGCCCTGGCCGGGGAGTGTTTCGATGTAACGGGGTTGCTCGGCGGAGTCGTTCAGGGCCTGGCGGAGTTTGTTGACTGCGGCGTTGAGGCCGTGGTCGAAGTCGCCACAGGTGGCACCGGGCCAGAGTTCGCGCTGTAGTTCGAGGCGGCCAACGAGTTCGCCGGGCTGGTCGAGAAGGATGGAAAGGATGCGGAGCGGTTGGCCCTGGATTCGGATGAGGGAGCGGTGTTTGCGCAATTCGCTGGTGTTCGAGTCGAACTCAAATGGACCGAAGGAATAGCGAGGCCGGGTGGTTGGCTGGGTGCTCATGGCGTTGCTTTTTCCAGTGACATCAGGGTATCACGGCTGAGGATGAGAAGTAACCCTCCTGTTATCTGCTGTTTGAGGGATGAGATGAATCGGATCAGGAATGGATGGAGTGAATCACTTTTCCTGTCTTAAAGTGGAACCCATGCGAATTACCAATACTCAAACCAAGATTCAAAGTGCATCGATGGTCCTGGCGCTTGCGATGGTGAGCCCACTGCTTTTTGGGCAAGCCGAAGTTGTTGCGACGGGATTGATTGCTCCACAGAAACTGGTACTGACTCCTCGAGGGAATTTTCTTGTGACCGAGACGAACCCGATGCCAAACCTGGGAAGGATCTCTTTTGTGAGCCGCTCTGGCACGAGACGGAGCTTGGTTGAAAGTTTGCCGTCAGGGACGGAAGTGACTGGTGGCGGCAGTGGGCCGACAGCGATGTTGCTGCGGGAGCGGACTTTGTATGTGACGATTGGCGGCGGAGACTTAGAGCGTAGAAATGCAACCGGCGCATCGATTCACAATCCGGCCGGAATTTCGTCTCCGCTTTATACAACACTCCTTGAATTCCGATTCAGCCTGGATCTGGATCAGGTGGGCGGGA
This sequence comes from Acidobacteriota bacterium, assembly GCA_025354885.1. Lineage (GTDB taxonomy): Bacteria > Acidobacteriota > Terriglobia > Bryobacterales > Bryobacteraceae > Bryobacter. Next base: position 3,318 of record JANXLY010000059.1, on the reverse strand, counting down.
CTTTCAAGATGAGCCCGGCGCAGCAGCAAACGCTGGCGGATGGGGCCGAGATCGAGATGGAGGATGGCTCTGGGGCGAAGGCAACTGTGCGTCTGCTGGCAAGTTTCCCACACAGTACGCCAGATGGCAGCGGCTACCGTTTCTCGAATCCCTGGGGGCTGGCACTGTCGGCTGATGGACTGACTCTGTGGATGATAGATGCTTCGCAGAATTCACTGAACCGTGTGGACGTGGCGACGGGGCGCTGGAGCCGCGTGATGCGTTTTGCACCGACTCCGAACCCGACACCGATTGGACCGCCAATGATCGAAGCGGTACCGACGGGAATCCGGGTTTATGGTCAGCAGTTACTGATCAGTTTCCTTTCGGGATTTCCGTTTCCGCGAAACGCGGCACGGGTGCTGGCCATAAACCCGGATAGCAGAACGGTAGAGCCATTTATCTACGGGCTGACTTCGGCGACGGACGTATTCTGGCGGGATCGCGGTGGGAATTCTCGGCCGCAGTTTTGGGCGCTGGAATTCAGTTTGAGCCAGTCGGCGACACCTGCTGGTCCGGGGCGGTTGCTGCGTTGGGATTCCGCTGAGCCCATCGTTGTGGCAAGTGATTTGAGAGCGCCGGTGAGTCTTGCTTACGATGCGAGCAGTGAGGAGTTGTTCATTCTCGAATTGAGTGGCAGAATCCTCAAAGTGTCGGCGCGCTAGAGCATTAACCGCGTGAAAAAGTTCTATGTGTTGAGCACCGATCGCTCACGCTCGCGGCTCAGTACCGAAGCCCGAGCGAGATTGATGGGTTTCGCAAAGGAACCAGATCACACGGTCGTGGTACTAGAGGCGCGTGAGAAGGGCGGCCATCAAACTGATGCCATCCCAGAGATTCTGCAGCCGCAGATTTTCGTTGGGTGCGTGCTGGTTGTTATCGTGATTCGCGATGGGAACCATGACGAGCGGCATCTTTGTAACTTCGACAAACATGGCGAGGGGGACGCTGCCACCGGAGGAGGGAATCAGCACAACCGGGCCGGAGGAAAATTCCACGGCCTTGATGACATCCTGCGCTATCGGCATATCGAGCGGTGATCGAACCGAGTTGTAGCCTTCACGGGAAGTGAGGCGCAGGATCTTGGCGTGCTTGAGCCGCTCTTCATCGGTGGGAGGGCGGTTGAGGACAAGGTAGCCCTGGGCGATGAGGTGGGCTGTGACGCGTTCGACTTGTGTCTTTGCGTCCAGACCTTTGACGAGGCGGATGTCGAAAGTGGCCGTTGCCTCGGCCGGAATCACATTGACGCCTCCCTTGCCTACATCGCCAGCGCGGATTCCTCGTAAGTTGAGTGTGGGACGTGAGTAAGTTTCGAGCAGCGGTTTTCCATCGCCTTCCGTCTCTGCCAGTCCGAACTCTTCACGGAGTAAGTCTTCGACTGGCGGTATCTTTTTGATGGCGGCGATTTCGGATGCATTGTAAGGGACGATGTCCTTGTAGAAATCCTTGATGAGGATGTGACCTTCGCCATCGCTGAAGCCTGAGATCAGACGGGTGAGGCGTTGCGCGGGATTTGGAACCCAGCCCCCATAGTGGCCGCTGTGGAGCGCGCGTTTGGGGCCGTAGACCGTGATTTCGATGTTAGTGGCACCACGGACGCCGAAGACGATGGACTGTTGGCGGTTTTGATGAACGGGACCGTCGCAGATGAGCCAGAGGTCGCCCATGACGAGTTCTTTGTATTGCTGCAAATACTCGGTAAGGTGGATCGATCCGGCCTCTTCTTCGCCTTCAAAAAAGAAGCGAATATTGCTCTTGTGTTTGAGCCCGAGGGACTTGATGGCGTCGAGAGCGATGGCCATTGCCATAATGGGGGCTTTGTCGTCAGAAGAGCTGCGACCATGGAGACGCCAGTTGGAATTGTAAGTGGTTTGTTCGAGAGGGATGACCTGATTGTTCTGGTCGCGGAGTTCCGGTAAGAAGGGTTGTCTGGTGGTCCAATCGGCGGGGTCGACGGGTTGACCATCGTAGTGGGCGTAGAAGTTGATGGTGCGTTTGGCACCGGGTGTTTTGATTTCACCAAAGACGATGGGAGCGTAGTTTTTGAGAGTGAGGAGGCGAGTAGGGACGCCGCGCTTTTCATACATCTGCTGGATGCGGTCGGCATTGCGGCGGAGATTGGGCAGGTCGGATGAGACGTTGGGGATCTCGATCAAAGCCGCATATTCCTTGAGGATGGCCTGCTGCCTGGGCAGGACGTAGTCGCGGACTGGGTCCGCTGCGGCGAGGCTCCCCGCGATGCAGAGAGCGGCCATAGTTTGAGTGATTCGTAACATTCTGGTGCTTGTCATTGTAGCTGGTGAGTGCGTGGGCGAGTACAAAGGTCGGCATTGTGGCGTTGGACGGATAGTCCAGGCCGAACCCAAAGCCGCCGAACGGGGAGGGGCTTTGGGTTTTTGGGCTTTGAGGTGTAAATGGGGCATATTTAGAGATGTCAAAGAGCTTGCGCGGCGTGGTTTGTCCACAGAGTTTGTCCACTGGCCCGAGCGGGGAGCTTTCTAGAGTTTGGTGGGTTCGTTTTCTACTTTTGATTGCGGCAAGGGTGGGTATTTGTTGAGAACGCGATCGGCGAAGATGCGGAAGAGCAGGTCGCCGTCGATCTTTGTTGCCGGTGGCTTCGTTTCCTCACTTTTTTGGAGTGGTTCCATTTTTGGAAGTGCGTCCATGGCAACGACGCCCTCTTCCGTGACGAGCGCAGCGTAGACTTCATTTTTGCTTCTTTGCGGGAGAGGTGGCTGGTCGGCGATGGCTTCGATTTCCCAGTCCTGATCGAGGCGACGTTTTTGCTCGGCATGGATCGCTTTGATGGTGCGCTGGATGCGGGCAGGGAGACGGTCCAGTTCGCGCATGATTTGGGTCAGGAAGGGGACGGGTGTTTTGAGGATCTGTTCGACGCGAAAGCTCATGGCCTGGTTGAAGAGGTATTCCATTTGCAGGAATCGCAACTGCTGGTGGATGAGTTGGTGGACGAGCGTGTGCTCAGTGGGAGTGACGGGTTCGAATTGTTCGAGGTAGTTGGTGATGACAGTGAGGGCGAGGTCATTGTCGTGGATGAAGCTGTCGAAATTTTTGAGACTGTAGAGGCCGTGCTGCAAGGAGTTTGAAGCAGAGCGGAGTTTGCCTGCCGGGGTGCGTGGGCCAGTGGAGCGTTTGGCATTTTCACGGTTGGCGGCGAGGCGGGCGGCGGAAATGTGTTGGGTCGGCTGCGGAGTTTCTTCCGTGGGCTGACCCTCGATCGGTTGCGTGTCTTGAAATAGGTTTTCCATCGGTCACACAGTA
>JANXLY010000042.1 GCA_025354885.1 Acidobacteriota bacterium | reverse complement strand
AATACGATGGCCGGAACGGGGCGCGCCGAAAATACCGGCGATTTCGGACCGGCTTCTGCAGCGTCTGTCTTTTACCCTGCAGGCATCGCCTTCGGCCGGATGGGCATCGGCTTTGTCGCAACTGCCCACTGTATCCGCGCCCTCTTCACCAATGGCACCATCGCAACAATTGCTGGCACTTGCACCACGGGCGGCTTCTCGGGAGACGCCTCCGCAGCAATCACTGCAAAGCTCAACCAGCCTCAGGGCATGGCCGTCGATGCCGCCGGTAGAGTCTTCTTCGCCGATTCCGGCAACCACCGTATCCGCGTCTTGACTCCCATTCCAGCTCTAAAGCTCGAGCTTCTCTCCGGCGACAAACAGTCGCGGCTCACTACCGCACCGCTGGAATTCCCGCTTGCAGTAAGGCTGCTCGCTCAGGGTAATGTGGTCTATCCGTATGCGCCGGTCTCGTGGTCTGTTTCGCAGGGTTCGGCTACGCTTTCTTCTCCAGTCACTGCAACGGCACCCAATGGCGTTGCAACCGTAAACGTCAAGCTCGGCGACTCCGCAGGCACAATCACGATTACTGCCTTTGTAACCGGTGTTCCCCCTGTGACTTTTACTTTAACCGCCCGCCCGGCTCCTTCGATCAATGCAGTCACCGGCGGAGCCGGCACGAATCCGGTTGTGGCCCCCGGCTCGCTCATGCTTGTTTCCGGCTCCAACTTCGATCCCGCAACGGCTTGTCTCTACATCAACGACCAGAAAGTCCCAATCCTCGAAGTCGCGCCCACTCGCATTCTGGCCCAGGTTCCGCCACTCGAAGGCGACACTGCTCAGCTATCCGTCTCGGGCGATTGCTCAACTTCGGGTGAAGTGCGTGCTGCCGCCGTCGCTGTTCCTGTTGCTATCGCCGCTCCGGAATTCTATTACTGGAAGGGTCAGTCGCTTCGTGCAGTGCTGGCGGACACTGACGATGCAATCGGACCCGCTGGCCTCTTGCCCGAGCGCGCCTTCCGTCCAGTACGCCCTGGCGAAATTGTTTCCATCTTGACTTCCGGCTTCGGCCCCATCGACCCACCCCTCGATCCGGGTGTGGCCGCCACTGGTCCACTGCCTTTGATCCTTCCAGTGAAAGTCACAATTGGTGAATGGACTTTGTCGCCGGAAGACATCCTCTACGCCGGCCCCGCTACTGCCAGGCTCGGCCAATACGAACTTCGCATCCGCATCCCGATCGACACCCCAGGCGGTGAACTTCCTGTCCGCATCACAGTCGGCGAAGCAATATCGCCCGAACTCGCAACATTGGCTGTCGAAATCCCGGCACCAGCCATTGCAACTGCGAACTCAAGGAGAAAGCTTTGAAATCGAATTGCTTCAAGCGTTCCGGCGGACTTTATCCAAATGCTTTGGGCTCTTCATGCATTGGACCTGCACTCCTCAAGCGGACAACGCTCTTGCTCTTGCTGTTCGCCCCTGCACTCTTCGCCACGGACCAGGAAAAAGCCGAACGAAAAGCACTTGAGCAACAGGCAAAGACCTTTATCAAAGAAGCAAAAGACTTGGAGAAGGCCGGAAACTTTCTGGCAGCCCGTAAGAGCTATGCCACTTCCCAGTCATTCGTCGATACAAAGCAAACCGCTGAGGCGATCAAGCGCATCGACGTTGAAATTCGTAAGCGCATCAAGGATGCTCTGCACAAGGCACGCGGGCTCTATGATCAGGGCAACTTCAAAGCGGCAGCAGACTCGCTCGAACAGGCCGTTCTCCAGACCGGATCGAGCCCCATGTTCTCTCTCAACCTCGGTCTTTGCTACCAGCGTCTGGGAGATAGAGCGCTTTCGCTGGCACACCTCGATCAAGCAGTGATGGGCATACCCGATCCAAAGCGCAAACTGAAGATCAGACAATTGCGCACTTCCATTGATACAGGGGAGCAATTCTCTGGCCTCAAAAATGAAGACCTCGATCGCCTCAATAAGATTAACCAACTGATGGAGCGTATCGGGTTTGAAGCTTCTCTCGACGAAGCCCAGCCTGCCCTTCTTTCTCAAAGTGATGTCGGCTCCCCGGCCCTTCGCAATACAGTTTCACCAGTCACCCCCGATTCCCGCAAGCCGGCCCTCCGCAGCGTCAGCCTCTGTCAGACGCTCAACGCTTTGCAAGGTCCCCTGTCTCTCACGCCTTCGATGAGTTTCAACTTGGCCAATTGCGCAGAACTGAATGATCGGCCGGCCGATGCCGCCAAGTTCCTGACCCGTTATCTGGAGTCTTCCCCCAAGGCGAGCGACGCAGAACGCGTTCGCCTCCGGATATTGAGGTTAAAGGAACTTGCTGGCTTCGAGGACCAGAAGGGCGCGAAAGTCCGTAGTCTTTACGGTTCTGCTGCCCGTTCTCTGGAGTCACGCGAATACGGTCGCGCGCTCCAGGATTTGCAGCAGGCCGCTCTTGCCTCTCCAGACTTTGCCCCCACCCAGTGGAGGCTCGCTTTGATGCACGAAGGCATGGGCAACGTAGAGTTGACGCGGCGGCATTTCGGTCTCTATCGCCAACTCGAGGCAAACGCCACTGCCCAGCAGGAGGCAGATCTTCATCTGGAGACGCTGGACGCCAAGCGCAATAAATACGACGAAGAAGTTGGCCTTGCCTCCGAAATTCTCTCCGACCTGTTCAATCGCGCCATGAACCTCACTTTCAATGGTTTGGAAGATCGCGCCTCACAGTACAAACGGCGCGCCAAAGAAAGGGCGCGCGTGGCAGCCAAACAAAAAGTCAGAATGGTAGGCGGTTTCACAATTCCATTTGCCTATGCGCAACAACAACTCGCCGAAGCAGGCGAACATCTGGCAAGCGCACTCGTGCTCTTTCCCTTGGGTGCCGAGGCAAACCAGTTGATGGGCCTTGTATATCTTCAGGCCAACGATGGCCGCTCTGCGATGCGTTCGTTTGATGTCGTGGCCAGTCAGAAACTGCCAGTGGCTTTCTACGCTGAGATGCGCGGGCGAAACAAGGATCATGCAGTCAAGTGCGAACTCACCCGCGATCGCTTGCGCCTCATCTATCTTTCTTCCTATGACAAGAAAGCCAAGCCCTTGCCGCCCGCGAAGCCAGCCGGCGAAGATGGCCTCGGTGACCTTTTCATCGACCCGTTTACAGAACGGCAACAGGATTTTGAATCGCTCACTCTGGAAACTGCCAGCATCAAAAAGATGGAAACTAAGAACGGGCATTTGTTGCTGAAACTTGCCAAAGAAGATCTCACCCTTTCGCCCATCTACCTTCCCGCACCTCCCCCTTCGGATGGCCCCGCAGCGCGGCGCTTTGGCAACAACTACACGCGTCTTTTCGTCCGCTACCCCGGAATGGAAGAATCCAAACTTGGCAACGAAGGTTTGACTGGTTACGAAAAAGTTAAACTTGGCTACGACATTGCCAATGCCGCGTACGGAATTGCGGGAAGCCTCAACCCCATCGGCGCAATTGGTGCGCTCCAAACCTTTGTGCAGATCTCCAGAGAGATCCATACCGTCACCAAGTCTCTTCAAATCTCCTTCGCCGCCTGGATTAGAACCATTGAGGATCAGCAGGATCTCCAGTCAGGAAATTCTTTCAAACCGATTCCCACAGAGCCAACCAAATTGAACTTTGTAGAAGAACTCAAATAACAAAATGACACCAGGCGCCTTAGCGCCACCTGCTCAACTTCTCGCCTGAGGCTAACCTCGATCCTCAAGGTCGGCTCGCCACACCATACAATGCCCGATCCACTCCCGGTTCGGAGTTGCGAACTCCATTCCGCAGCCGAAACTCACACTTCCACTAATCAGCAAGCCTAAGCTTCAGCCGTCAGTTCGGCATCCGATCCCCAATACTCCCATCTTCATGTCCGTCTGGCCGATGTGAACTTTTTGCGGGGATCGAAGAGCCCCGTTTTAGATTCCTTCGAAAATAACTGCTGCTAACCCTCTGTACTATCAGAGTGCGGGGCAACGGCGTTATGTGGCAACGTTGAAGGGGAACCGGCATATGTGGCGGCTGATGATCCAGTGCGCATAGGCGGCAACCAGAGTGAAGAACAGTTATCTTGGTGCCTTCTTTAGAAGGGTGCTGGCAAGACGAGGTCATCTGAAGGCACTGGTGGCCGTGGCGCACAAACTGATCCTGATCGTGTTTCAGATCCTGAAGAAGAAGGAGGCATACCGGGAGCTTGGTGCCAACTATTACGACCGGAAGAACATCGCCAAGGTCGCCGCCAGAACT
>JANXLY010000356.1 GCA_025354885.1 Acidobacteriota bacterium | reverse complement strand
CACAACCCGGCCGCTGTTCCTGCAGGCAATCGCCCGCCGGACACGACACGCCAACCAGACCCGCTTGAGTATCTCGAGTATCCACGCAAAGGCCAAGCAGGCGGCGCACTTACTGAATCGAATCAGCACATGGTTGAAGCTTTTTGTACAGCCTGCGGAGCAGTTAGGCCCAAAGCCCGGATGGAGAGCCATGTTGCGCAAAATCTTTCAGCATTTCGGCAAATTTCCCTTCGCTCCGGACCCTGAAAAGGGGGCACTGGTGCCGGTCAACTGCTTTTTCTAGGATCATGCACCAGCCTGGTAAGAAACCGATCTTTGCAACACAACCCCTGTAACTCCTGCATGCGGACAAGACCGCCGCATGGGCCATCGAAAAGCTGAAGAAGTGGCCAGAAGTCTCTCACTGGCGGGTGGCTGGGAAATAGGTGAGGCTAAGACCCGCCCCCAGCGGATAACGTTGCCGCCGTCTTGCGTACCCTAAGATTGCGAAACTGCACGCGGGAACCGGGATGGTGGTTTTGCAAGCCGATGTGTCCCGCTAGCGGTCTCGTGCTGTCGCCAGTCAAGCGACTGACTTCGAGGCCATTCAATTTCACTGAGATGTTCGAGCCGTTCGCTGTGATCTCAAATCGGTTCCAGTCGCCCAACGGGCTTGAGTTCTGGGCCACCGCAGGAGCCAATTGGTAAATGGCACCAGTCCGGTGAAGAGCGCTGCCCGGAGTGTTCGTCGCCGGATCGAATCCTCGTTCATCGATCTGAACTTCGTAGCCTTGATCGACGGCCAAACGCCAGTCATTCGCCGGATCGTTGCTGCCCAAAGCCGGGAAACGAATAAATACACCAGAGTTGTCGAATGCGTTGAGCGATCGCCAGTCGACGGTCAGAACGAAATCGCTGAATGTGTCCTTGGTATACCAAAGCAATCCGATTCCATCCTGGCTTTCGACCAAACTTCTTCCGACCGAGATGAAGCGACCCGATCCTGCCATTTGCCACCCGTCGAGAGCGCCGTTGATCAAGGCGACTTCATTCGCCTGTGGGGTGGGAATCGCTTTGTGGATGATCGCCTGAGCGGTCTTCCGGGCGAGAGTCAGGGCGGTCAGCGAGGGGTTCGCGGACCCAAGGTGCGGAAAAACGGCAGGTCCAGCGGCATATGCGTTATCCACCTGGTGAAGCTTGCCATCAAGGTCGGTGGCGGACTTCGCGGGGTCGGTTCCGGCAGCTAGTGTACCCGCTTCGTGATGGGTAGTTCCTAGCCCGTCGCGCACTTTGCCCTTGGGCGGAGGCGCGGAGTTCCACGCGTTGTCGTAGAAGTACTCGACGTTCGCTGGCGATCCCGCAAGGCGAATCGCCAGGTCGATTGCGGCCTGATCCATGACGTCCCATAGGGCCTGATCGGCGGGCGTTGCGACAAGATTTACGTAGGCGCGGCGCATCCCAAACTCGTCGCGCTCAAACGGACTCAAATCCATCCAACTGCTTCCGGGCTTGGCCGGACCCGAACTGGGATCTCCCGCCATCTCGCCAATGCCCCTTAGGGTAATCGTGATTTTATCTGCCTGTTGAGAGTTCTGCAGTTGGTGGAGTTGATCGAGGTCGGGGACCATGCGCCACATGGTGGATTCGGAATTCGGAACTTGCACGGCTGCCGCCGTGACCTGGAAGTGATAGCGCCCCTGCCCCGTTGATCCACGCGCCAGCATTGCCGCCGGGGCCAAAGCTGCGGGCAAAGATCCCAGAGCGCTGCGTTTGATACGGATTACCGTGTTGCTCCGAAGGTGCCCCATGAGATTCGAACCCATCACCGTAGACGGGAACGACTCAAGCGCCAGGCGGGTTGATTCGATTGTGCTCAAGGCAAGAACTACAGCGCATGTGGATGAGACGGGCAAGCTTCTCGATTGTCCGCCGCTTGAAAGCTCAATCGAGCTAACTCGGCCACCGCTGGAGACGAGGCGGGTGACGTGAGTCCGGGGCACAAGAAAGAGCCGCCGCGTGAAATCCGGATCTGACGCAGCTTCACGGATCGCATCGCAGAGAATGGGCGCGCTGCTGAACTTGTCGAAGCTGAACAGCCCTGGCGCCGGGGCCTGGCCCTGCACCGCAAGAGGCGCTTCCTCCACCGCATCGATCGAAGTAACTTGGCTCGCTACCGCTTGCATGCGTGTGAAAAGCACGTCGAACAACGGACCACTTATGAAATCAGTTCGCGGATCAACGCCAATCTCCTGCTCGGTATCGCTGTAATTGCTTGCGAGATAGTTTCGAAGTTCCAGAGGCCACTGTGCGAGGTCGGCATCAGTAAGGCGCGGTGCCCATCCACCCCAATAGAGTGAACGTCCGCCGATGCAGTAGGCAAGTCCCGGAAATCCGATGTTAGCGCGCCAGGGGAGCCCCCACACGCGTTCGCGCGGCACGCCTGGATCAGATGTGACCGGGCCGGCGGCATTCAATCCAATGCGGCTTAGATTCTGGATGTGTTCCGAAACAAGGAACGAACCAGCGTCCAAAACAAGCACGCGCAAGTTGCCGCCACCCTGGCGGTAGATCTTTTCCGCCGTGTACGCTCCGAACATGCCAGCGCCGATAACGATCGCATCGAATGGGAAGCCCCCGTTATTGACGGCTTCGTCGTAGGTGCTGCAGACATAACGCCCCAAAACATCCAACGAAAAGGTTGTCTCTTGCACCTCCGTGGATATCGAATCGCTGATGAGCCGTTGCAACATGAAAATTCTCCTGTGTACGCCGCGATTGTCAAAGGTGGTAAGTGCGGACGCCTAACAGTCGTCTCGATCTCTATTTGCCCGTGGATCGACTTCAGGTTCCGAGTAGTTATTCGAAGTATACGCTTCTTAACTGCTTGGTGGCCATCCCTGGGTCTCCGCCTGACAATGTCGGCCTTGGAATATTTGTTGAAACACAGCGGGTGGTGTTCACAAGTATTTTCAAAAAACTTTTGCCCAAAACACTCAATGTTTTTCCATTTTTCGCTCTCGATCAACCAAACCCCTTCCACGCCCCTGCTACTGTCTAGCCGATGAGACACCACGTTCAATACACGCAACCGATCCCGGATATGGCCGCAGGACCTTCACTGCTGCCTGTCCAAAACATCTCTACGGCACCTGCCGCAACATCGAAAAACTATGCCTGCGCATCCTTACAGTGGACCGCCAATTGTGCTTCTTCGCGCGAGATCGGAGTTTCGAAAAAAGTTAAATATTAACTTCGAAGCCGACCTCGGGTCAAACCTTTTCCTGTCATATGTTTAGGCGGAAAAAAGGCTTAAATTAGTTTTCGCAAAACTGCCAGTTTCGAGCTAACCAACGCTCTCCAGTTCATTGAAATTCGAACCCGCATTCTTCCACTCCAGCCGGGCCCAGGCCCCAACTCGGCCCGGCTGTGAGACGCTAATCTCATGTCAATATTCGGCCTCGATGCTTCGCCCAATCATCGGCTGACCTCTGCGCTCAAAGACGGTCGCTCCCACATCATCCCGTCCAAAAAACCGCCCAAGCACTGCATCGTCTTCGTCCATGGCTTCAGCGGCTCTGCACTCGACACCTGGGAGGGCTTCAATTCCGACGCCCTCCAGGACCAGGCCCTCGATGAGACGGACCTCGTCTTCTTCGGTTATGACGGTCGCAAATCCAACGCCCTCGCCGCCGCGTCCTTCTTTTTTGATCTCCTCGATAGCCTACTCGGCAATGGTGCCCTCATCAATTCGGTCCGACCCACGCCGCCCGCTTATACAAGCTGCGTCCTTGCCGCCCATTCTCTCGGCGCAGTCGTCACCCGTTGGGCCCTCCTCCGCGCCTACGATCAGAAGCAGCCCTGGCTCAAAGATATTCGCTATCTCCTCTTCGCCCCAGCCCATTCCGGCGGCATCATCGTCGATAGCGTAACGGACCTGCTCAGCGCCAATTCTTTCCTGAAATTCTTCGGCGATGTCGCCAAAGCAGATATGCCCCTGCTCCAGGAACTTCGGCCCGGCTCCCCAGTCCTCAAGGCTCTTGAAGATCAGACCCGCATCGCCATCAGCGCCGGGTGCACCAATCTCCGCGCCCGTCGCGTCATCATCGCTGAATACGAACAGGTCGTCAGCAATCTCCCCTTCCCTGGCGATCCTTACCCCACCGCCATTCGCGGCGCTTACCATACCAGCGTCTGTAAGCTCGCCGAATTCCCTGAGCTGATCAACTATGTCAAGGAGCTTCTCTAATGTCCGAAAAGGCCAATCAGGACCAGCTCGAGAACTGGCTCTTCCTCACCGGTCGCCTCTTTCGTGGCGATACCCATAAGCTCATCGCCGAACGCTTCGCAAGCTCCACACCCGAACAGCTCACACTCCTCCTCCGCCACCACTATCCCGACGGCGTTAACGACCCGGGGGACATTGCCTTCCGTCGCTCTATGGACGAATGGCTTGGCGAAGTCAGCCTCCTCTATCTGGCCTGGCTTTCCGGCTATTGCTCAGACCCCCAAAATACAGGTCAGGGCGCAACGATCCTTGCGATCCTCGATAACGCTGCCCTCAAGCCTTACTACGAAACTTATTACCCGATCGCCTTGCCCTGGCTCTTCCGCCTCCACCTATCGGAGACAATAAGCTTCAAGGCAGAAGCAGCGCCCGGTGCCTTTGAACATTTTGCGAATCTCTACGAGCGCTTCCGCAACGATCCCGACCTCGATGTCTTCCTCAGCTTCCTCGACGGTTTCTCCTACGGTGGCAGCATGACCCGAATTGATATCGATACGGTCATCCAGTCTTTCGAGAACCCGGACCGCATCGTCGAAGCGTTTTCTCGTACCGGCTCCCAGACAACCAAGCTCGACCGAGGCATCATCGGCTTTCTCCGCTTCGCCACTTTCAGCACTTCGCTCTACGATCTTCTGGAGCGCTGCAAGGACTTTCCAATCCTTCAATCCGCCTTCTGGTTCTTTTACGCCTTCTGGTACCGTGAATACGAAAAAGACGCCAAGGACCTTTCGATTCAGGCGATGAAAAACGCCACCGCCAGGGTGAATTCTGCAGACCCTGAACTCACAGCCATTGCTGCAAAGAGTCAAGAAGATATCGAACGTGTGATGCGAGCGCTCACCGATGGTCACTACGCCACAGCGCTGATCAGCAAGGTTCCAGCCGAAACCCTCGGCGCGCTTTCCTTCGAAGCTGGTGGCCAATCGACACCGCCCAAACGCACTTGGGCCAGCCACTTTGCGGCCTACAAAACGCCACGCCCGGACAACTAGCGCGGCAGCGTAAGAACGCCCCATGGCGCGCGAACCAGCTTGATCTTCTTCGTCACCGTCCTGGTCGCAACATCAATCACAGACAGGTCGTTTGAAGGTCCGTTCGCCGAGAACAAAGTCTTGCCGTCCGGTGACAGTCCAAGCCCCCAGGGCCGTTGCCCCACTTCAAGTTCTCCCTCAACCTTGCCAGTCGCCGCGTCGAGAAAGAACACCTTCTTGCCCCGGCCAGTGCTGACATAAAGCGACTTCGCATCCCTGGATAGCAACACCTTCATCGGCTTCACAACACCTGGCTGCCCCAGCGTAATCGTCTGCACAATCGCCTTCTTCGCCACATCAATCATCACGATCGCCGCATCGTTCTCTGCATTCACCCAGGCACGATTCCCGTCCGGCAGGAACGCAATCGACCTCGGCCGCCGTCCCACCTTGATCGTCTCGATCAGCTCCGCCTTCGCCGTGTCAACAACCGCCACCGTCCCGGCATCCTCTGAAGTCACCAGCACTAGCTTGCCATCTGGACTCACCGTCACCCCTTCAGGCTCTTCGCCCGTCTTGATCTCTTTGATTACCTTCTCTGTCGCCAGATCAAGCACCGATGCCCCCGCCACATCCTCGTTCGAAACATAGAGCAGCTTGCCGTCCTTGCTCAGATCAAACTCTTCGGGATCAGAACCACTCTTGATCACCTTCACGAGCTTCTGCTGAGCCACATCAAATACACCAATGCCATCCGCATTCTTGTCCGGTGGCGGCAAGGTGCTCTCGTCCACACCCGGCCCGGCAATCGGCGATCCGCTCAGCGCCACATAAATCGTCTTGCCGTCCGGACTCGCATGAATCCCTCGGGGCCGCTTCCCGAGCGGGATCGTCGCGGTCACTTCCATCGTTGCCGAGTCGATCACACTCAGATCGCCACTCGCCTCATTGGTGACGTAAATCCGGTAACCGGTCTTCTCTTGCGAACACCCAACCAGCATCAGGGCGAATAGAACAGGCAGCAGTCGAAACATGCTGCCCATTATTTCACTCTCCGTTGAAGCTGAAGTTTACGCTCTGCTTTCTACCCGCAACAATGGTCAGCGTCTCTTCCCTTAAGCCCAGCTTTTCGTGCCACGCCGCAACCGTATAAGTGCCCGGCGGAATGTTCTTCAATTCAAAACTTCCGTCATTGCCCGTCACCGAAAAGTAAGGATGATCGAGCACTCCCACCCAGGCCCGCATCCACTTGTGTACGTTACACTTCACCGGAATCATCAGCTCTGGTTTCGCAAAGCGCCGCAGGATCGGCGTCTCCTGCGGTGCCTGACTCTGATTCCATTCGCGATTCACTTGCGCCATCGGGTGTATGTTGTGTGTCACCGGATCAGAGTTCGTCACTTGCAAGCTCTGCCCTGTCTGCATCCCAATGACTCTCGGCTGAAACCAGCATCCCTTCTGGTCAATCGTTACCAGCGTTTTGGGCGACTCAAAACTCTTCCCCTCAAGTCCACTCTTGAGGTACAGAAAGACATTCGCCAGAGTCCCGTCCGGATTCACCACCACCGTCTGTTCTTTCTTGGGGCTCCCCTGATAGAGGCGAACACATTCCGGATCCTGATCCATATCGATCACCACCGCATTCACCTTTGCACCGGCATAGCGAACGCTGCCGCTCACACTTCCAGCCGTCGCTGGATCCACTACAAAGAAGGCCTGCTTCTCGACGACAACTTCCTTGCGGCTGCACCCAATCAGCAACCCTGCGACCAGCAATCCGTAGCACTTCACTTTACGCCCTCCCCCGTCAACGATTCGAGAAAGGCAATCAGCGCTTCCTTGTCTTTGCCGCTCAATTCCAATGGCTTGATTCTTTGGTCCATGTGTTCATTCGAGTTCCCACCGCCAACGTAGTAATCCAGCACTTCCCGCAGGTTCTTCAGGCTGCCGTTGTGCATGTACGGGGCAGTCTTTGCGACGTTGCGCAACGAAGGTGTTTTGAAGGCCCCCTTGTCATCCGCTTCCTTGCTCTGCTCATAGCGGCCAAGGTCCGTCAACTCACCTTCGGCACTCACACCGATTCCGATATTGTGAAACAACCCATCGCTAAACAGCGCGCCCTCGGGCGTGATCAGATGACAGGTGACGCAATGGCGTCCAAACAGCCTGAAGCCTTGAATCGCCTCGGCGCTCAAAGCAGTTTTGTCTCCGCCATATTGATAACGGTCAAAAGCCGAGTTGCCGCTCAACAGCGTTTTCTCATAACTGGCAATCGCGTCCTGCACTTTGGCCATCGTGATCTTGCCTCGACCAAAGGCCCTTTCAAAATCTGCGACGTAACCAGGATCAGCGCTCAGCTTCGAGACGCACATCTCATGGGTCTGATTCATTTCGAGACTGTTTGCGATTGGCCCTGCCGCCTGTTGCTCAAGGTTCGCGGCACGCCCATCCCAGAATTGCAATCGTGAGTAAGCGGCATTCAAAACAGTAGGCGCATTGCGCTTCCCCTCTTTCCCGCCAACGCCAACAGAAACACGGCGCGCATCAGCAAAACCCTTGGCCGGATCATGGCAGGACGAGCAGGAGATCGTGTTGTCAGATGAGAGTTTGGTATCGAAAAACAGCCGCTTCCCCAGCGCTATTTGTTCGACGGTGACTGACCGCTTGGCCTCAAATGGAGGCAATCCCAGCGGCACATCGATCTTCACCGAAGCGCCCTCATGCCGTTCACAGCCCCATACCAATAAGACCAGCAAGCACAGCAAGTATCGGAGGCACATTAGCATTTCTCTATAATCATTATCAGCAATGAAGTTCTTTGGTGCTGTCTTCTTCTTCACACTCACCGCCGCCGCAGACAAGCCCGGCTTGCCCGATGGCCCGGGCAAGCAGACGACAGAGAAGCTGTGTAGCGCTTGCCATGGCGTAAACATTTTCGTCAACCGCAGAGAGAGCCGCGATGGCTGGAATAGTCTTGTCGAAGAGATGATCCGCCATGGCATGCAGGGCGAAGACGAAGAGGTCGGCGAAGTCTCCACTTATCTGGCCAAACATCTCTCACGAAGCACTCCCGCACCGCGTGTCAATGTCAATCAATCAACAGCCCGCGAACTCGCCGTTGGCCTTGGCATCGCCGAGTCCAAAACTCGTGTGATCGTCAAATACCGCGAAGCCAATGGAAACTTCAAGAACATCGAAGACCTGTTCAAGGTGCCCGGCATCGAGACACAGCCCATCGAAGCCAAACGCAACGAAATCGACTACTAATTAGCCGAGCCCTTTCACCTTCCAGCCCTGCCGGTACTTGCGCTTCAGAAACGCATTGGCGGCCTTCTCGTTCTTGAATCGCAGCCGCGAAGCATCCCACTCGAGCGTGGTCTTAGGGAAGCGCGTCGCCAGACTCCCCAGCAATACCGTCTCGCTCAACGGACCAGCGTAGTCGAACGATGCCGAGGCCTTCGCCTTACCCTGTATCGCGTCGACGAACTGGTGATAGTGGTTGTTGGTCTGCAACTCGGGCAGCTTGAAGTCCTGAAACGACAACGCCGGGAAGAAGGATGGCAAGGCAACGTGGGGCAGCAGCATCACTCCCTTGGTGCCGACAAAGATCGAACCTTGATCCGGCATCCTGGTGCCTTCGATCAGAGCCTGAATTTCTTTCGGTGGCCTTTCGTCGCCGTCATACCAGGTGACGGCAACTGTCTTGCCATCGGTGTATGAAGTGCCTGGAAACACATACTTCACGATCGCGTTCACAGCCCAACTGTGCTCATTGGGAGCCGGCCCTTCGGCTCGCACGGTGAGCGGCGAATTTAGTCCGAGCGCGCCAAAGACAGGATCGTAAATATGGCAACCCATGTCACCAAAAGTTCCTGTACCAAACTCAAGGCGCTTGCGCCAATTGGCCGGATGACAGTAGTCCTTGATGTAGGACTCGCTGCGAGCGACCCCGATCCAGCCGTCCCAATCGAGGGTCGACGGCACCGGGTCACTTTGCGTAGGCCGGGGATTGAGGTCACCCCACTTCTTGTTGCTCCAGGCATGAACTTCTTTCACCTTGCCGATGGCGCCAGCCTGAATCACCTGCACGGCAGTGAGATATTCCTTCTGCGAATGCACCTGGATGCCCATCTGGGTCACTAGCTTTTTCGAGCGAGCATATTCGGTTACTTTGCGCGCTTCATGAACATGCGATGTGAGCGGCTTCTGGCAATAGACGTGGAGCCCGCGGCGCATGGCCGCCATGCTCTGCGGTGCGTGCATGTGGTCAGGAGTGCCGACACAAATCGCGTCGAGATTCTTGTATTCCTGATCGAGCATTTTGCGCCAGTCCTGATGGAACTTGGCGTTCGGAAATTTGGCGTGAGTGCGGCTGGTATTGGCTGTGTCAATTTCAGCAACGCAGACCAGATCCACAGAAGGGTGGCTGGCGATGTCTCTCAAAGTCGCGTAGGCCATGTTCGCCGCCCCCATGGCAGCGAGACGGACTCTGCCGCTCGGCGGTGCCGAAATCAGGTTGCGAATAAAGAAAGGAGCTGCGAGGAGCGATCGCCGTGAAAGAATCGACATGATAAATCCTAAGATATCCTCAAAAGGAAATGATCACGCAGCTTCGACTCGTTTTTTTACTGCTACTCAGTTTGATTCTGCTACACGGGCAGGCAGACCCAAAGCGCTTTGCTGCTTCGATCGAGGCGTTTCACAAGCAGGATCAGGTGGAGCCCCCACCAAAGCAATCCATCCTTTTCATCGGCAGCAGTATCTTTCGGCTCTGGAAAGATTTGAGGGAGCAGATGGCACCATTGCCTGTTTTCAATCGGGCCTTTGGCGGATCACAAACAGCCGACCTGCTCTTTTACATGGATCAGGTAGTGTTGCCTTATGAGCCGCGCATGATTGTCTACTACTGTGGCAGTAATGACATTAACGCCAAGATCGGGCCAGAGAAAATATTCGAAGGGTTTCGTCTCTTCGTGGAACGAGTACAGGAGAAGTTGCCTGAGACTCGAATCGTTTTCGTCTCCATCCATCGGGCCCCACAAAAGAGGGCTCTGTGGGACGAGGTGAACCAGGCAAACGAACTGGTAGAGCAATACTGCCTGAGAAACAAGCTGCTGACCTATGTGGATGTAAACCCGGCAATTTTTGATGGAGAAGGCAATCCGCGTCTGGATTTGTACCTTCCCGATCTGCTGCACTTCAAGGCCCCTGCCTACGACGGCTTCACCGCGATTCTCAAACCGGAACTCGAAAAACTCTGGATAAATTAATCGATCAGACCATTGCGTAGAGCGAAGCGGACCAGTTCTCCGGTCGAGTGAAGATTGAGCTTCTCCATGATGCGGCCGCGGTGGGCTTCGATCGTGTATACGCTGAGATTCAGAACGACAGCGATCTCTTTGTTGGTCTTGCCTTCGGCGATCATCTGGAGGACTTCGCGTTCACGGCTCGAAAGCAGGTCGATCGGGTTCGTGACGTGTTTGCGATAGTCGGTCAGGACCGCGTCTGAGACGGCAGAGCTCAAGTAAGCTTCGCCACGTGCTACGGCCCGCACGGCGTTTACCAGATCACCTTCACCAGAATCTTTGAGCAGATAACCGCAGGCACCAGCGCGCAGGATCTCGCGGACGTAAACGGAATCCTTGTGCATCGAGAGAGCGAGAACTCGGGTACGCGGAGCGCAATCCGCGATGCGGCGGGTGGCCTCTATCCCGTTGAGCTCCGGCATCGTGACATCCATGATGACGACATCGGGCTGTAGTGAAATTGTCTGCTCAACGGCATCACGCCCGTTGGAGACTTCGCCAACCACTTCCATGTCTGACTGAGAAGCCAGAATCATGCGGAAACCGCTACGAACCACGGCGTGGTCGTCAGCTAAGAGAATGCGTGTTTTCTTCGTTGACATCTTGCCTTATTTCTAGTGCTGGCACCCAGACCTCAATGCGAACACCCTTTGAGCTCGGAGACGATATATTCAGCTCGCCGCCTATCTGACTGGCTCGTGCGCGCATGCCGGTCAGCCCGATGCTGGACCCTGGAACAACTTTTTGCTGGAATCCGCGACCGTTGTCTTCAATGCTAAGCCAGATCTTGTCTTCCGCCTCTCGAAGGGAGATGTTTACGGAGCTAGCAGCGGAATGCCTGGCGATGTTGGTGAGCGCTTCCTGTGCGATGCGGAAGAGGTGAGTTTCGATTTCGTCGTCCAATCGGCGATGCAGACTGGAATTGAAATTGACTTTCAAACCGGTACGCTGGGCAAATTTGTCAGTGAGCCAGCGTAGGCCTGCATCGAGCCCGAAGTCGTCGAGGATGACTGGCCGCAGGAGTTGAGATAATTCGCGGACATTGGCGATGGCTTCGTCTACGAGGTGGATGCAATCATCGCGCCGAGCGCCGAATTCAGAAGGATTCACCGAAAGCAAATTGGCCTTGACGGCGGCCAGAGATTGGCCGAGCTCGTCATGCAACTCATGAGAGAAACGGCGGGCAGCTGTCTCCTGAGTTTGCAGCATGTGCCACGAAACCCGATTCAGTTCCATTGCCTGCCACTCCATCTGCCCGATACTCCAGCGGCTAAAGAGAACTGTGAGGGAAGAAAGGATGAGGGCAAGGGCAAATGAGGTGCCGAGGAGTACCGAGGATTCATTGGCAAGTTGTTGGGACTCCCGCTTAATGGAGGCTTCAGCCGCTCCAACACGGATCGAACTGGAGCTCAGGAGCTGTTGCGCGATGTCAACAACTTCGTCATGGGTCGAGAAAAGGTGATCCAGTCTGGATTCTGGGACGGCAATGTTGGATTCGAGAAGAGTGCGAGCATCGGTTGAGAACGAAACCGCCTTCTTGCCAAGCTCCACCCAGAGATTGGCTTCGGGAATTGATCGTGCCGAGATAATGGCTCTTTCGAGGGCGCTATCGGTAGTTTCGAGACGGCGAAGCAGATCGGGTCGATCACTGGAATCATAGCCACGCGAAAGGTGGTGGAGAACAGCCGTTTGAGTATCCTGTTCGGCCTGAACTTCGTTCAGCAGCCGCGCAAACAAGAGCTGCTCGCGAACGACTTGTGAGGTATTACTCTCGATCGAGCGTGTGCGTCTCACAGCAACAAGTCCGGCAGCACCGAGTAGCAGCAATACTAAGGCGAAACCGATCATCATCGTGCCGAGAATCGTTCTTTTGGTGATCGGGGAATTATGCAAAAAGCTGGTCACGATTTTGGCTTGGCTATTCCCATGGAAGGTCTTTTAAAAATAGCGCATGGGCAGGCAGAGGTTTTGAGGTGTGGAAATACTTCTTGTAAGCCACCACCCAGTTTGACGCGATCTCGGCTTGTGCGGTTGCGATGTCAACGGTGCCATCACAGACTTTGGTGCGCAGATAGTCTTCGAGCGCATCCTTGACGTGCGCAGTCCAGACTCCTTCGGAATAGGGTTGAGGCCAAAGATTGCGGAGGTCCTCTGCACCGCCGAGTGAGGGTGTAATCAGGTAATCGACCTCAAAGCTTCGAGGATTGGGGTTCACGATACGGTATTGCGAGAACACCTGATTTGCGAGTTGGAGGGAGGGCTTGTGATCGTCCGCTTCGGGAGTCAACATGCATACTTGCTCGCGTTGGATGTAGCGTATTGCGCCTGGGGTGAGCTTTGCGTTGGGGAGATGGCTGGCAGCGGCTGGACTGCCAGGCAGGAAGAATATGGCAAGGACTATGGCGGCAACGAGAGCTGCTGGCAAGGCCAGCTTTCGCCAATAGGCTGGAGCAGGCTGGTGCTGCATGGCGAGCGTGGCTTTTAGTCTGGCGGCTGGGCCAGAGGCATCGGGTAGTTTTGAATCGAGATTACTAGACTTCAGATGCACAAAATCTGTGATGGACTGCGCCAGTTCGCTACTGCGGGTGCGACAGGTCCAACAGTGGGCCAGGTGCGTTTGTACTTTCAATTCCGCGTCTTGCGCCAATTCTCCATCCAAGGCAAGGAGCAAATCGACATCCGGGATGTGTGCAGATTGCGTCATCACAATGCTCCCTGATTGGCAGTACTTAACTTCGCAAGGGAACGACTGAGCGAGGCGGCGACCGCGCCGAGCGAGATATCTAGCGCTTCGGCGATCTCGCGATAGCGGAGGCCTTCAGCCCTAAGGTTGAGGCAGCAGCGGTCCCGCTCTGATAGAGCATTGACGATGTTCACGAGACGTGACTGGAGCAGATTCGAAGCAGTCTGCTCTTCGGGATTCGGGTTCGGGTCGGTGAGTTGCCAATTGCGGTCGGCAGAGTTCTCGGCCCTCGTGATCCGCTCGCGGCGTTTCAGGGCCTGATTGTGTCCTACACGAAAAATCCAGCCGGGCAAATTGTCGGTTGGCTTCTGGTTCTGCAAGTGGTGAAACAGAGCGAGGAAGACTTCCTGAACAATGTCTTCTGCGTCGGGAATTGGCAGGCCAAGCGAGACCAGGTAGCGGAGCAGGGGGGCACGAAATTCATCGAAGAGATCTGTGACCTGACTCGCAATCGGAGAGAGAACGCGATCCGCGACCGCAGCGCTTTGCAGCCATTGCCATACAGCGAAATGTTTAGTGTTGGCTGACACAGGGCTCTCTGCTAGAGGATATTCCTTGAACTGGCACATTGTTCAGTGTTTCTGAAAATAGAGTGAACAGATGGGGCCGTGCTGGAATATTCAAGTTTATGCGCTTGGTTTTGATGTTGATGGTTTTCTGTGCACCGATGTTGATGTCTGGGCAGGTTGGCGTTGGCGCAATTCGAATTGAGGTCAAGGATGATTCTGGTGCTCCGATGGAGGTGGCTGGGCAACTGGAAAATCTGCGCTCTGGAGCCGTACTCCAGTTTCGAAGTGGAACGGATGGCCGGCGTTTGCTTGAGGGGCTGACTTATGGCCGCTACCGTATGCGCGTAGCTGCAGTTGGTTTTGCGACGCAGAGCCTCGAAGTGGAGCTTCGAACAGAAGCAGTTTTGAATCGCAGCATCACGATGAAGATGGGGAGTTCTGCTTATCGCGTTGATGTTTTGGGGACAGCTCCTTTGCCTGGTGTGGAACGGACACTCGCTGAGATTCCCGCGCCAGTTCAAACCGCTGCGAGTGTCGATATCGAAAATTCGGGAGCCTTGAATTTGCCTGAGTTTCTGAATCGGCGATTGAATGGAGTCTTTGTGAACGAGATGCAGGGCAACCCGTTTCAGGTGGATCTCAACTTTCGAGGCTACACCGCCTCTCCCTTATTGGGAACGCCGCAGGGGATTTCGATTTACATGGACGGCGTGCGGATGAATCAGTCGTTTGGCGAGGTGGTGAATTGGGATCTGATTCCGCGCATTGTGATTGCAGAAACAACACTCATCCCTGGGTCGAATCCCTTGTTTGGCCTGAACACGCTGGGTGGAGCCGTAGCAATGGAAACGAAAGATGGGCGCAAGTATCCAGGGATGATGCTGCAAGCGAGCGGGGGGAGTTTTGGCCGCAAAATGGCGGATCTGGAATACGGTGGATCGAATGGCAAGGGCCTTGATTGGTACGGAGCCGGCAGCCTATTTTTTGAGGATGGCTGGCGGGAGAGTTCACCATCGAACGTGCGGCAATTCTTTGGGCGGATCGGAAGGCAAGGCGCGAAGGCGTCGCTCGGTCTGAGCATAGCTTACGCGAACAATGCGCTGATCGGGAATGGCCTTCAGGAGCAGCGCTTTCTTGAGCGCGACTATGGGAGTTTTTATACGAAACCCGATATCACCAAGAACCGGAGCCCGCTATTGAACCTGCGAGGGAGGCGGGGCCTGGCGGGAGGATGGAGTGTTTCGGGCAATGTTTATTACCGCTATGTTCGAAGTTCGACCGTGAATGGGGACATCAATGAGGCCTCCTTGG
Source organism: Acidobacteriota bacterium (assembly GCA_025354885.1). Classification (GTDB taxonomy): domain Bacteria; phylum Acidobacteriota; class Terriglobia; order Bryobacterales; family Bryobacteraceae; genus Bryobacter. The sequence goes on along the minus strand of JANXLY010000356.1, from coordinate 7,521 downwards.
ACCAGCAGCTGTACCAGCCGAGTGCCGCTGATCAGCGAGCGCTGCGGGAAGCGGGTTATGTGGGTTTTCCGACCAGTGGCGCGAACGCGACAAACACGCCATTCCCGTTCTGGCGCTGCATCGCGCAGGTTTTACAAAACGATGAACCGGGCGAGAAGTGCAACGGATTGATCCATCGTTCACGAACCTCGCAATACAATTTTGGCGGAGCAGGGCAAATGAGTTGGACAGGTGCATTGGCCGGTCACAGGAACCAGTTCACAGCGGGAGGAGCGTTTGATGGCAACCGCGTGAGCTTTCTGCAATCGACGCAATTGGGGTACCTGAATCCAGATCGTAGTGTGACGGGACTAGCTGCTTTCGCCGATGGATTGACAGGCGGCGATGTGGATGGCCAGCCGTTTGATACTCGGGTTGATTTGAAGGGAAGAATTGAGACGGCAAGCGTATATGCGACCGATACCATTTCGTTGGGAAGCGCTTGGAACTTGACGTTTTCGGGCCGCTACAATCGGACGCTGGTGGACAATCGCGATCAGATTTTGCCGCAGGGTGGACTTGGTTCGCTCAATGGCCGGCATGTCTTTGCACGCTTTAATCCAGCGCTGGGAGCGACGGTGCAACTGAGGTCAGCGTTAAATGCCTACCTAAGCTATAGCGAGGGCAACCGTGCGCCGAGTTCGATTGAGCTTGGTTGTGCGGATCCGAATTCGCCCTGCAAGTTGCCGAACTCGATGGCTGGGGATCCTCCATTGAAACAGGTGTTGACTCGAACTGTGGAGACTGGCTTGCGTGGCAGCCTCGGTGAAAACTGGAAATGGAATGCTGGATATTTTCGGGCTGAGAACCGGGATGACATTCTGTTTGTGGCATCGGAGCAGACGGGTTTTGGATACTTCAAGAACTTTGGGAAGACGAGGCGGCAAGGAATGGAGAGTGGGGTTCATGGGCGAGTGGGCCGCTTTACGATGGGTGGGGTTTACACTTTTCTGGATGCGAGTTTTCGAAGTGTGGAAGAAGTGAATGGTTTGGGCAACAGCACCAATGACAAAGCAGCGAGCGGGATTCCTGGCGTTGAAGGGACGATTGAGATCGCAGCGGGTTCTCGGATTCCTTTGATCCCGCAGCAGATGGGCAAGGTGTATGTGGACCTTCAAGTTACTAAGAAGCTTTCGCTGAACGTGGGGGTGGTCGCGGTGTCGAGTTCGATCGCACGGGGCAACGAGAACAATCGGCACAAAGCAGACGGGCGATATTACCTGGGGCCGGGCGAATCAGGTGGCTACGGAGTGGCGAATTTTGGAGCGCGGTATCAACTGATGCGTCGAGTGCAATTGTGGATGCAGATCAACAATCTATTTGACCGGCGTTACTACAGCGCGGCACAGTTAGGGCCGACGGGCTTCAATGCTGCAGGCAACTATGTGGCAAGGCCGTTTGCTGTCGTTGCGGGCGAGTACCCGGTGCAGCAAGCGACGTTCTATGCACCCGGTGCGCCCAGAGGCGCCTGGGGCGGATTGCGTTTTCAATTTTAGTCGGGGAGCGCCAACGAATAGAGAACTGCTCCGGAAGCAACGGCGATGTATTGCTTGCCATCGACCATATAACTTATGGGTGAAGCTGCGGTAGTTGCGCCGGTTTGCATGCGCCAAAGCGGCCGGCCATCGATGAGGTCAAGAGCGATGAGATTGCCTTCGGCTGTGGCCGAGAAGAGCACACCACTTGCGGTAGCGAGGATACCGGCGGCAAGCGATCCGCGAGAGATACGGTAATCCCATTTCACGTCGCCCGTTGCTGTATCGATCGCCTTGATGCCTGAGAGCGGCTGCTCCCCGGTCGGCATAGCGCGACCGCCCCAATAGGCTTTACCGGCCTCATAGTTGGACTTCTCGCGAATGAAGCGTTGCGCGCCGTCAGCATAGACGACATAGAGACGGCCTGTGGATTCATCGAAGCTGGGGCTCTGCCAATTGGTTCCGCCGACGAGAGTGGGGAACACGACACGACCTTCGGGGCTTGAGTCTGAGTCAGGGATCACCTTGGGGCGGCCATCGGCTGCAAAGCCGGCGTTCCAGGTTTGACGCACGTAGGGTTTGCCAAAGATGAGCTTGCCATTCGTTCGATCCAGCACATAGAAGATGCCGTTGCGATTGGTCTGAAGGAGGAGCTTGCGCTTGACCCCATCGATGACACGGTCGGCGAGGACAAGGTCCTGATTGGCGTCCCAATCGTGAGTATCGTTGGGGGTGAACTGGTAATGCCATTTGCGCTTACCGGTTGCTGGATCGAGGGCAACAACAGAGCATGAGAAGAGGTTGTCGCCCTTACGGACTTCGCCGTCCATGTCGGGACCGGGATTGCCGACAGTCCAATACAAGGTGTCGAGTTCGGGGTCGTAGCTACCTGTAAGCCAAGTGGCCGCGCCACCCAGTTTCCAGCTATCGCCTTTCCAGGTTTCATTGCCGAATTCACCAGGGCCGGGTGTCGTATTGAAGCGCCAGACCCGCTTGCCGGTTACGGCGTCGTAGGCATCGAGAAAACCACGGATGCCATGCTCGCCGCCAGCCACACCGACGATGATCTTGTCTTTGACGGCAAGCGGGGCGACTGTGATGCTGTAGCCTTCCATGGTGTCGGCGACGGTTGTTTCCCAGAGTGGACGGCCCGTACGGGCGTCGAGAGCGATCAGGACGGCATCAAGAGTGCCGAAGAATACCCGGGTGCCGAGGACGGCTACTCCGCGATTGTAACGGTTGCTCTCGAAGGTGTTGACCTTTTTTTGAGGGCGCTGGTACTTCCATATCTGCATGCCGGTTCTTGCGTCGAGAGCAAAGACCTGACCGGGCATGCCTGCCGTGTACATGATGCCGTCAACGACGATGGGCGTAGTTTCGAGGATCGAATCACCGGGCATCTGGACGGCCCATTTCGTCTGCAGGGTTTTTACGTTTGCAGCGTTGATCTGCTTGAGGGCGGTGAAATGTTTGCCCTGGTAGTCTCCCCAGTAGCTAAGCCAGTTTTGTGGCTCGCTGGCGGAGTTGCGGATACGCTCGTAACTGAGGCCACCAGGGATTTCAGCACGAATGGTTTTTGCGTAATCACGGCCCTGCTGAGCTTTGAGATAGGCAACGATGTCGTCGATGCCCGAAGGGGAGAGACGTGAAGCGAGGTCGGCAGGCATGAGCGAGTTGGGCTCGTCGCGGCGCTCAAGGAGAGTTTGCTTGTCGAGGATGTGGAGTTTGCCCGCGAGGTCTGTGAGGTGAAGCACGTAAGTGTCTTCGTCGCGACGGATGCCTCGAAGCAAGCGGCCGTCTTTGGTTTTGACCGTGATGGCGCCCGAAGTGGTGGTTTTGGGCTCGGAATTTGGGTTGAGAATCTTGCTTCGCAAGGTGGCTGCCGGGAAAGCAGCAGCGGCGGAGAGGTCTGGCCCGACGATGCCACCGCGGCCATTGACTTCATGACAGCCAGCGCAGCCGGCGTTGCCGAAGAAGAGCGCTTCGCCTTTGACTGGATCGCCACTGACCACTTCGCCCAACCTGGCAGGAGCGCCACGCAAGCTGCTGAGGTAGCTTACGATCTGCCAGACTTGCTCTACTTTTAGGCGTGAGAAAGGGGGCATCTGAGTGCCGGCGAGGCCGTTGCGAATGTTGAGGAAGATCTCGCCTTCTTTTGCCCCGTGACGAAAGACTCCGGTAGCAAGCGCCGGACCGCGATCGCCACCGGCGGCATTGCCGCCATGACATGCCTGGCAAGCCTGACCGTAGAGTTTTTGGCCCACGGCGATGGAGGCCGGGTTGCCAGCAAGCGGGTTCTTCTCATTTTGGGGGGTGTGCTCTTGGGCGTTCAACAGAGCGGCAAGTAAGGGGAACACGAGGGGAAAACGAAGCATTATTTTAAGTATGCGCTGGGCAGAAGGTGAACGGCTGATTTGGTCAAGAAATCGGGCGCGGAATGAGCGAATTGCTGCGGCTACTGGTTCTGCTTATGTCGCTACGGTTTCTCAGGTATAGCATCTGGTCTGATAGCTTGCTTTATGGCGCGTGGATGATTCGCTATTGAGGGCATGTCCAAGATTGACAGAATCGGCCATAAGGGGCAATGTCGAGATGAAGTACTGGAGGACTCGAAAGTGAATGTACACTTGACCCCGGAATTAGAGCAACTCGTCCAAGCCCGAGTGAAATCCGGTCGCTACAATTGCGCAAGCGAAGTAGTTCGGGAAGCCCTTCGACTGCTCGAACAACGAGATGAAGTGTTTGCACTTCGCAAACTGGAGATTCGCAAGCAAATTGAAGAAGGCTGGCGGTCTGCCAAGCGCGGCGAGTTGGTTGGCGGAGGCGAAGTCTTTGACCGCATTGATGCTGAACTGGCAGTAATGGAGCGCGCGGCTCGCGAATGAGTGGGTTTGTCCTCACAAGACCAGCTGAACTTGACCTGGACCAGATCAAGTCATACCTTATCGAGAAGGCTGGCGCAAAGGCCACACCAAGTGTATTTAAAGATATTCGCAGTGGCTTAATACTTGTTGGGTCGGAGCCAGGGGTAAGACACGTGCGCGAAGACCTGACAGACCAACCGCTGAAGTTCTGGCATGTTTACTCCTACCTCATCGTTTATGATCCAGAGACGAAGCCTGTCCAGATCATTCGCATTTTACACGGGATGAGAGATGTTGCGGACATTCTGAACTGACGCAATTTGTAAAATCCACATTCTGTTCGCGGCAGTCGTTCCTGCCTCAAGGGTAGGGTGGTGCAGATGGGTCGCCGACCGACTATGCCGGAGCCATAAGTGATCGCCATTATGGACCGTCCGCCGACAGCTATAAGCTCGGACCTGGCTGCTTTGAAGAACTGCCGGGATCCCCATCCTCCCCTGGCAGCACCAACAACGGCGCTGCGCATTCGCCCAGCCAACTAACCCGTCGTGCGGCCATCACGCTTAAGTGTTGAAGCCCATTTCTCGAAGGGTTTCATCACTCAGCCTTTTTCGCCTCATCGGATGTCCCACTAAACGACTTTAGCCCGGTCAACCATATCGAAGACCGTTACGCCTGCCACTCGATACCTCTCCCACCCATCGATTGCTTTATCTACAAGGCCAAGCTTTCTATGTTCGTGCACGGTTACAACGCAGCAATGTGCGCGGTTGAGGATTTCGTCAAAGTTTGGCGATGCGCTAAGCAACTCGCGAATGAGAGCCGCTTTTTTGTAGATATGGTCTCGCTGAATCGCTAAGCCTGCCTGATTCACCACGGCCTCGGACCGGTACCGCCCCAAGAAAGCCTGTTGAGTATTTCCCGTTGCATAGGCGTGCTCCCAAAGTGCTTGAACCAAAATCCTCTTCTTGATGGCAGCGCCGATAGGCAGAAGCCGAATTCCGTCCAACAGGATCCTGATGTCAGCGATATTCTTTTCGAGGTCTGTAGGGACAAGGTATAGCGAGCGGTGTTTCAAGTCAGATACGAAGGCCATGAAGTCTTAATTTTCAAGAATAGCAATGCTGGGATTCTCGGGCCGATAGCAGTTGCGAGGTCAGCCAAATGAAATCCCCGCCCGAGCTGATGGCCGGGGCGGGGATTGCTTTTCGTTGCGGCTATTTGCTCTAGCCGTTCATGCTGGACAGGAAGTCGCCGTTGCTCTTGGCCTTTGAAAGCCTGTCGAGTAACAACTCGATCGATTCCGTGGGCGATAGCGGGGAGAGGACTTTGCGAAGAATCCAGACCCGGTTGAGTTCGTCCTTCGGCAGAAGCAATTCGTCCTTGCGGGTGCCGCTCTTGTTGATATCGATGGCGGGGAAAACGCGCTTGTCGACCAGCTTGCGGTCGAGATGCACTTCCATATTGCCGGTACCCTTGAACTCTTCAAAAATCACGTCGTCCATGCGGCTGCCGGTATCGATGAGCGCGGTTGCCATGATGGTCAAGCTGCCGCCTTCTTCAATGTTGCGAGCCGCTCCGAAGAAGCGCTTGGGGCGCTGGAGGGCGTTGGAATCGACACCACCAGAAAGTACCTTGCCGGAAGGCGGCACAACCGTGTTGTAAGCGCGAGCCAAGCGCGTGATGGAATCGAGCAGAATGACAACGTCGCGCTTGTGTTCGACGAGACGCTTGGCCTTCTCAATCACCATTTCGGCAACCTGCACGTGGCGGGCAGCTGGTTCATCAAAAGTGGAGCTGATGACTTCGCCCTTGACGCTGCGCTGCATGTCGGTGACTTCTTCAGGACGCTCGTCGATCAGCAGAACGATGAGGTTCACCTCGGGGTGATTGGTGGTGATCGAATTGGCGATGGACTGGAGCATCATCGTCTTGCCGGTGCGGGGAGGAGCGACGATCAAGCCGCGCTGGCCCTTGCCGATCGGCGTCAACATGTCCATCACGCGGCCAGAATAATTCTCTTTAGTGGTTTCGAGTTTCAGCCGTTCGTTTGGATAGAGCGGCGTCAGGTTGTCGAAGAAGATCTTGTTGCGGGTCTCTTCGGGGGCCTCGAAGTTGATCGCGTCTACTTTGATCAAAGCAAAGTAACGCTCCCCTTCTTTGGGGGGGCGGATCTGGCCCGAGATCGTGTCGCCGGTGCGCAAATCAAAGCGGCGGATCTGCGAGGGCGAGACGTAGACGTCGTCCGGGCCCGGAAGGTAGTTGTACTCGGGAGCACGGAGGAAGCCGAAGCCATCCGGCAGGCACTCGAGCACGCCTTCAGAGAAGATCAAACCACTCTTCTCAGCCTGGCTTTGGAGGATCTTGAAGATCAACTCCTGCTTGCGCAAGCCAGCGGTCTGAACAAGGCCAAACTCTTTGGCGATGACGTTGAGCTTCTGGATGCTCATGTCTTTGAGCTCGACCAGATTGAGGGTGGGCGCCTGCTCTTTTACCTCGCGCCGACGTCCCTTGGGACCGCCGTTGCCGACTGCTGCATCGCCTGCGGCAGGTGTTTCCGCTGCGTTATCCTGCGGCGGATCTACCGCTGCGTCTTTGTTTTCGAAATCGTTTGCCAAATTTCCCTCACTCCCCGGCCACTCAAGGCCGAGAATGGCATGACTTCTTTGCCCGGCACTTCTGCCCGCATCGCCGCCATGCTCTGGTTTTCTTCTTTTCGGTTCAGTTTGTCAATCTTCGTCGCCACTACCAGATACGGCCTTTGATAGTGCTCGAGATATTGCCGCAATTGCCGGTCTGCTTCCATCCACCCGCGTCGCGAGTCGACCAGCAGTAACGACAATTCCAGTGTTTTGCGTCCAAGCAGATACGCGTCGGCAAGAGCCTTCCAATGCCCCGATTCCGACTTCGGGACCCTTGCGTATCCATAGCCCGGAAAATCTACGAGGAGGAAACGGTCCCTCACACAGTAGAAGTTGATGGTCTGTGTCCTTCCAGGAGTCGAACTGACAAACGCCATTCTTTTCCTGCCAACAAGACTGTTGAGCAGACTCGACTTTCCTACGTTACTTCGGCCCAGGAATGCGAATTCAGGAAGAGTTTCAGGTAGGAATTGGTCGGGTTTTGCCGCGCTGGCCAGGAAT
>JANXLY010000030.1 GCA_025354885.1 Acidobacteriota bacterium | reverse complement strand
GCTATTTGTGCAGCCTGCGGAGCAGTTAGGCCCAAAGCCCGGATGGAGAGCCATGTTGCGCAGAATCTTCCAGGATTTCGGCAAATTTCCCTTCGCTCCGGACCCTGAAAAGGGGGCGCTGGTGCCGGTCAACTGCTTTTTTTAGGTTAATCGTGAATTGGCCTGGAAAAACACCCGCAGGGAAGCTCTCCCACGATCTTGTCGACTCAACCGATTTTGTTCCCACCTTCGCCGAGCTATGTGAAGCGAAACTACCAGAAAACAAAATCATGGACGGTCAGAGCTTCGCCCCCCAGATTCGGAATCAAAAGGGTAAGGCGCGCAATTGGATCTTCATTCAATTGGCGCGGAAGTGGTACGTCCGGGATGCCAAGTGGAAGCTGAATCAGGCTGGCGAATTGTTCGACATGACAAAGGCCCCGTTCCAAGAATTGCTCGTCGCCGCCGACACAAAGGATGCCGCCGCTCTGGCCGCGCGTAAGCGCCTCCAGGGTGTTCTCGACAAGCTCAATCCCGCTGAAGGTATCCTTGACGACGGAGACGGCACAGGCCGCCACAAAGGCCGCGAAGAAAAAAAGAAAAAGAGGAACCAGGCCTAGTCAACCGCGCTGCTGCTGCGCTTCTACGCCGATGACCGCTTCATAATTGAAGGGCATGGACTGAACATTGCCTTCACTCTCTACCCAGTCATAGTGGCGCCGCTTGGCGGGCCAGCCTCCCACTCGCGAGAGTCGAAGCGCTAATCTTTCAATTCCCTCCGGGTCGCTTTGTTTCTCCTTCAGGAGAATCATTGGATAATTGGGCACTGTGAGCTGCTTGTCCGGGAAGATGATTTTCGTATCGGCCCGTACCAGACTGAGAGTGTAGCTGGATTCGAAAAGAGTTTTGTAGGAACTGGACTCTCCTTCCAAGCTGGGAGAAGAAGCCGCATCGCTATCTTTGCTGACCTTGCGCTCAACTCGAATGGCCGTGAAGTCTCCAAAGGAGAATTGGTTCTTTGCGGTCACGTAATGCAAAAATCGGTAACTCTGGTCCACAACACGAGCAGCGGGGTCGATTATGATTTCCTCCGAATAGCCTAACAACCATCCGACTGCAGCACAAACTACCAGGAAGAATACAGATAGGCCGAACCGCGACCAGATTCCGGCAGGCCCCATCCCATTCGGAGTGAACCAGCCGCTAAATAGAACAGCCACCACTAGCATCCCGCTCACCAGAATTACCAGGAGCGGTTCTTTGGTTATGATTGCAGTGCTTGCAAATCTGAATCGGTCTTTCATTTCATCGTCGACTCAACTACACTGAGCCACTCTTCAAAGGAATCGGCAGCCCAGTTATTCCCTGGCTTAAGAGATTTGCCCGGATTGTATTTCCTCGAAACTCCTCCCCACCAGCTGAACCAGCCTTGGTCGGGAATCAAAGCCATGGGGCTGTCAAATTCATAAATTACAAATTCCGTGCCTGGAGGGAAGTCCGATTCTTTGGGCAGCGGGGACTTTGACAGTGGATCCACTCCGATCTATTCTAATCTGAACGAAAGATCCAAAACAATAGGCTTATTCTATTCCACACGGCGCTCAACCAAATTTAGACCCCCATTTCTGGACGTATTTGCACCTTTCGCCGAAAGTCGGATACTTCAACGGCGCGCTGCGTAGTTCCCCAATACGGGCTTTCCGGGGAACGCATTCGACACGGTCTTCCCATCTTGCACAACCGCAACTCCGTGAACCAGCACATGGTCAATTCCAGCAGAAAAGCTGAGCCCTTTCTCGAAAGTCGCGGTGTCAACAACTCGTGCCGCATCAAACACTGTGATGTCCGCATCTGCGCCGACGCGGATTCTCCCTTTGTCCTTCATCAGCGGTGCCATTGCTTCCAGTCGCCGTGCCGGCATGATCGTCATTTTCGAAAGCGCGTCCATAAGGGAAAGTATCTTCTGCTCCCTGACATAGAGGCCAAGCACTCGCGCAAATGTACCCGCGCTACGCGGATGTGCTCCCGGTGCATAGGGCATCCCGTCGGAAGCGATCATCACGAACGGTGAGGCCATAGCCCGCTGAATCCATTCCGGCTTCATTAGGTGCATGATCACCGCACCTCCCTCCTTGTGGTAACGCTCAAAACTCTCTTTTGTTAAGCGCTCGCCCGTTTGCACCCATTGCAGATCTCCATGGGAGATGCCCAGCCGCTCCTGCCATCCATCATCGAAAATCGTGGATTCGAGCATCGTGGATGCCGCCGTGTAAGGGTAGGCTTCCGTCGTAATATCCAGCCCCTGCTTGCGTGCCGATTCAATCAGGTCGAGCACAAAGGGTAGCGAGCCGAGGCTCATGCTGTTGATATGGACTATATGGAGGGCAACACCGGTCGCGCCAGCATCCGCGATCACCTCCTGCATTGCTTCCGGCCCCATCGAGCGAACATGCGTAAAGATTGGAACTTTCCATCGTTGCGCCATCTGAAAGACACGAAAGATCTCTTCTCGCGTGGCACCAGGATAATACTGGTGAGCGAGTCCCAGCCCAAGGCCCCCTTCACGCAGACCACGCTCCAAGTTTGCAGCGAGAAGGGTGTATTCTTCCGCATCGCGCAATTGCTTGTAGCGGCCCTTCATCGAGATTTCAAACCACCGGTCCGACGTGTTGCGCCATCCCTCTGCTTCAGAGGCGAACTCGCGCATCGACATCGCCCGCATCGCGCCGTGCGAAGACGTCGCACCAAAGTTGAGAATCGACTTTCCCTCCCTCGAACGCAGAAAAGCGCCAACTGATGGCACTCCAACCTCCAGTTCAAGCGCCGTAGTCACCCCGTCGTGCGCCTGATATTCATTGGCAGAGTTGGTCTGCCCGTGCGCATGGAGATCGATGAACCCCGGCGCGACCACTCGCCCGGCTGCGTTTAAGACACTCTTTCCAGTCAGGGGCTGCTGAGAAATAATCGCAATTTTCCCATCGCGAATTCCAACGTTTCGGATTGCGTCCAGCCCACTTTCCGGGTCCATCACACGGCCTCCAGCAATCACAACATCGTACAGATTTGGCGACTGCGCTCCGAGCACCGATTGGCAAAAAAGAATTGCGAGGATCTTGATCATGATTTCTCCAGCAAGCAGAATTACAGTTGATTCTATCGAATCCGGGAGAAGCAAAAAAAACGGTAGAACCATTCACAGTGTGATTCATCCTCAGACGCCGCGACCATGGATCGCTTCGGCTAGTGTTCTGAAAATTTTGTCTTTCATGAGGCTCCGCGGCGAAGGGACGAAGTTTATATGAACAGCAATCGATTGCAATATTTCTAAACATTGAGGTTGAGAAATCAGACACAGACTTGTATTCTTGAAGGCAAGCGTTTGCCAAGTAAGCGCTCACGGCAAGAATCCGGCCTACGAACAGGATTCTCCGCAAAGGACATTCATGCGATTTCACCATTACCTTTTCCTCAACCTGTTGCTTCTGAGCACCTAGGCGGCAGACGATTTCAAGCCGATCTACAATGGAAAAGACCTCAGCGGCTGGCACGTAAAAGATGCCCTGCCCGGAGCCGACGTGTGGAGGGCCAAGGGCAATATCCTTAGCGCTCTAAAAGGTGCGAAGGGCGCAGGCGGCTGGCTGACGACCGACAAGGAATACGGCGATTTCATTCTCAGGCTCGACTGGAAAATACCCAGCAACGGCAACACCGGTGTCGGATTTCGGTATCCAAAGGACGGCGAGCCAGCCCATGAAGGCATGGAAATTCAGATCCTCGACGACTCCACCCCGGAGAACGCCAAACGTCCTCCAGAAGAACGAACAGGCAGCCTCTATGTCGAAGAAGCCCCGCTGCGCAAAGCGGACAAACCTGTCGGCCAATGGAACAGCATGGAGATCACCTGCAAGGGGTCCCTTCTGATTGTCAAGACGAACGGGGTCGAGACTCTGCATCTGGATCTGGACAAGCTGACGGTTCTCCACGGCCACCACAGGCAATATAAGCCGGTCAGTCAGCGCGCTCACAAGGGCTTCATCGGCTTGCAGGGCGACCGCGGCGAACCGGTGGAATTTCGAAACATCCGGATCAAGGAACTCTAACCAAAACTTTCGGGCAATGTCGAGCTGCGCGTGCCGTCCCGTTGCCATCACTCCTGGTACAAACAACGCGGGCCTGTCCGCCACTGGATAAAGCTGGCGGACAGGCCCGTGATCGAATGGAAAGCACTCCCGCTCGCTTATGCGAACTGGATGCAGGTTGGCGCCGGATAGGATGCGTACTGTCCCGCTGGCGAAATCATGCCGGTGGTTTTGTCGATCTTATACGCAACAATGTTCGCCGAATCCTGGTTCGCCGAGAGAATGAAGTTGCCAGTCGGGTCGAAGTTGAAGTGACGGGGTGTACGGCCCTGTGTGTGAACCAAACCCAACAGGGTGAGAGTGAACACCGTGGGATCAATTGAGAAGATCGCGATGCTATCGTTGCCCCGGTTGGAAGCGTAGAGAAACTTGCCTTCTTTATCTACCAACACTTCTGCGCATGCGCTGTTGCCCTTGAACCCGCTGGGCAGCGTGCTCGCCTCCTGAACAGTGTTTAGATCGCCGCTGCTGGCAAACCAGTTGTAAGTGGTAATCGAGTTGGAGAATTCATGGATCGAATAAACGACTCTACCGTTCGGATGCCACGCGAGGTGCCGGGGGCCGGAGCCTGGCTTGGCATCAATGCGATTGATCTCCGTCAATTTGCCGCTCTCGGTATCGAAGGCATAGACGATCACGGCATCAAGACCGAGATCGTTGACCAGGACATACTTGCCAGTAGAGTCCACGAGTACCATGTGCGGATGCGGTGCTTCCTGACGACCGCTGTTCGGCCCCAGGTCACCAAAGTGCGAGACAATCTGCGTTGCGCTCCCCAGCGATCCATCCGCCTGGATGGGGAAAACGGCAACGGTGCCCCCGGTGTAGTTCGCCGACAGCAGGTACTTGCCGTTCGGATGAATCATGATGTGTGCCGGTTGTCCACCCGCGCCCTGAGTGTTGAGTGAGCGCAGTGCGCCGGTCCTCGAGTTCACGCTGAAAGCAGAGCAACTGCCGCCGCCGGATTCGTTGCCGGAATACAGGAACTTCTTGGCAGCATCCAGCACGATGAAAGAGGGGCTCGAGACGGGTGCGACGATGCTGATCAGAGATAGCGCGGTCGTGGCTGGCTCATAGTGAAAAACGCCGATCCCGCGAGCGTTACTTCCACCCGTGTAGCAACCAACGTAAGCATAGGGCGGTGCAATCACAGCACCATTCACATCTTGAGTGATCGCCCTTTGGGAATCATTGTCTTCGCTGTTTGCTCCAATCGCATGGGCGGCGCTAAGAGTGGCAGCAGATCCTATGAGCATGCCGCGTCGGGGAAAAGAGTTGTGTTTCATGTGTCGTCCTTATTCGGTTCAATTCGGGAATCCGAAGGTTTGATCTTATTAGAAGATGCAATCGATTGCAATATTTTTATTGTGCAATATAAACTATTTCAGATGATACAAGCTACTTCTTTAAATATCGATTGCATGCTTTGGGTTGACAATAGCGTCTATCATATAGAGACGTGAGCGACTCAACAAGAAGAACTTTCGCGGCAGGGCTAACCGCCCTGAGCAGTCAATCTGTCCAAGGCGCAAATGACCGCGTTCGCATCGGCATCATTGGCTGCGGTGGCCGCGGT
>JANXLY010000313.1 GCA_025354885.1 Acidobacteriota bacterium | reverse complement strand
AAAAGCAAACATCGCTTTCCCCCCGCTCCCACCGTCCTTGGAAATCGCCACGGCGATTCCCACATTCCCACGCGACGGCGGATATTCCTCTGGCCTCTCCCGCCCAAAGCCAAAACTCAGTGCGCTATCTTCTGTCTAAGCAGCCCGGCAGATTGTCAATGTGTCACCCATCCTCCCGGTCGCACACCAATCGCATTCACAACTTCTTCATGAAGAAAGCCCACATCAGTAAACCATATGCCAAGTCCTGCACTGAACCCACATCCCACACACTGTGCTGAATACTCCCCGGCTAGCCAAAGGTTAACGGTATACCTCGCCCCGGTGAGCGATTCGGATCACTTCAACAATCCGTTCTTTGTCGTCAATAGCATAGACAATACGGTAATCACCAACTCTGACACGCCAGGCTGAAAGGGAGCTGGTCAGCTTCTTCGATCCCGCAGGCCTCGGGGTTGTTGACAAATCCTTGAGCACTTGAAACAGACGCCCCAAAACGTCTTTTGGAAGAGCGCGGAGCTCTTTGCGAGCCGAGGCGGTTAAGTCCACCTGATAAGGAAGATCCGGCACAAAGGTGGCTAGGCCACCAGGCCTTCAGCACGGAGTTCTGCCTCGATGAGAGAGAGAGAGGTTCGCGGCTCTCCAGCTCTATCGGCTATCGAATTCAGATCGTCCCAATCCTCGGCCAGAGAGCGCAGAGCAGCGCAAACAACATCCTCGGGTTTGCCATAAAAGCCTGTTTTCATTGCCTGATCAATGATCTTTTGTATTTCGTCGGTCACTTCGATGGACATTCGAGTTGCATCCTCTTAGCTGGTTTGAGAATAGCAAGGAAATGCATCAGCCTGAATCGCCCCAACCCCGTCCTTCCATTTCCCTCAATGTTTTCGCGGTTTTCACCCCATTCCAGCCACATCTTGGACTCAGCCTTCCCGCTCCTCTGTTGCCGTAATCGGTCTAGTGATTCACAATCTCCCGCAGAGCCCAACAACCCAGGAGCCACCAACAGGCCAGGATTTCCCGGATTTCTGCCTGGGACGAGTCGGTGTCCACCAACGACGCGGCCAACTGAATACTGCAATTCGGACCGATCCTGTCTCTGTCTTCGCGATCAGGTAGAGCGCACCAGTCTCAGCTGCGCAAGATCAGACCACAACATCCGGGCAAGGCTCGAGGCCACGCGGTCAAACCAGACTCCTCTCCTCGGCCCGCACCAAACGGAACTGCTCGTGGTCCTTGCGAATCGAATCCCGTACGAATAGAACCACGACCGATCCCGTCAGAAGGGGGCAACGGTCCCGTTGAACGGCGGCTATGCGGTTGGAGCAGCGCGGCAGCCGTGCCGAGCGGGAGTACATTCTCTCGCGCATTCGCCGATTTTGCGCGCCGCCGCTTGCCCGAGCGCATCCACGAAGCTCTGGTCCGATTGACGCACCAGAACATCGTGATCGAGCACATCGCCCGGGATTCCACGGCGATCGAAGCGCGGGAACATTTTCCCGATCCTGTCCCGTCCGGGCCTGGCACCGGTGCAGGAAAGAAAAGGAAGGTAAAAGCAAAAAAAGCCAGTAAAACCAGCAAAGTCAGCGGCAAACACCCCCATTACAAGAACACACCGAAGGATCTCAAGCAACGGGGACGCATCACCCAACGGCAGCGGCACATGAACCTCGAGGAGAAGCTTGCCACCATCGAACGCCACTGCTCCATGGGAGCCAAGGCCGACACCAAAGGCAACCTAAAATACTGGCGCGGTTACAAACCATGCCTACCTCAACATTGCTAGCCGATGCGGGCCAAAGGCAACCTAAAATACTGGCGCGGTTACAAACCATACCTACCTCAACATTGCTAGCCGATGCGGGCCAAAGGCAACCTAAAATACTGGCGCGGTTACAAACTGCACCTCGATGTCGCCGATGGCCAAATTCCGATCACGGCATTGCTGAGCGGAGCGCATGTTCACGACGCCGTGGCAGCCATTCCCCTCATGCACCTGACGACCCAGCGCGTCACTTACTTGTACGACGTGATG
>JANXLY010000301.1 GCA_025354885.1 Acidobacteriota bacterium | reverse complement strand
TCAGTTGCTCGGAGGCAAGTTTCGAGACAAGGTGAGGCTATATTGTGACACCACCGAATCGCATGATCCCAAGGTGTATGGGGATCGATTGAAGAAGCGCCGTGACGAGGGTTTTACCTGGCTCAAGATGGACCTTGGTGTAGATCTGGTGGAACACATTCCCGGCTGTGTCACGGCGCCAAGGGGAATGACGGAACGCTCCGCAGCCCTGACCGCGCATATGTTTACGGGCATGGAAATCACTGAAAAGGGTGTGGGACTGATGTGCGACTATGTCGCACAGATCCGCGAAATGGTGGGCTGGGACATTCCGCTTGCTGCCGACCACTTTGGGCATCTGGGTGTGAACTCGTGCATTCGACTGGGCAAGGGCCTCGAAAAGTTCAACCTGGCCTGGCTTGAGGACATGGTTCCCTGGACGCAGACGGAATTGTGGAAGCAGATCACGAACGCCGTCAATA
The DNA here is from genome assembly GCA_025354885.1 of Acidobacteriota bacterium. Classification (GTDB taxonomy): domain Bacteria; phylum Acidobacteriota; class Terriglobia; order Bryobacterales; family Bryobacteraceae; genus Bryobacter. Next base: position 3,270 of record JANXLY010000301.1, on the reverse strand, counting down.
TTCCAACGCTAACCAGTGAAGACATCTACCTCAAAGAGCCGTTCATCGAGTTACTGAAGAATCACGCAGTAGACATCATTCACCCTGACCTCGCGACGTCTGGAGGGCTGCTCGAAACCAAGAAAATTGGTGATGTTGCGATGGAGTTTGGCCATGCGATGGCAATGCACTTTGCGGGAACACCGATTTCGTTCATGGCGAATGTTCACTGTGCTGCGGCGACGGAGAATTTTCTGGCGTTAGAGCATCATTCGGTGGACGTACCGTGGTGGTCGAATTTGGTGACCGGCAGCGACCAGCCTATTTATGAGAAGGGCTTTGCCGTTGTGCCGAACAAGCCGGGATTAGGGGTTGAGCCGAATCCGGATGAGGTGAAGAAGCATCTGGCACCTGGCACGGGGTACTTTGAGCCGACGGAGAACTGGAATAACGAACGTAGCTGGGATCGGCTCTACAGCTAGTCTGAAACAGCCATGATGTTCTCTGGTTCCTGCTCGACCGAGTCCACAACATCCTCGCCCGCAATCTCTGCGCGGCGATCATATTCGAGACCCGTTCCAGCCGGAATGAGGCGGCGCATGATGACGTTTTCTTGAGCCCACGCAGGTAGTCGACCTTGCCGTTGATCGCGGCTCCAGTGAGTACACGAGTGGTTTCCTGGCAGCTCGCCTTGGTGATACCGAGAAGAATCGGATTACCCCGTGAAGGACGCCCGCCACTCTCAATGGCGCGTGTGTTTTCGGTCTTGAACTTGAAGCAATCCTCCACTTCCTCAGGGTGGAATTCGGTGTCGCCAATTTCGTCGATTTTCACCCAGCGAAGGATCTGGCGAACAATCACCTCAAGATGCTTGTCGTTGATGTTGACGCCCTTAAGCCTGTAGACTTCCTGGACTTCATTCCCCATGTACTTCTGCAGTTCGGTTTCGCCGAGTACCGACAAGATGTGGTGCGGATTGCGGGGGCCATCCATCCATGGATCGCCAGCCTTGATGCGCTCGCCGGGTATGGGCTAGCTGCTGAAGTGCTGATCCAGTTTGGCCAGAATCTTCAACCCCTTTTGCGCCGACCCAGCGTTGGCGCTCCTGCGGAATCGTTGCTCGGCAGCGTGTTGGGCCAAGGCGGCGGTAGTGAGTTCATCGATCAAGTGATTCATGCTCACGCCTTGCAAAGCCGCCAATTCTCGCAAACGGGCGTGTTTTTCATCAGTTAAGCGTAGTGTCAATGTGCTCATCGAAGTGCCTCTAGAATTTGAATTGGGCTAAAGATTTGGATTCCCGGAAAACGGAGTTCCGCTCGCGACAGGTGTCGACAGTTGTGACTAATAATGCAATCCGCACTTCCAGCTACTGCAAGTTCGATCAGGTGGTTGTCCCCTTCGTCTGGCAAGTTTGGCCGCCAGGCAAAATAGATTTTGACCTACTCGCGCACCGATAACAAGGCGTCCAGTAAATTCATCCGCTCGGTGGGGGAAATCGCGCATTCGCGAAACAACTCCGCTCTTTTCATCACGTCCTCATACTCACTGAAGAGGGCCTGTCCTAACAAGGGTTGGACACGCCGTTCCAGGCAGGCACGCAAGACCTGACGATTCGAGCCATCGCCCGAGAGCATCGCGCCGATCAGTGCGTTTGTGTCGATCACAACCCTTCGCACTCTTATTCTTCACGATAGCACCATGACTATCAGAAGCCATGGCGAACACGCAAAGACCCCGCCAGGCTGGTCGGCCTGGCGGGGTCTTGTGGTTTGCGATGGCTATTGGCTACTCTACGTCGCCCATACCGAGGTCGCCGTCGTCATCGAGGCCACCAGCGAACAGGCTCTTGGCATCGTCGTCGTAAGCCGACAACGAATCCATGATGTTCTCCGGTTCCTGCTCGACCGAGTCCACAACATCCTCGCCCGCAATCTTTGCGCGGCGATAATATTCGAGACCCGTTCCAGCCGGGATGAGACGGCCCATGATCACGTTCTCCTTGAGACCACGCAGGTAGTCGACCTTGCCGTTGATCGCGGCTTCGGTCAGTACACGAGTAGTTTCCTGGAAGCTCGCCGCCGAGATAAAGCTATCGGTGGACAAGCTCGCCTTGGTAATACCGAGAAGAATCGGATTGCCCCGTGAAGGACGTCCGCCACTCTCGATGGCGCGTGTGTTTTCCGTCTTGAACTTGAAGCGATCCACCACTTCCTCAGGGAGGAATTCGGTGTCGCCAATCTCGTCGATCTTGACCCAGCGAAGCATCTGACGAACAATCACCTCAAGGTGCTTGTCGTTGATGTTGACGCCCTGAAGCCTGTAGACTTCCTGGACTTCATTCACCATGTACTTCTGCAGTTCTGTTTCGCCGAGTACCGACAGGATGTCGTGCGGATTGCGGGGGCCATCCATCAATGGATCGCCGGCCTTGATGCGCTCGCCTTCCTGGAAGTTGATGTGAACACCGCGGGGAATCGAGTATTCCTTGACCGTGCCGTCGTCACCCGTGATCGAGATCTTGCGGAAGCCCTTGACGAGCTCACCGAAGTGGATTGAACCGTTGATCTCGGCGATGATCGCCGGATCGTGGGGCTTGCGGGCTTCAAAGAGTTCTACAACGCGAGGGAGACCGCCGGTGATGTCTTTGGTCTTCGTAGTTGCGCGGGGCAACTTGGCGAGGACGTCGGCGGCGTGCACTTCTTCGCCGTCACGCACCAGCATGTGGGCGTGGGTTGGCATGAGGTAGCGCCGTTCGTCGGCCTTGGAGCCGCCGGCAAACTTGATCACGAGCGAAGGAACGCGCTTGTCGTCGGTCGAATCGATGACTACAAACTGGCTCATGCCGGTGATTTCGTCTACCTGTTCGGCGAGCGTGACCTGATCGATCATGTCCTTGAAGTGAACCGTACCCGAGACTTCGGTGAGGATCGAGAAGGAGTAAGGATCCCACTCGAGCACAACCTGATTCTGTTTGACGGGTGCGCCCTCTTCGAGCAGAATCTTGGCACCGTAAACGACCGGGTAGCGTTCTTTTTCGCGACCCTTTTCGTCGACGATGACCAGGATGCCCGATCGGTTCATCGAGATCATCTGACCCTTCTTGTCTTTTACAACAAGAATGCCATCGAACTTGATGAAGCCATCGGTCTTGGCGTCCTGCGTGGACTGTTCCGATTGCGAAGATGCCGTACCGCCGACGTGGAAGGTACGCATGGTGAGCTGCGTGCCAGGTTCGCCGATGGACTGAGCGGAGATGATGCCGACGGCTTCACCACGCTCGACCATGCGGCC
>JANXLY010000298.1 GCA_025354885.1 Acidobacteriota bacterium | reverse complement strand
TCGGTTCTATGGGCCAATATGCATGCCAGCTTCTTTCTCGGTACTGCAATCTTTGCCCTCTATGCTGGAGAAAAATGGCTGCGTGGGGACCTCGCGTGGAAGCCCCTCGGCGCTTTCGCTCTGCTTTCTTTCGTTGCCGGTTTCCTCAATCCCTATGGTTGGCATGTTCACCAGCACATCATCAATTACCTTCAGAACAAAGAGCTCCTTTCCCGAATCGGTGAGTTTCAGACTTTCAACTTTCACGTCGCAGGTGCGGAGGCGCTGGTCGTTGGTATGGTCCTCGTCGCTGCCGGAATCGCCCTCAGCATCGAGCAGGGCAACTTCGCCCGCGGGATTCTCTGCCTCGTTCTCTTTGCCGGTGCGCTCCGCTCTGCCCGTGGATTACCGCTGCTCGTTTTGGTCGGCTTGCCTCTTGCGCTTGCATCGATCTGCCGTGCCCTTGAAAACGCCAAAGCACTTCCACCTTTTGTTCAGGGCATAGCCAAATACAACGCCAACCTCAGCAAGATGGACTCGCGCTTCCGTGGCTACGCTCTCGTACCTGTCCTCTTGCTTCTCCTGGTGCTCTTTGGGCAATCGGCTGTCTTTGCCAAAGCTGCCGGCTTTCCCGAATCGCTCTATCCAGTTGCCTTGAGCGCCCGGATCGAAACTCTTCCGGCAGAGGCAAGGCTCTTCAGTACCGACAAATTCGGCGGCTATCTGATCTACCGTTTCGCCGGCAGTCGCAAGGTCTTCTTCGACGGTAGAAGCGATTACTACGGTTCCGACTTTTTGAAAGATTACCTCCTCATCCCCGAAGTCAAGCCGGGCTGGGAGGCCCAGTGGAAGCGCTGGAACTTCACTCACGCTTTGGTCCCCAAAGACTCTACGCTTACAGAGATGTTGCCACTCAAGGGTTGGCGGCAGATTGGCAAAGATGAAACAGCAATTTTGTACGAGAAGGGTTCGCAATAAATGGACCGGCAAAAGTTACTAATGATATTCGGAGGAGCCTGGGTCTCGGCCGCACTCCTCACCTGGTTGCTGTATTCCGCTACCACTTCAACCAAGCAGACCAAGCTCGTGAAAGTGCAGGCTGCTGCTCGCGATCTCTCAGCTGGAACGAAACTCCGTAAGGGCGACTTGCGCGTAGTTGAGGTTCCCGAGAAGGAACAACCTCGAGGCGTCTTCGCCGACGAGAAAGTGCTTCTCGACAAGACACTGCTCTTCCCGGTGAGCATGAACGAGCCGATGACCCAAAATAAGCTGGCCGCAATGGGTGGGATCGAAGGCGTCGCTGCGACCATTCCTCAAGGCAAGCGCGCCATCAGTGTGCAGGTTACAGACGCAACCAGCGCTGCCGGTTTGATTCTACCCCGTTCGCATGTCGATGTTGTCTTTACCCGCAGTGGCACAATGACCGAGGCATTGAGCAAAGTAATTCTCGAGGACCTTACGGTTCTCAGCGTGGGCCGCTCGACGGAAGTAGCAACCACCGATCCGAAAGCAGTTGCTGCGGCTGCTGCTGCCCCCATTCAATCCAGTACTGCATCGCGAGCCGTGACGCTTCTGGTGACACCGGAAGAATCGGCCAAGCTCGAGCTCGCCAAGAACAACGGCAAAATCGGCCTGGTCTTGCGGAACCCACTCGACACCGGCAGAACCACTCAGGATCAGCCTATCTACGCCGATGCGCTTGACCCGTACCTCGGGGCACGTAAGGCGCGCATAGCCAACCTGAACCAGAACCTGCCCGGTATGGCGAAGACTGTTAACGACGACAAGGCCTGGGACGCCCTTACGGGCCAAAAGAAATCAGGCAAGAAGTCCAAAGAAAAAGAGGAAGAACCGAACAAGCCTCCGCAGAGAGTAGTGGATGTATTCCGCGGCGAAAAGCACGTGCAAGAGGTGTTTGAAAAGATCAAATGAGAAAGATACTCGCATACACTATTGCTCTGCTTCTATCTGTTCTCCTGAGTGCCTCCGGGCAGACAAAACCACAGGCCATCAAGCTGACGGTTGGACAGGGAGAACTCGTACAGTTTCAGCAGGACATCACGAAGGTCGTAGTATCTGAGCCGAAGATCGCCGATGCGATCGTTGTGAGCCCTCGCGAAGTCATGGTCACTGCCAAGGGTACAGGCAAGACGACGCTCGTAATCTGGGAGGAAGGCAAAGGCCCTGCCCGTTACGATGTGCAGGTCTTGACCGACCTTACTACCACGGATGACTTTAACCATTTGCTTCAGATTGACCTCAAACGCGAACTGCCTGAGGATTCGATCCAGTTCAACGGCAATGCCGAGACGATTGTTCTTACCGGTTCCGTAAAGAACGCGGAGAGCGCCAAGCGCGCCGCAGCTTTGACGCAGACCCGAACCAAGAACGTAATCAACCTCATCGAGTTACCCAAGCGGGCAGATCCACGACAGATCATGCTGCAGGTGAAGTTCGCCAGTATTGATCGCGCTGCACTTTCCGAGATCGGCTTCAACTGGTTCTCGCGCAACCCGAAAATGCTTGGAGCACTGACCACGCAGCAGTTCCAACAGCCGCGTATCAGCGCGCTTCAGTTCAGCAACCAGGAATTCTCGAACACCACCGTCAACTTTGCCGATCTTCTGAACCTGTTTGCCTTCAGGCCAGACCTCAACATCGGCGCAACGATTCGAGCCCTTGCCAGCCAAAACCTCTTGCAGATTCTTGCAGAGCCGAATCTCATCACGGTGGAGGGCAAGGAAGCGAGCTTTGTTGCCGGAGGCGAATTTCCCTTTCCAATGTTGAATGCAACCTCAACTGGTGGAGCAATTTCGCCCGTGATCACCGTGCAATTCCGGCCCTTTGGTGTGCAATTGAACTTCACCCCAACGATCACGGATACAGGCGCGATCCATCTCAAGGTCCGGCCTGAGGTGAGTTCACTCGACTATGCAAATGCGATCACTCTTCAGGGAGTCCAAATTCCGGCTCTTGTCACACGGCGTGCCGAGACCGAAGTCGTTCTCAAGGATGGTGAGAGCTTTGCAATCGCCGGTTTGATCGACAACCGCGTATTGCAGACCATGTCACGAATTCGTGGTTTGGGAGATCTACCTATCCTGGGGCAACTCTTCCGGAGTCGCTCCACGAAGAAGACCACGGATGAGCTTGTGGTTGTAATTACACCCAAGTTTGTTCGGCCCCTTTCTGCTGAGGAGAAGGCTGAGCTTCCAGCGATGCTCGAGAGCTTCCAGGCGACATCGCGACAGATACAGGCGCTTAAAGACGCTAAGGCCAAAGGCAAGAAGAAGACGGCTGGAACGCCACAGACAGTAGGGTCCAGTGGATATCAGGAACCTGAGAAGAAGAAATAACCGCAGCCACGAACGAGGCGCAGTGGCCATACACATGCTCGTGCTTTTGGGCACGGCGATGATTGTGTTCATGGGCTTCGCCTTCGATCTCGGCCGCCTCTATCTAAATCGGGCTGAGGTCAAGACGATCGCGAACGCGATGGCACTGGCAGCGGCGCAGAACCTGATTGGGACTGAACTTTCGACTACGAATGCAGCGGCTGCGGCCCGGACGGCGGCGCGCAGCGTAGACGGCAAGGGCAATCGTTATGACTTCGGCGGCATCACTCTTGGAGAGGGCACTGCGAACCTGACAAGTGAAGTTCCCGAACCCAGTTTCTATGACAACATGGCTGGCGCGACTGGCGAAGGTGATGGCGGATTGGGACAGCAGGCATCGGGGTCGGCAGCGCGGTTTGCGCGCATTGAAGCTAGAGCCGATGCCCCATTGACCTTCTTCGCGTTGCTGCTGATGGCCTCGGATCGCAAGGTGCCCGTGGCGGCAGCGGCGGTAGCTGGTGTAAGCGGGCCTGTATGCAGTGCCTGTGGTATCGAGCCGATTGCGCTAGCCGCGCCCACTGTTGATGACACGGTTGATTTCGGGTTTGTGCGAGGTACTCGGTACACCTTTTACTACCAGTGCAATGGACAACCGATCCCAGCGCCGTTGGGTGATGCAACAACAAGACTTCAGTACTTACTATTGAATCGTTACGATACGGACGCTACAACATTCAATACGGAAGACACGCAGCTGTTTCGCAACGGAAACAATGGTATCCCCGCCAGCACTAACTTGACGCGGGCCTGCGTGACCATCGGCGTGCCGGAGCAAGTGTGGGCCACTGCAACGCCGCGGCTATGCTCACAGACAGCGCCAAACCCCAGCGTGCAACAATTTCTTTGCGGTTTGAACAACCGTTTTGATACGAGCCTTTCTGATGCAGCCTGCTCGGCTATTACCGACAGTTCGACGCTGTCCGGTGCGCCGCCCGTCGATACAGACTTGACCGATGTGGAAGACTACTCGGCCTATGCCGGGCGGGGACGCCGCGTGATCACCGTTAGCATTGTGGATATTCTTTCGAGCTCGGCAGATATGAATGTGCTTGGCTTCAGGCAGTTTCTGGTGATCCCGAACCCGGGTGTTCCGAACCTTTCGCCTACTGACGGGCCGGGCCGCTTCATAGCGACTTACATCGGGAATCCGGCTCCGCTCAAGCAGGGGCGTTTCGGGTCCTGCGGCGTTACCAGCGGGCCGGGGAAAGTAGTGCTTCACCAATGAGACTGGGATCGCGTAAGGGTACGAGTCTGATTGAAGGGGTGATCTTCATCCCGCTGGTGATCCTGCTGCTGCTTGGCATGATGGAGTTTGGCCGTGTCGCTTACACCTACTATCAATTGCAAAAAGTGATGTACGCGTTTGCACGGCATGCCGGCACACAGCAGAACATCAATCTGTGCGATCCGGGAAACGAGCTTCTTACGCAGTCGGTTGCGGTGGCACGCACTGGAACCGGGGATGTGACAGCCGATCCGGTCATTCTTGGTTTGCAGGCATCGGACTTTCGGGTTCGGGTAGAGCGTTACAACCCGGATACGGATTCTTTGACCGAGTGTGACTGTTCGTCAAACGGCTGCGACGTGTCGCAGGGCGGCAGTGCCCCTGATTTCATATTTGTGGACTTAGTAAATGGTTATTCAGTTACTTTGCGGATCCCGCTGATCGCTCAAGATCCGATCCTATTGCGTCCGAGTGTGCGGCTGCCGTTTGGGGGGAGCTAGGATGCGGAGGGGCAGGGAAAAGGGCGCGACGGCGGTTGAGTTTCTGGTTGTTGGGATGACGTTGGTATTGCCACTTTGTTTTGCAATGTTCTTTACGGCGCAAATCTTATGGATCTGGCATAGCGTGGCGGAGATGACACGCGAAGGGGCACGATACGCGGCGACGCATTGTTACCAGAACGGTGCGAATGTGCGCAGCTACATGCAGCGCAATGCGCCAGCGATGCCGGACCGGGACCAGTTCACAAGTGGTTCGGCTGAGATCGTAATTTCGTATTATGGCCGGACGCTCGAGAGCAACGAGTTGAGCGAATTTTCGTGCGAGAGTGAGTGCAGCCTCGGCTGTGTTCCCGATGTGGTGAAGGTGCAAATCACCAGCTATGAGTACCGGAATTTTCTGATTTATTGGGGGCTGCCACCGGTGCCGCTCCCGGACTTTCAAACTACCCTTCCGATGGAAGGAGCAGGCTGCGACCCGGACACCGGCGCCTGCAACCCGTAAGAGGATATATATGTCGATCAGTTTACTAGTGGCGTCGAGCGATGAAGCGTTCCGTGAGAGCGTAAAGGAAAATCTTGCGAGCTTGACAGGGGCGCGAGTGGTGGCCGAGTATTCGGAAGTTTCAGCCAACCTGTATATCCGACTTCTTCAGGATGCTGAGCGGCATCCTGATGCCGCGTTGGTGCTGGATCTGGCAGGCGATCAGGAATCGGCGCTGAAGTCGCTTGAGAAGATCAAGCAGGCGATACCGGATCTCTATGTGATTGCCTCGAACATCCACGCCGATGGCGAAGCGGTGATTGCGGCATTGCGGGCGGGCTCGAACGATTACCTGTTGCAACCTTTTAAGCGGCTGGACTTTCGCGAGGCCATGTCACGGCTGGAGCGTGCGCCACGAAGAGATATTTCCGGCGGCAGCCGACTGGGGAAGATCTACGCTTTTCTCGGCGTGAAGGGTGGCGTCGGAACGACAACGCTGGCGACGAATTTTGCTGGCGTGCTGGCGCAGCGAAAACAGCAGACCGTGCTGATGGATCTGGACTGGATTGCGAACGACGTCTGCATGCAACTGGGAGTGACTCCGCAGTACACGCTGGCGGAGGTGGGCGAGAATCTGGACCGGATGGACCAAAGTCTGTTTGAAGGCTTTGTGGCAAGGGATCCGTTGGGCTTTTATGTGGTTGGCCCGCCGGATGCGCTGGAACATTCTGTGTATTTCACGGAGGCCATGTTCCGCGACTTCTCGACTTTTCTGGTGGAGAAGTATGAATCGATTGTTGTGGATTGCGGGCGAACGATTGTGGACGAGGCGGTGCTCGCGGCGTTGCAGACGGCGGGAACTATTTTTGTTGTTACGACGCAGGAGTTTCCGGCTTTGCGGAATGCGCAGCGCTATCTGGGATTTCTGACCCGGATGGGCTTTACGCAAGACCAGATCAAGGTTGTAGTGAATCAGTACCGGAAGAAGGGTGGCAGCGATATCGCGACACTCGAACAGATGCAACAGACGCTGAACCAGAATATTTTCTACGGGATACCGCAATCGTCAGCGGTGTTGCAGGCGATTAACAAGGGGCGTCCCTTTGTAGCTGATCGCCAGGCAGCGGGAGATCTGGACAAGGTGTTTCGCGCCTTTGTCACCAAGGCAGTTGGTGGTCGGACTGCTGAAGATTCTGCGCTTGGGAAGATAGCCTAAACCATGGGAAGCCGTCCTACCGCGAGAGCAAGTTCACGGCCCACTGCCGGAGTGGAGCGATGGAACCATTTGCGCACGCAACTGCATGGCAAGCTGGTGAGTGCGCTGACGCCTGAGCAGTTGAAGAACCTCTCGAAGGACGGTGTGCGCGATCAGATTGCGACCGTGACAGACCGGCTGGTGCAAGACAGCGGTCTGCCGATGACGACAGCAGAAAAGGACCGGCTCATCGAGGAGGTGCTCGATGAAGTTTTTGGGCTGGGTCCACTGGAGCCGCTGATGCAGGACGAAACGGTGAGCGACATCATGGTGAACGGCTTTGACAGCGTCTATGTGGAGCGCGGCGGGCAGATGGTTGAGACCAATGTGCGTTTCAAGGATCAGGCGCATGTGCGCATGACGATTGACCGTATTGTTTCGAATATCGGGCGCCGCATTGATGACAGCTCGCCTATTGTTGATGCACGTCTGGGAGATGGCTCGAGAGTCTGCGCGGTGATCCCTCCGATCTCTCTGATCGGGCCGGTGATGAGCATTCGGCGCTTTGGCAAGAAGCTGTTGGGGCCTTCGGATCTTCTGAAGAATTTGACGCTGACGCCGGGCATGCTTGAGTTTCTTGAGGCATGTGTTCGTGCACGACTGAACGTGATTATCAGCGGTGGTTCGGGTTCTGGCAAGACGACTTTGCTTAATAATCTGTCGCGTTTTATTCCTGAGGATGAGCGCATTGTCACGATCGAAGATGTTGCAGAACTACACGTCCAGCAAGAGCACATTGTGCGACTTGAGACGCGGCCCATGAACATTGAAGGTGCGGGAGGAGTTACGCAGCGCGACCTGGTGATCAATGCGCTGCGCATGCGTCCGGACCGGATTCTAATTGGCGAATGCCGCGGTGGCGAAGCGCTCGACATGATGCAGGCGATGAACACGGGCCATGATGGGTCGATGACTACCTGCCATGCGAACACAGCGCGGGATGCGTTTTCGCGACTTGAGACGATGGTGATGATGGCGAGTTCGGCGATCCCGGACCGGGTGATCCGGCAGATGCTGGCAAGTGCGGTGCAGATTGTGGTGCAGGTGTTGCGCCTGATTGACGGGTCGAGAAAGATTCTTTCCATCAGCGAAGTGACCGGGGTGGATGAAGACTTTGTGGGCATCGAAGATATCTTCGTTTTTGACCGCGAGGGTGTGGATGCGCGGGGCAAAGCGGTCGGGCAGTTTCGTGCAACAGGATACAGGCCACATTGCCTTGATCGGTTGAAATCTTATGGTCAGAACGTGAACCCCGAAATCTTTTCGGAGCTCGTGCGAGTGGGGGACCCGGTCTGATGTTTGTTTTTGTTGCTTTCCTGATCTTCAGTGGTGCTCTTTTTGGAGCGGCTTACTTCGTCTACATAACACCACAGCGGACGGAGCAAAATGCGTTGTTAGTGAGGATGCGGGAGCTGAGGGCAAGAACGGGCACGGTGCGCGTTCGTGGTGGCGATCTGATGCAGCTGGAAGAGGGTCTGAGTTCGATTGGGCGCCTTTTTGCGTGGATCGGGCTGCAGAGACGATTGCAAAAACTGATTGCGCAAGCGGACCTGAATTACAAGGCTGGCAATGTGCTGCTCTTGTGTGTGGTGTTGGGTGTTGGTTCTTATTTTCTCCTGGGACTTATCGGGATTCCACTGGTGCTGGTGAACGCTGTATTTGCCCTGATCATTGGCTATCTGCCCATTGCCTGGATCAATTTTCAGCGCAGCCGCAGGCTGGGAAAGTTCGAGCACCAGTTGCCGGAGGCGATCAATCTTTTCAATCGCTCGATGAAAGCGGGGCACAACATACAAAGTGGGCTGGCGACGATAGCGGAGGAGAGCCTGGACCCGGTGCGGAAAGAATTCAAGAAGATGCTGGAAGAGCTGGCACTGGGTTCGACGACGGAGACTGCGCTGCACAATCTTGGTGAGCGTGTACCGTTAATCGATCTGAAGTTTTTTATCACGGGCCTGATTCTGCAACGCCAGACGGGCGCGAACATGGTGGAGGTTCTTGAGAATCTGGCGGTGCTGATTCGGGAGCGTCTGAACCTGAGTGAAAAACTGAAAGCGGGCACGGCGCAGCAGCGCTTTTCGGCTGCCATCTTCTGCAGTGTCCCCATTTTCATGGGAATGATCTATGCGTTTTTGAAGCCTGAATATTTTCGTCTGCTGCTTGAAGACGAGACGGGCAACATGATTTTGACTTATGCGATTGTCTCTGAGATTATCGGAATTTTGATTTTGCGCAAGTTGTCGAGCCCGAAGTTTTAATATGCTGCTGAACTTACTCTATTTTGTGGCCTGTGCGATCACGTTTGGCGCGATCCTGTGGAGTGGCCTGCTTCTATTCCAGCCTCAGGAGGATCCGCTTGGGGACCGGTTGGACGATCTACAAAAGGCCGCCGGTGCTGTAGCGGTGAAGCGCGGGCCGAAGCGTCGGCTGGACGGTGGTTTCTGGGAGAGCATTTTGTATTTCACGAGCGTACTGGGCGGGGAAGACTTTCTGCACGACATCGAGAAGTCTCTCCGCGAAGCCGGAATCCGGAAGCGCGAAGCGACGGCGATGTATGTGTTGTTCAACCTTGTGGTGATGCTGCTGATGATGGCTGGTGCGCTCTATCTGCAGAGGGATGGTTCCTTTACCGATAAGCTGCTTGCCTTGATTGCTCCGGTGCTGCTTGGTTATCTTTTGCCGCGACAGGTGCTTTATCGGCTGGTGGCTCGCTACAAGCGGAGGCTACAGGAAGCGCTTCCAGATACGATCGATTTGCTGGGTATTGTGCTGGGGACTGGTCTGGCGCTTGATCAGGCGATGGTTCGCGTGAGTGAAGAGATGCAGTACATCTATCCGGAACTGGCCAATGAATTTTATACGGTCGTGATGCAGGTGAAGGCGGGGTCAGAGCGGAGCCGGGCTTTTAATGCGTTGGTGAAGCGGACAGGAATTGATGACATTAAGAGCCTGGCGGCGATGATCATTCAGAGCGAGCGTTTTGGTACGAGCCTGTCGCGGGCGATGAAGGTGTATGCGGATGAGTTGCGGATGCGGCGGCGTTTGCGGGCGGAATCGGCGATTGCCAAGGCGGGTATCAAGATGTTGTTCCCGATCATCATTTTCATTTTCCCGGTGTTGTTTGCGATTACACTTGGCCCTGCTATGATCAGCGTATTGCGTGGCCTCGCGGGGGGCATCGGACAACCAAGGTAGGCTGCATGAGATTCTTAGTGCTCAGTTGCTTTGCTTTCGCTTCTCTTGAGGGGCAGCAACCGTTTTTGTATTACGGCGGCGCTTATCATGCCGCCACTTACTCACCCGCAGGACTGCCCAATGGGGGGCTGCCCCGAGGGGGGCTTTTCACTGTCTTTGGCCGCAATCTCGGCCCAGCTATGGCTGCCACTGCGAATGCGTTTCCTCTGAGCACCAATCTGGCTGGGGTCCGGTTGCAAGTCATCAAGGGCACACAGACATTCGATGCCTATCCGGTTTTTGTTTCTGCGGGGCAAATCAATGCCATTCTGCCGAGCACGGTCAGTCCTGGAAAAGCTGTACTGCGGCTGCAGTTCAATACCAATACTTCGAACATCATTCCAGTCGATATAGTTCAATCGAACTTTGGAATTTTTTCGATCAACTCCGGCGGTTACGGCCCTGCAATTGTGACCAATTATGTTGATGCAGTTAACCAGCCCATCAATTCTCTCGAGCAAGCTTCGCAGCCCGGTCAAATTATCACAATCTGGGGTTCTGGGCTGGGCCCGGTTGCATTTCCTGATAACGTCGCACCGACCGCAGGCGATGTGACTAGCGATGTCACGATTTACGTGGGTGGCCTGCAAGCCGAGAAGCTCTATGCAGGACGTGCACCGTGCTGTTCGGGTCTTGATCAGGTTGTAGTGCGAATCCCGGCTAGTGTGCCGCAGGGCTGCTGGGTTCCGATCCAAGTGCGTGCTGGCGGGATTACCTCGAACACGGCGACCATTGCCGTCTCCTCCCAACCCACGTCCTGTAGCGATTCCCACAGCCCCGCATCCGGCGTCATTCGCAAAGGCGGTAACCTAGCGCGCATCCTCACTTCGCGCACATCCATACTTGTCGATTTCGCCACCCCCGAGCCCTTCGATTTCAACTTTGACACAGGCCTAGCTCAATTCGCCAAATACACAGCCAATCCTTTTGCCTGGCAATTGCTCGATTCTCTACCACCTGTTGGCAGCTGCTCAACGCACACTACTCGCGGCGATACCCTCCAATTTTCTTCGATGCTTCCTGGCTTTTCCGGAACACCGCTGGATCCTGGTGCGAATCTCACAGTCCAAGGCGCGCTTACGGCTGCAATCAACAAGTTCCTTAGCTTGAAAAAGATCCTCTTTTCAACG
>JANXLY010000258.1 GCA_025354885.1 Acidobacteriota bacterium | reverse complement strand
CCACTTCACCAGCCCCTTGGAGTAGGGGAGCTTGGAGGTGGAACGCGAAACGGCTATTCCGGTGCGGCTTTGGTATTCAATCTGAGACATCGCTATCTCTGATGATACCTTTCGAGTGATTTTCACATGGTCAACTCGCGAGAGGGGCAGATGAAAGCGAAGTTTGAGCGCTTCGATTCGTCGCAGGATTTACGGGCGAAGGCTATGGAGCCTTGACGCCGGTAGAGCAGGCCCGCGATGGAAAGAAGGCCCACCTGAGGCAGTTCTGAATGAAAAGATCGATGATTCCGAGCATGGTGCCGTGTGTCATTTTCAGAATTATTTGGTGTAGTTCCGTCAACATTATTCGGCGTACGTTCCCGATGCCTTGCGTTTGAACTGGTGCGGGGGCGGACCGAGTACCGGTCTCCTCTACACTGCGCGACTACACAGGAGTTATCTGCGGATTCACCGCAGTAGCCTTGTTCAATCGGTATTGGTTGTAAGTTTGGGCGCCGAGGTCCGGCAGAACAACTGGTTCTTGCATCGCCCTCCGCCTCTTTGCGGGCGTGCCTGCGAGGTATCCCCACGTTCAAGGGTGTGTCGTCACGGTATATGCTCGATCTCGACGCTGCCCCATTTTTCTTTCAGGTACTCTGCGACAAGACGCCGATGGCAGTGGTGGGGCTTTTCCTCGCTGCATAGAAGACAGCCGCCATCGAGAATTTCCTTCGGCACAGTCTCCTCAATGCGGCGTTTTTGCATGAGGTCCAAAAACTGACGCTCGTACAGGGGCCAGTCGCCATCTTTAGCCTTCTTGTAGGGGTCGAGAATATCTGCGGTCGGCGCAAGCGTCGGCATATGCACGTAGTCAACGCCGCAAATAGCTTTCGCGAAGTACTTTAGGTCGTCTTTCTTGGCAAAGCCCGCAAGCTGCGACACGTTGTTGAGGCGTACATCGACAACGCGCCGCACACCAGCATTTTTCAGCCGCGTAAAAAACTGCTCGGCGGATTTCTTCGTAAACCCAATGGTGAAAATTTTCATCCTGCACTCCGCCTGACCAGCTCGGGAGCTGGTGCCGTTGTCGGCCGCTCCTCATAGGCGATCCGATCTTCCTGACGGCGATAGGCGTCGGCTTGCAATTCCTCGGGCGAACGGAACATATCTGTTTCCGACACGCCGACCATGCGCGATAAGCGGTTGATTGCATCGGCATGACTTTCCAGCTTGCCGCTGGCGTGGATGTGCTGCACGTCGATCCCAAGAGCGGCAAGATGCCGGGCGACCAAGATGGTGCGATGGCATTCGAGCGGTTCCTTTTCTGCGCACATCAGCGCTACCCGAAAGTCCTTGCTCATGCCGTCCTGGATGCGTTTAAGGCCACGTTGAAACAGTTCTGTTCGGCTCAGCCGATCATATTGGACTTTGCCGTTTTCGTAGCAGGTCGGATCGTCGCTCCGTGCGCCGAGCTCCGCGCCAAGAAAAAGATATTCAATGCCGTGCGAAGGCAGGGCCTTCTTCAATTCCTCGCGGTTGAATTGTGGGTTAACGCGGCTGTAGGGTTTGGAGCGCACGTCACAAAGCGCGGTGATCCCATGCAGGGAGAGCAAGCTGATGAAGCGCTCCTGCTGATGGGTCGAATGGCCGATTGTAAAAACGGTTTTCTGCATTAGCTTGTCTCTCACAATGGCTGCTGGCTGAAGATCGCGGCCACCAGCTTGTAACAAAAAGTGTTTCCATGCTGGTCCGTATGAGCCTCTCCGAGGCTCGCGAAAGATAGACTTCTTGATCGATATTGTAATCACCATCCGGACGCGCCAGAAAGTCGACTTGTACCCCCAAATCCGTAACGCTAAAGTCGTACGAGGTGCCGTTGTACTGGAAGCTTGCCCTGACTTTTCTTTTCGGATTTCCAAATGCCGCCCCCGGTGCACGCACCTGTATTGTGAGTTTCTGCGGCTTAATCAACCATAGAGAATTCGTCAACGTCGCGGCTGTGGCGGGCGTTATACGGTCATTGGTTCCAGCAGTCGATGATGACTCATTTGCCCACAGCGTAGCCGGTTTATCGAGCAGCGGCAGCAAATCAGCCCACGTCGCCGAGCCGTTTTTACTCCAGTACTCTTGACCGTCAATGAGATGGTTCTCGGTCTGATGTTCACGCGGAACGGGAGCCATCATTGGGATTTGAATAACATCCAGAAGCCGGGGCTCACTCCCGTCTTGGTACCGCCGCTCTTCCAAGGAAATCTCCGCTGTCGCGCGGGGGCTAACAGGGCGTATCCATTGGCCATGGTCCACCGCATCAACGGACTTCCCCGCAACACACCGGCCCCCGTCCTTCTTCGAGGTCGCAAGACAAATCATCGTCTTTGTGTAGTTGCTCATCAGCTCCACATCCTTTGAACGAGCTGGCGCTCCTCCGGCCCAAGAGCATCTGCGTAGATGGATGTTGTCGACAGCTGCGCATGTCCTAAAAGATGCTGCACGGTGTTGAGCGGCACTCCAGCGGTTATCTTTAAACAGAATACACAATTCTGTCTGAACGGTACCCGGCGGACGTCATGGTGCCGGCTCCCCTGCCCGATGCTCGACGGCTTGGGTACCCGCTTAACACACGCGTTCGTCTTCGCTACTTCAAAACCGACCTGTCCCACAAGCGGTTCAGTTTCAATTGCTTGAGCCGTCAGCGCGGCGATAGAACCCGTAAAACGCCGTAGTGTAGAGTGTACCCGCCAGCCGTCCCGGCACGGTTTTGCGGCTTGCCGAAAACGGACGATTTCTCAACGGCAGCGAAGACTTCCAAGGGGCGGGGCTTTCGGCGTTTTGAAACTGTATTGCGCTAAGCACTGGCTTGGCGACAGGTTTCCGCAACACCTGACGGCGACGCTGGTATGCCAAATAATGTTGACGGAACTACGCCAAAACATTTTGAAAGCGACAGTGCGATTAATCCTGGCGTAGTCAGGCTATTTCGGAAAGCAGCAGCAAGGCCGCTGCACGAAGTACGTCGAAGCCACAAAGCGCTCCCCCGGAAAAGTGTCTAACCCTCCGCTTTGCCCACCAGAATGATGCCGAGCTTTATGCCGCCCATGTTGGTGTAGAGCACCCAATCGTGCTCACCCAACATCTTGAGGCCGGGCTCAAAACTTTCTTCTTCTTTCCAGAAGCTGAAGATCGAAGGGTGGGGTGTTCCGCTGGCCTTACGGCTCATCTCCATGAGTTGGTCGAAGCTCGGATTGACCGTGAAATCCTTGTCAACACCGATGGGGGTGAGCAGCAGAAAGTCGCGCTGCGGAGCAGCGCCCTGATGATCGCCATTCTGTGGAAAGTAGCTGTAGCGCATCGTGTAGACACCAGGCAGGACGGTTTGCCCGCGACGGTCGGAGTACTTGGCGGCAAAGCGGATAATGCCCATAAAGGTGCCGTGTGCAACTTCGGGAAGAGTAACAGCCTGGGTGTCGGATTTGGGGCCGGTCGGGATAGGACTGCGAAGCCAGAGCTCGCAAATCACCTTTCCGGCGGCGTCCGTCACTTTGGCACCTGCTTTTGCGACTAATTCGGCAGCGGCTGGTGCAGCAGCAGCGGCCTCCAGCTTGTACTGCCCGAAGGCGAAAGACTGGCAGAGGAGAGTAGCAAGGATGTACTTCATTATTTCTATTTTAGGAGAGGCAGGAGCACGGCGTCGACCTCTTCGTCTCGCCAGTGTTCAATGCGCACGCCTTTATGTAAACTCCAGTTCTCAATCAGTTCGACGCTCTCACCGGGAAGCAGTTTCACTATTGGACCAAAAGTTTCGAGTTCCAGAAAGTCGGCATTGGTGAAAGTCTGGAAGCTGCAAAAGAACTCCGGGTAGGGCTTGCCGGGGTCGGCGTGATACTGCTTCAGAAAAAGCTCTTCATTCAATAGATACGCGCCGAAGGTATGCGGATTGAAAAGTCCGATCTTTTGGGGAGATGTTGCGCTACGGTCCTGGCGCAGGCCGAGGTACTTCTTCATGAAGATCCAGCGCGGGTCGGATAGATCGGTGTAAGCCCACATGACGAGCGGATTCGTAGGTGCGAGCATTTCCGGGTGGGTGCCTCGCGGTGGAAAGCCGGTGATTCCAATGCCGCCTTGTGCCATGACAGAAGGGGCCCAAGGGGCAAATTCAACAGCGAGACGATTGTGATTGATAACGCGGTGGACCACGCGCACTGCTGAGCCAGAAGCTGCAAGCTGCAGCTCCATAATTTTTTGGAGGCCGGTTTCAGGTTCCGAAGCCTGAATCGCACGGATGAGGTTTCCAGTAATTTCGATCTGTACCGGGCCGTTATCGAGGCCATAGGTGTATTGCAGGTCTTCGGGGCCGATCCAGAGGCGGTGCCCTCCGCGAATTTGCCAGCTGGATTCTCCGGACTTCCCCAGCTGTTCGTCGAATTCCTTGAACAGGTTCTGGCCGCAAAGGAAACCGAAGCGGATGACGCGCGGGCCGACGTCAGAAGTGAGAATCAATTCGACTTCGTCGTTCGAAATCCGGTAACAATTCGGCCAGCCGCCGTAAGCGATCTTTTCAATTTTCATTCAGGTTTAGCTTATCGAAAATGGTCCCAGCCACGAGGAGGAAGTGGCGAACCGGGCTTGCCCGCGACTGCGATTCCGATGGGATGGAATGGTTTTGTGAGGAGTTTGGGTGAAGCGACAAGGAGCTCGTAGTCTTCGCCATTGTGCCAGGCATCTTCAAGCGTTGCACCGCGATGGATGGGCGGTGCCGCAGTGATTTCGCAGCTGAGGCTGGAAGCGATCAAAAGACGGTCCAGATCCATCGAGAGTCCGTCGGTAATGTCCATGGCCGCATGGGCGAATTTGAGCAGGCTTGCAGAGAGATCCAGGCGGGGGATGGGGCGATTTTTCCAAACCCCGAGTGGGCCGGTGACGTAAAGAAAATCGCCGGGCTTCACACCGCTGCGAAGCAGCGCCTTGCCCTTCGGCACAGAGCCGCAAACTACGATGTCGCAATGCACTTTGTCGCTTTGTGAGAGGTCGCCACCGGCGATGGTGACGTTGTACTTGCGAGCGAGACCGAAGAGACCAAGAAAGAAAGGCTTGATAAATTCTTCATCGGGGACAGCCAGGGAAATAAGCGCAAATCGGGGCGCTGCAGCCATCGCTGCGATGTCGGAAAGGCCGCGTGCCAGAGCCTTGTAGCCGACTTCTCGCGGGGTGTAAGCGTCGCGGGTGAAGTGGCGGCCTTCGATGGTGAAGTCGGTTGTGAAAACCAGCTCTTCGCCGGCCTGTGGAGTGTAAACCGCGCAGTCGTCGCCGATCCCGATACGCACGCCATTGCCAAACGAAGGGGCGCGTTTGCGGATCCAGTCGATGACGCTGCGTTCGCTCATTCCTGGGCTACCGAAATGGAGAGACCGCTGGGAAGTTCTTCGCCAAAAACGCGACCAAGAGCGGCGAGTTCGTCCTGACCTTCGCCATCGAGCATGGCATCGAGGGAACTGCGTTTGGGGTGGTTGGCCCAGGCTTTGCGAATGAGATCGAGGGTAGCGGGAGGCAAATCGCGCGACGCATCGCCTGTCTGCCGACCCATGGCGGCGGTTGCTTCTGCCGCATCGGGCATGCCCAGCACTTGCTCGATCCAGCGAGTAATTGTAGTGGCCGGAATCACAAGGTTGTTAGGCCCGTACAGCAACTTGCGTGCCCCAAGACGGGCAAGACACCAGACTTCACTGGCCGAGTAATCCTTGGCACGAACGCGTTTGAGCAGAGCGTTTCCGAGTTCGGTTTTTGTGCCGACAGGCAATAACTCCAGCGAACTGGCACAGCGCCACATCTCACGGGCAAGCGAGGGATTGAGGCGCTTTGCCTTCTGTCCCTTGGGAATCAGAGCACTGGACAGACGCTGGTAAAGATCCTGTTGCTGATTCCGGTTGAGACCACCGGAAATTCGGCCAGAGAAGATCCACCAATCGATTTCATTCTGTGCCTGATTGCCAAAAACGAGGCCGCTTGCGAAGACGCGCCGGGCCTGTTCAATGCGAAGATCGTCACCGGGAGCACCAAAGCCGGGACGCAGACAGAGGCCAGCGAGGTTTAGCCAGCGGAGTTCGTGGGCAGCCGATTTCTTGCGGCCTTCGGCACATTCCAGAAACAGGTCAGCCATCTTGCGGATGGCGTTCAGAGGCCAGGAACTGCGACCGAGAGAAAGGGCCTGTTCGAGCTTCTGCGGCAAAGCTTCAGGCAGAAGAGAAAAGTCGCCGGAGAAAGTCTGGCGGATGAGGCCGAGCGCCTCTTCGAGTGCGGAATCGCTAACACTGGCTACAGGTCGAGCGACAACACTCTGCGAACTTTGGCGGCGCAATTCGAACTGCAGGCGCCAGGAGTGTTCACTCACCTTGCTGTCGGCAAAAATCTCAAGGGTGCCGACTTCGGTGAGATGGGCTCTGAGCCGCACGGGAACACTGCGTTCGGCGCTGGGATTGCCAAAGCGGATCACAGCGTTGAGCGGAGAATGCAGGTGGAAATTCTCCTCGACTGGGACACTTTGGCCAGCAACGTCTTCGGTACGAGTGAGTGAACTATAGAGGCGAAAGCTGACGGGTTTGTTGGCTAGCAATTGCAGGCCAGGAACGTCGAGCTCAATCGTTGAGCCCTCTTCGGATCCGCGAGGCACAAGACAAATCGATTGATTTTCGCCGGTCGAAATGAAGAAGGCGCGGGGCAAGCCACCACGAACAAGAATCCCCTGGCCACCACCACGGACATGCGCATAATAGGCTGCACCTTGGGCAACCGCAAGATCGAGGTCCTGATTTTCGAAAACTAACGGTGCCTTTCCAAACCAGTTCTGAATGACGCTTCGGACTCGCTCTCGAAGTATGTCGGGGATGAAGAATCCGCCGTTGAAGAGGATTGCGTCGGGACGAACGCCGCCACTTTCATTCAGGAACTGGGCGAGGTGTTTAGTAATGGCCGGGTCTGAAACATAGGGCAGGCCGAGCTCGCGAAAAGCAGATTTCTTGTCAACATTCGGCAACTCGGCGAGATCGCATTCGGGCAGAAAACCATCGAGAGCAAGTTCTCTTGCTTCGGCTTTCGTGATCTCTGTGCGAAGCGTGCCTCCGATGAGCGAAGTTCCTGCACCAAGGACGGTGATCTCAACGGCATCCGGGCCGACTTCGGCAAGGAGCATTTCTTTCGCTGCCGCACACTGCCGACGCAGCGCACTACGCTGGCGGAGTGAAAGTTGGGTATTGAGTTTGGTTTCGACCAGCCAGCTCAGAGTGAGATCGAGATTGTCGCCACCGAGCAGCAGGTGCTTGCCAACAGCGGTTCGAGTGAACTGGACATGGTCCCCGGTCCGACTTACCTGGATGAGAGTAAAGTCTGATGTCCCGCCGCCAACGTCGACGATCAACACGTTCATGCCATCGGTGAGATTCTTTTGCGATTGCGACAGGTGTCGCGCAATCCACGAGTAGAATGCGGCAGCTGGCTCTTCAATGAGCGTGAGCTTTTCGATACCTGCAGCGCGGGCGGCCTGCACCGTAAGTTCACGGGCTTCTTCATCAAAGCTGGCTGGCACGGTGAGCACGACGTCGTGCTCGCTGATTGGGGAGCCTGTGGATTCCTGCCAGGCGGCGGCAATATGGGCAAGGTATTTGGAGGATGCTTCGACGGGTGAATAGAGGCGCCCTGCTTCTTGAGCATCCCAGGGCAGAATCTTGGCGTTGCGGTCCACCTCGCTATTCGAGAGCCAGGATTTGGCAGCATACACGCTCTTGGTGGGCACGAGAGCGCCCTGTTCGCGGGCATAGATTCCAACGAACTCCTGCTGGTCGAGGTATAGAAAACTGGGGAGAGTGCGCCGTTTCTCTTGCCGGCCCTGGGCAACAAACTGGCCGATGTCGAGGACGTGAATTGGGGTGTAGTCGGCCTCGGCGGCTTCCATCGGGTCTACCCAGGCGAGGGCGGAATTCGTCGTACCTAAGTCAATGCCAATCTTCATGATTTACGTTCTCTTACACTAAACTCAAGCTTCCAGCGATCACCACTGGATGCCACACAATACAATTCAAGGACCCCGGTTGCAGTGACATGCGATTCGAGGGTAACAGGGACGAGACCACCAGGTGATTTGGAAGTTGGGGCGAGAGTCAGCTCCATGGCCGGAAGTTCGCGCAAATCGCGAGGCATGGGGTCAAGAAGAGCACCCGCTTCGTCGCCACGTCGCTCGGTCGAGCTGAAAATCCGGAACTCAACCGGCTCCCCGACATGGAGACCAAACTTGCGGCCGGGAAAATTGTGAGACGCACCTTCTTCCATCCCAAAGGGCACGACGGTGAGCGCCTTCATCGGCGGTGGCATCCCAGGGACGGCCGGCATCGAGTCTTCAATTCCGACATAGTAAGTGCGGGGAACGCCGCCACGAATCCGAATTCCTTTGCCCTGACGGGCGAGGCCATAATAGGCGGCACCACGGGCGACGGCGAGCATGAGGTCTTCTCCGTCAAGCACGTTGAGCGGCTGAGGCAGCCAGGCATTGAGAGTTGCGAGAATACGCTTGCGAACAAGACCCGCGCGCAATACGCCGCCGTTGAAGAGGACATGCGTGGGAGCGGCACCACCGCTCCTGAGGAAGTGGGCCAGGTGGGCAGTGATGCGGGCATCGCTGGCATAAGGCAGTGAGATCTCCTGTAGGGCAGAGCGACGAGCACGTTGCGGCTCTTCTTCGAAAGCGCAGTTGGGGAAAAACCCTTCCACCAGAATGTCTTCCACTTCGGCCCGCGTAAGTTTTGTTTTGATCGTGCCGCCGATCAGACTGCTACCGCGTCCGAGTATCGTTACTGATTGCTCAGTTGAATCCGTAGCAGGATCAAGTAGCGCTTCTTTAGCGGCACGGCATTGCTGCCAGAGCGCTTGCAACTGTTGGGCATCGAGCTTGGTGTTTTTCGCCGCCAGACGAGCCTCAAGATGGCGGGCGAGTGCGAGATCCATGTTGTCGCCGCCGAGAAGGATGTGATCTCCAACCGCGACGCGCTCAAGGCCGAGACTTCCGCCCAGATCTTTGACATCGATGAGGGTGAAATCGGTAGTGCCGCCGCCGATGTCAATGATGAGAATGCGATTGCCCGGGCCGACGATCTCGCGCCAGTCCGGGTGTTTTGCAAGCCAGGAGTAGAAAGCGGCCTGAGGTTCTTCGAGCAGTACAACATTCTTGAGACCTGCTTCGTGTGCGGCACGCTCGGTGAGTTGACGGGCAACTGCATCGAAGCTTGCGGGAACCGTGAGGACAACGCTGTAGTTGGTCAGTGCAGCATTGCCTGCATGTTGCCAGGCATCATCCAAATGTTCGAGATACGCGCGGGATGCTTCAACAGGCGAAATTTTAGCGACGCCCTCCGGCGCATGTATCGGGAGGAAGGCTTCGTTGCGGTCGACTCCCGCATAGCTGAGCCACGACTTGGCGCTCGACACCAGACGCCCCAGCGTCTCCGCTCCACGTCGTCGTGCCAATGCTCCAACAACGTATTTGGGAGCCTCATCCCACGGAAGGGAAGTTGCGCCTTTTGCAAAGTCTTTGGGGCCGGGCAAATAAACAAAAGATGGAAGCAGATCTTCGGCGCGAAGTTCGCCCGGTTGCACTACTTGTTCGACCGGAAAGTGTTGGACCGTGTCTGATTCGCCATAAGCGAGGGCACTGTTGGTAGTGCCGAGATCAATGCCGATGACCAAAGGGATTTACTCCACCTCAATTTCAGCAGGGGCGAGAATCTTGAGATTCGCCTTTAGAGGAAGAGCGGGAAGTTCGATTTTTTCTACCTTCCAACCCTTGTGACGCAAAGTGCCAGCCTTGACGTTGCCATCAGCAGGAACATTGCCAAGCAGCTTGATGGCACCTGGATCGTTCTTGAGTGCTCCGGCAGCAGAGAGTTGGGTAACAGCTCCTTCGACGCCGTCGATCACCGGCTGAAGCGAAAGATAACGCTGCAAAGTTGCGCGGGACGATTCATGAATGTTGCGCACTGCGGCGCCAACTTGTTCGTCGGAATAGGGTGAGACGTCCTCCATGAGGAAGTCGAGAAGGCGGGCGTCGCGTTGCAATAAGGCAAGCAGTTGCAGAGCGCCGTCGCTCACATCTACTTTGGGCAAGGGGCTTGCAACTGGCGCTTTGGTGTCAGAGCGGCCAGCACGCCGCGAGAGGCCGAGCGCTGCAATGACAGAATCTGGAAGTTGTCCGCCGAAGAGCAGACCGAAGAAGGAAGAGAATGCGAGCGAGATACGGCTCAAGGTCAGCTCGAGCCTCCGTTTCTATTGGGGATTCATAGCCGAAATGGCCACAACTTTCATTCTAGCGCTAGGATAGGCTCAGATGCCCGAAGCTGAAGTGAAATGGAAACGCGGCGAACTGGCCGAAGCATGCGGAGTAAATACTGAAACTCTGCGTTTTTACGAGAAGGCTGGCCTATTGAATCCCGAGCGTGGGCCGAATGGCTACCGACTCTACGGAGTCAGTGACGCCAAGCGGATTCGACTGGCACAGCGCGCCGTAGGCGTCGGATTCAGCTTGCAGGACGTAAAGGCTTGGCTTGCCGGAGATGCCGCCAGGATGCAAAAGGCGCTTCTCGAAGTGGAAGCCAAAATCGATGGGCTGGAAAGACTGCGGAAGAGTCTGCAAAAAAAAATAAAAAAAGTTTGAGCTGTTTGAGCGAAGCATCGCGCTTTACACAGTGAAGACAACATTTGATAACCAGTCACAAGGGATGTCGGCGTTCCGGAGGGAAACCGCTGCTATTCCTTGTGGCTTTTTTTGAATTTAGCAAGACGGTGATGAGGCTACAATGACCGAACCGGAACTCGACTGGGCCTTGCGAGCCTGCTCCAAGCTGGAGCCGAGCTCGGAATGGTTAGCGGCGACTAGAGCGTTGCTCGAGAAGGAAAAGCGTCGCAAGATTCGTGCACGCTGGATTCGCGGTGCCGCTGCAGTTGCCTTAATCGCCTGTGCTGCATTAGGGGCCACGTTTCGCGACAATAGGCTTTCGCAAGTTTCATTCAGGAATCCAAAGTTTCAGATTCAAATCGATACGAGAGTCTCCCCTCTTTTGGCAAGGCTTCGCTGGTACCGCTTGGGGGGCGAGATTCTGAATTTTCAAGAGGACTGGACCATCCGGAATGCATACGATGCTCGGACAGAGACTGTGCGCGGATACGAATTTCGAACAAAGCAGTTGCCTGAAGGACGCTATCGATTCGAAGTTCGTGCGCTAACCCAGGATCCACGCTCCCGCTTAGACCACCGATTTCGAAGCTATCGCTGGGTTGAATTGGAGCACATGCCGAAGCCTATCGAAGTAGCGAGCGGAGAAAGATTCGAAGTTCCGCTGGCTAGCGAGGGCACAAGCAGGGTCTATGACGAGCTTCGGATCGTCGCTGCGCCACCAATTGCCCGATAAGCAGAATTGCTGCGTTGCGGGTTGATAGACTGCGCATCAGTGCAGTCATTTCCACGCTATGGAATTTATCAGGCTACGGCGCTTCTGGGACGGGGCGGCATGGGGAGCGTTTATCTTGCCGAGCGCGCGGATGGTGCATATACCCAGCAGGTAGCGATCAAGGTGTTGGCGCAGCATCTTGGGGGAGAAGACTTTGAAGCCCGCTTTCGGGTGGAGCGGCAACTGCTGGCGCAAATGAATCATCCGAATATCGTGCGCCTGCTCGATGGCGGCATTGCAGATTCGGGAGAAGCATTCCTCGTTACCGAGTACGTCGACGGGGTGGCGATGGATCAATACTGCGACGGGAAGAAGTTGAAGCTGCCAAAACGCATCCGGCTTTTTTTGCAGGTGTGCGCAGCCGTCGAGCATGCACATCAGAACCTGATCGTTCATCGAGACTTTAAGCCGTCAAATATTCTTGTCACACGCGAAGAAGGACAAGTAAAACTGCTCGACTTTGGTACAGCCAAGTTGCTGAAGGGGCCGGAGGAGCAGGCAGTGACAGAGGTGATGCTGCTGACTCCGAGATATGCGAGTCCCGAGCAATTGCGCAAGGATCCGATCACAACACGGAGCGATGTCTACTCGCTGGGAATGGTGTTGTACGAACTGCTCAGTGGGCATCGGGCATTTGGCGACACGGCAGAGGTAGTGCAGGAACTGGCTCGGGCCTATCAGTATTCAGAAGCTGTACCGCTCGGCGATGCAATCACTGCCGAAGATGCCATACAGCGCGGGACGAACCTGCGGGAACTTGAAAGAGCTCTCGGCGGAGACTTGCGTGCAATCTGTGCGAAGGCGCTCGAACACGACCCCGCACTGCGCTATGCAACGGCTCGAGAACTAAGTGAAGACCTTGAGGCTTATCTTTCCTCACGCCCGGTGAAAGCCCGGCCGGCAAATTTCTGGTATCGCACTCGCAAGTTTGTTTACCGTCAAAGAGTGGCTGTCATTGCTGCTTCACTGCTTGCCGTAGCAACAGGATCTGGCATCTACACAACGCTGCATGAGAAGCGGCTGGCGGAGAGGCGCTTTGGCGATGTGCGGCGTCTGGCTCACTATCAAATCTTCGAGCTTTACGATCAAATGCTTGAAGTGGATGGGACCACCCGGTTGCGCGCAGGGATGCTGGAAGAAGGATTACGCTACCTGAACGTTTTGGCACGGGAGGCATCTGGAGACGAAGCACTTGCTGTCGAACTGGCACTCGGTTATTTGCGCGTAGGAGATGTAACTGGCAACTATGCGGTACAAAGTCTTGGCCGCTGGAAAGACGCGCTAACAACTTACCAGAAGGGTCTCGATGTTCTTGCCCGCTATTCATCCTTTGATGCCAGACGGGCGCGGGTACTTCTGGAATACAGCTACCGGATAGCGCAATTCGCAGTTGAACCGAAGACAGAATCTGCCGCACTTATCGAAGCGTCCTTGCCGATGTTTGCCGCACTCGTTCGAGAGGAGCCGCGCAATCTGGAGAACCATCTACGCTTGGGCAAGGCCTATCAAGCGGTTGGTCGATCTCTCCAGGTTCAGCGTGGAATGGGCGGATTCGCCGATGTAAGTGAGGAATGGGTGCGTAAAGCAAAGGTCGCGTTTGAAACAGGTCTGGAACTAGATGCCGAGTCGAAACCACTTCTACTCGCATTGCACCAGCTTGCAGGTGAGCGGGCGATCTGGATTGCGCAGGCGAAGCCGCAAGAAGCGCTTCGCTGGTGCAGTGAAGCCCAGATGTGGCGTATGCGATTGCCGGCGAGTTTGCGGGAAGCACCGCTGGTGAAGCGGGACTTTGCCGCAACGCTTTCTTCGCGGGCAGCTGCAATGGGTTCGTTGGGACAGAACGAGGATGCCCTTGTAGAAATGAACCTGGCGGTGGAAATTTTTGAGGCACTGTCGAGGGACCCGGACAATCTTGCGGCCCAGATGGATCTGCTTTCAGCACTGAACAATCGAGGACTGCTGCAATACGATTTGGGCCTGAAGCAGGACTACATGCACACTGCAGAACGTTCGTTGGCAGTGGCAACTCGCTTGTACGCAGCAAGCCAGACTCCACGCGCTGATGATTTTCGGCTGAAAGCTCTGTACAACCTTTCTTATGCGCGCTCAGAGCTCAAGGACACACTTGCGAATGATACGCTGGCGCAGACCTTTCGCGCACTGGAACAGAGAGCCGCGGCTGATTCGAAAGACATTTTGAGTCGTGGTTACTTGGCGGATCTATTACTGAATCTTCAGCACCCTGGCTATGACCAGTCTGACAGGGCGCTGCCGATCGCACAAGCGATTACGTCAATTGCGCCGGGTCAATTGAATGGATGGGAACTCGTTGCAGAAGCAAATTTACAATTGAAGAATTATGCGGGTGCGGTTGAAGCTCTCGAAAAAGGTCTCGCGACGATGCCGGCACCCAAAAATGGCGCACAAGCATCAGCGATCTACTTGCGGATCTCGCAACGGATCGAGAGCTACCGCGAAAAGTTGGCGACAGCAGCGCGCCAGTAAGGGGCCATCTCTCGCTCGGCATAGCTTGCGAAACCCACTTCGTTCAAATCAGCAAGCGTCTTGCGGTAATGCTCGAGGATCGGATCGGCGAACATCTGGCGGCCACAGCGTAGCGTGTTGAGGGCGACTGCAGTTGAAACTTCCATCAGTGGTTTGCGTTGTAGTTGAGCGGTTCGCTTTAGTTGTTCCCATTCGGCTTCCACTTGTGAGCTGGACGTTGAAGTACTAACGCTCTTCTTCAGTTCTTCCCATTCGCGCATCAGGGCTTTGCGATTGAGCGGTGGAGTATTGAAACTGTCGGCCAGATGCCCGCTTCCCCGCTCCAGAGCATCCAGCAGGTCGGTTGCGTTACGAACAGACGCGGCGCCACTCAGCCAGCCTTCAACTTCCAGTGTGGCTGCAATTTCTCCGAGTAATTTCCCCCCAACTCCCGAAACATCGGCCAACCCGGCAAGCACCCAGACCGGTGATGCATGGAAGACTGCAAGCGAGACCCATTCGATACCGTTCCCTGCACTCCTACGAATGAAAAAGTTGTCAGGAAGAGAGTCTGACTCGGCATAGGTACCTTCAACACGGCCAACTTTCTCGATTAGAAAGCGCAGTGTCTGGTCCACGATCGACTGATAGATGCGAGTCCGGCGAAATGCAGGAGGCAGGGTAATCTCACTACTCTCGCGAAGGAACCCGGCAGTGAGAGCGGTCAGTGCGCGGAGGCTTCGCTCCGGCAGACTGAGCAGATACTTGCCCGCCTTAACGGGTCCTTTCATCCTTTTCCACTTTGCCATCGCGGACGTGGATGATGCGGTGGGCATTCGAGGCGACTTCCAGTTCATGGGTGACGAGAATGATGGTATTGCCCTGCGCGTGAAGGCGCTCGAAGAGAGCCATGATTTCAACACTGGTAGCCGAATCGAGGTTGCCGGTGGGTTCATCGGCCAGTAGAATCGAAGGGTTATTTACAAGAGCGCGAGCGATGGCGACACGCTGTCGCTGACCGCCGGAAAGTTCATTCGGCTTGTGATACATGCGCTGGGCAAGGTCTACCTGTTCGAGAACAAGCTTGGCCCGTTCGATGCGCTGCGCCTGATTGAAACCGGCATAGATCAACGGTAGCTCTACGTTATGCAGCGCAGAAGCGCGGGGCAAAAGATTGAAACTCTGGAAAACAAATCCGATTTCCTTGTTACGAATGCGGGCGAGTTCATCGTCGGACATGCTGCTCACAAGGTTTCCGTTGATGTAGTATTCGCCAGCGCTCGGAGTATCAAGACAGCCGATCAGGTTCATCAATGTCGATTTGCCTGAGCCCGAGGGCCCCATGATCGCCACATATTCTCCACGCTTGATCTCGATATCAGTCCCATTGACG
>JANXLY010000209.1 GCA_025354885.1 Acidobacteriota bacterium | reverse complement strand
TGGAGAATCTGACTGAAAATGCTGGATACTTGTGCCATGGGTGGTTTCCGTTCGGGTGAAGTTGAACTCTTGCAAGAACTTCTTTACCCTATCAGGAGGCTGCCCTAACCTGTTTTCAAAAGCTAATTTGGACACGAGTGCACCATTGCAGGAGTCGCCGTCGATCCCAAGCCAACCCCCCTCCACCCCACTGGCTTAACGCTCCTTTGTCGCGAATTGACTTTCAGTAACTGTTTTCGGCAAAATAGCCGGGGCATTGCGAAAACTCATGGGATCTATACCGCTTCCAGCGCTGAAGCTTCTCGGCGTCCTCGAAACCGTCTCGCTGGGGCACAGCCGTTTCGCCGCCCTACACGACAGCAAAGCTAGCAATCGCAGGATCGGCAGGCTGAAGGAAGCGCCCGCTCTGCTCACGGTTCATCTCCTATGTGCAATCGAAGTTCAGCTTCGCGCTGTTCCAGCATGTGGTGATCCGAATTTCAATTTTAGTAATTTTTTCTCTAAAGTTTTTCCTGAAACGGGTCGATGGGACGGAAGAACGGAATGGGAATTTCTATATGAATGCTAAGCATGCAGGATTTGGAAGATATTTTGCAAAGACAAATAAAATAGCTGATTCGCGATTGGGCCAAAGCCCTGGCATTAACAGCCCTGGCGGCAAACTTCGCCGCGGATACGTAATTCTGGCTACGGCCGTCTCGATCTTCGCCCTGTTTGGCATGATCGGGCTCGCAGTTGACCTTGGCAGACTCTACATTTTCAAGAGCGAAGCCCAGGCATTTGTTGATGCGGCCGCTATTACTGCTGCAACCAAACTCAATGGCAAATCATCGGGCATCACGGCGGCACAGAACTCAGTGCTGAACAGTCTGAACTATTTCAATTTCAACACTCAAATTATGCCTGCAAATGTCACGACCATTGAGTTTTCCAAAGCTACAGCTGGCCCTTGGGAAGTTCCTCCGATCAACAATGCCTCAGGCTATGGTTTCATCCGTGTCACCGTCCGGCCCGCGCTTAACTTGTCTTTCATGCAGGTGGTCAATGCTCCCACTACCGCCTCTGTGGGGGGACAAGCGATAGGTGCTCAAATCAAACAAACTTTTCCGAAGGGCGGCTACATGCCATTTTCGCCCTTTGCGCTGAGCGCCAGCGACCCACTAAATTTCGGTATGTCCATCGGACAAGAATATGCCTTCCTCTGGCCCGGCAATGCCCAAAAGCATAATACATGCAACGGAAATCAAGTATCTTGGCCGCTCTATAACTTCTCCGACACTTCTGTCGCAGGTTCCAACCGTGGCTACTTCGAGCTCCAGTCTGCCTCCAGCATCCAGCAGGCCATTCAGGGAACCAGACAGACTTTGCCTCTCAACGTGGGCGATATCATCAACCTGACGAATGGGCAGAAACAGAGCGAGCAAAGCGCGCTCACTGCTCGAGCTCTATTGGACAGTGACTTGACAAATTATTCGCCCAATGGCTCCGGCGCCGCGCCAGCCTACTATGGCAATAATATGCGTCTGGTTGTGATGCCCGTCAACGGGGGACCCAGCAGTACCCCGAATAATATGGTTCTTGGCTTTGCCGCCTTCCTGCTTCCCATCAGTTACCCCAACGCAGGGAACCAAACCTGGTGTGCCATTTACATGGGTTCACGTATCGATGGTGGAGGCACTTCTGCGTATCCGGGTGGCGGCTCTTACGTTGTGAGATTAGTCCAATGAAGAAAACTACTCGGCGATTCGGATCGAGACGCGGCAACGCGTTTGTCGAACTGGCACTTTGTTCCACCGTACTTATGCTCATCTTCACGGGCACTCTTCAGTTCGGCTATTCCTTTTATCAGTACAACTCGCTGATCAACGCCGTCCGCGGTGGTGCCCGCTATGCATCCATGGCCACCATCAGCAACCAGGGCAACGGAATCCTCCCCAACTCATACGTCACAGCCGTGCAAAACACTGTGGTGTACGGCTCACCAACTGCTAGTTCCACTCCTATTGTCCCTGGGCTTACAACTTCCGACGTGGATGTCACAGTCATCTTTGATGGCCTATTCGTCCCTAAAACGGTCACGGTCAAGATCAAGACATTTACGATTGACGGAATCGTGAAAAAGTTCACAATGAGTGACAAACCTTCTCTTCAAATGCAATTTCTTGGCCAATACTGCCCGGTGAGTTGCTAATCATGGCACGTCCCAACATCCGAGCTTCCCGTAAAGGCCAAGCCTTGGTTGAAGCGGCCCTCTCGATCCTGGTATTCCTCTGTATGCTCCTGGGAATCCTTGATTTTGGTCTCTATCTCTATTTTCAGCAAAGCTTGGTGGAGCGCACTCGCGCCGCAGCCCGATATGCCGTTCTCGATCCCACCCAAACGGCAAAGATCAAAAATATGGCCATCTACAATTCCCCGACTACGGACCTAAATTCCAAACCCCTGCTCTCGGGCCTGACGAGCAACATGATCTCAATCACCACAGCCGACCTTGGCACCCCAGAAGGCCGGGTTAGCGTCACCATCTCGAATTACCCCATTAATTTTGTCACTCCCGGACTCTCCGGATCTTACACATCCAGACCAGTCGTAGTCACTTACCCATCCGAAGCCGCCTGGTAGGTTCCAGCGTGCGCGAGGGCATTCCATGAAGAAGCCCAACGGCCTTGTCCCTTTTCATGTTGAATTTGTGCGTTCGCACATTCCTGAATCGGCGCCTTTGAATCGCCAGATGCAGCATCGCTGTGAAAAGCCGCTTCTTATACCGTTTCTTTCGAAGAGAGCGACATTTTGGCTGTCGCCTGACATTCTCAATTTGCTGAAGCCGCGCACGCTCCCGGCCTCAGTCCTCCGTAATTTTCCAACTCTCAACAATCTCCAGCACAAGCCGTATTGCAGCTTTCCCAGTCTCTCGCACACCACACTTCACAAAACGGAGTGTCCGTCAAGTACTACGTATTTATTTCGGAGCGGGTTTTGGACGGAGATGTTCTTTCGCTTTCTAAAGCGAGAACACAGGTAAATGTAGGTGAATTTCCTAAGATTGCTACTTCGGTGAAACGCCGATAGACAATCAGCGCTCTAAAAGAGACCCAAAAATATGAAATCTCTCCTACGTCCTCTGTTTGCCCTCTCTTTGACCACTCTAGGATTTGCCCAGACGGCCGTTCCTGGTCGCCTTCTGGTAGGTTTCAGGTCGGATGTCCTGACCTCCCAGGCTCAATCCATCATCAATGGCATGGGAGCACGCAGTTCCCGCCAGCTTCCGGGCCTGACTATCCATGTCGTCGAATTACCCTCAACGGCCAATTCCAATGCGGTAGCCAACGCTTTCCGAGGACGGCCTGAGGTGCAGTTTACTGAGCCAGACATGTATCTGCCCCCCGTGCAAATCACGCCAAACGACCCTTCCTACTCGAGCCAGTGGCATCTGCCAAAGATTCAGGCATCCACAGCGTGGCTGACCACCAAAGGGAGCGCAATCATCAAAATCGCAATCCTCGATACCGGTGTCGACCCTACGCATGGCGATCTTTACTCCCGGCTCGTTCCGGGATGGAATACTTATGACAACAATTCGGACTCGCGGGATGTTTATGGTCACGGCACCAAAGTAGCGGGGACGGCCAGTGCATCCGGCAACAATAGCCTCGGCGGCGCAGGAGTTTCATGGGAAACCTTGATCCTGCCGGTGCGAGTCACAGATACCGCCGGCTACGCGACCTACTCCACGATCGCGACTGCCCTCAATTGGGCTGCAAACAATGGTGCACGTGTTGCAAACATCAGCTTTGACATCATAGGCAGTTCAACCGTCAGTTCCGCCGCTCAGTACTTCCAGTCCAAAGGTGGCGTAGTCATCAGTTCGGCCGGCAATTCCGGAGCGCTAAGCACGTTGGCACCCAGCCCCTACATCACAACCGTCAGTGCGACCGACCCAAATGATGCGCTCTACAGTTGGTCCACAACAGGCAATCGCGTTACTCTGTCCGCCCCTGGCTGCGTTTTCACCACTTTCAATGGCAACACTTACGGCAGCGCCTGCGGCACCTCGTTTTCTTCTCCCGTTGTCGCCGGAGTTGCAGCTCTCGTTCTCTCGCTTAATCCGAACCTGAGCCCAACACAAGTCACCGCAATCCTGCAATCTTCGGCCGACGACCTCGGCGCTGTTGGACTGGACCCGGAATTCGGCTATGGTCGCGTCAACGCCGCAAAGGCGGTAGGAATGGCCTTCAATCCGCCATCCACTTCGTCTGGTTCCGGCTCGGCACCTCCAACTGCGCCTGCAGACACCCAGGCACCCTCCATTAGAATTCTCAGCCCAACTGCCGCTACTTTTGTAAGCGGCAACGTCAGCGTCAGCTTTTCGGCAACGGATAACGTGGCAGTCACCAGAGTGGAACTGCTCATCAACGGAGCAGTTGCGAGCGCTTCTTTCTCTGCGCCGTTCACAATCAAATGGAATACTGTCAAGGTTTCCAGGGGAACCTATGTCCTTCAGGGACGTGCCTATGACGCCAAGGGAAACAGTGCGCTATCCTCAACGGTTAGTGTCTACCGCTAGACCACTTCAGCCGGGCTTTCCTCTACTCTTTCACTTGACCGTTTTCCCTTAGAACTCCACTGCTGTCCAAATTAGCTCGGAACGGGATTTGGGACCCGCATAATGATTCGGGTTTGGAGCTGTTTTTGCTTGGCCGACAATTGAGGTTCCCCCTGCTGTCCAATATCCATATCTGTAAATAGCGATTTCTGGTTGG
>JANXLY010000208.1 GCA_025354885.1 Acidobacteriota bacterium | reverse complement strand
GAGTTTGCCGTTGAGGTAGAGGCTTGCCGCGCCTTTGGTGTAGGTAATGACGATGTGGGTCCATTGTTCGCGAGTGAATGGAGGATTCTTGACGATGACCAGACGCTCATTGAACTTGGGGTTCTTGTCGGGTTCGAGGTTGGTCGGGTTCCAGACTTTCAGTTCGCCAAAGACGCCAAGGCGGAAGTTGCGGGGCTTGTCATCTTTGGTGAAGTCGACCCAAATTGCGGAGTCGTTATAGGCTTTGTCAGTGAGCTGGATGGGGTCGCAGAAGCCGGGCGCGAGATCCTGGTCGGGGTCGAGCTTGAGCTTGACCGAGAAGGTGCCGGTTGTCGGGTTGACGTTGTCGGCAATCTTGAAGAAGAGAGCGGTGGTGTGTTTGGACTTGAAGCGGAGCGCGCCGTTTTCAAGCACCACGGGAGCCTGGCCGAGGCCTTTGACGGCATTGGCTTGTTCCTTGTAGCTGGGCGCGAAGTAGATCGACTTGTCGCCTTTGGCGAAGTCGGCGTCGGGGCCTTTCTCGAAGGTGGCACGGAAGGTGAGGGCTTGCTTCGGGTCAGCGGCGAGTAAGAGAAGGAGAGGGAGGATCATGGTTTGGCCTTTCGCTTGTAGGTGTAGGTTGGGAAATCGAAATCGTAGTCTGTGACGAGGGGCTGTGGAGGCGCGCTTTTGGCTGGAGCGTACTTCGCCAGTTGGAGTTTGAGCGCTTTGTGCTTTGGGTCTGCGGCGAGGTTGGTGAATTCGTTGCGGTCCGCCTTGCGATCATATAGCTCTTCGCTGCCATCGGCATAAACGATGTATCGCCACTGCTCGCTGATGACGCTGTGCGTGCCGGGTAGATGCGTGGAGACGACGGGGTCGTGTTTCGCTTTGGGGTTTTCGAGGAGAGGGCGGAGGCTCTTGCCTTCGACTCGCGGGTTGGCTGGCAGACCGCAGAGATCGACGAGAGTTGGATAGATATCGAAAGTGCTGACAGGCTGTGAGCGTGATGTGCCCTTGGCCTTGAGGCCGGGCCCGGAGAAGATGAAAGGTACGTGGGTTGAACGCTGCCAGAGTGTTGATTTGTGGACGTGCTGTTTTTCACCGAGGTGCCAGCCGTTGTCGGACCAGAAGACCACGATGGTGTTGCTCGCGTACTTACTGTTATCGAGCGCGTCGATGACGTTGCCGACGAGTGTGTCGGCGAAGGAGATGGCGGCGAGGTAGGCGCGGACGAAGTCTTTCCACTTGCCGGTGGCACGGATGCGCTCGAACTCGGGACGGCGGAAGGCGGCAAGTTCCTGGGCTAGTGGAGGGAGGTCTGCAAGATCATCATCGCGCGTATCCGGGATGTGGATGGTTGCCTCGGGATACATGTCGAAGAAGCGCTGGGGGGCGTACATCGGGATGTGGGGATGCCACATTCCAGCGGCCAGGAAGAACGGCTTGTTGTGCTTGCGGGCAAGAAAGTCTTTGGCGAACTGAACCGCTTTTTGATCGCCGTATTGGTCTTCTGGAGTTTCGAGAACGCCCCAGTCGAATTCGCCAGCGAAGTCTTTGAGGCCGTTGTAAGGATGGCCTTTGGGAGCGGGGATGCGTTTGTTCCAGGGATACCAGTCGGCACGGCGATACCAGGGATCGTCGAATTGCTGCAGCTGAAATTCATCCCACTGATCGGGCGGGTTATGGCCGGCAACATGATGAAAGACCTTCCCTGCCCCGGCGACATGGTAGCCATTGCGACCGAAGTACATGGGCATGGTGACGACGTCGGGGTGGTTGGGGCGCAGGTATTGGTCGTTGTTGTAGATGCCGCTGGTGGAGGGCCTGAGACCACTCATGATTGCGGTTCGCGATGGGTTGCAGAGGGGAGCGGCACAGTGGGCATCGGAGAACAGCACGCCGCGTTTGGCGAGCTTGTCGATGTTGGGAGTTTTGACGCCGGGATAGCCGCCGAGGCAACCGACCCAGTCGTTGAGGTCATCGACAGAAATAGAGAGTACATTGGGACGGCGCGACTGGGCGAGGCCTGTTGCGGCGGTCATCGAGGCGAGGAAGTGGCGGCGCTTCATTGGGTGATCTTTAGGGTCCAGAGGGGTTGCGAGAGGAGGTCTTCGGGAAGCGCGGGGAGTTCGATGGTGACAGCGCCCTTGGTGTTCCTGAACTTGAGGGGTTGTGTTGCGCCGAGGAGTTGAACCTGCGTGGCAACTGCGCCCGGAATCGTGATCAGCTTCATGGACCAGCGAGGAAGGATGGCGTAGAGGTCTTTGCCTTTGGTGGTGAAGAAGGCTTCGATCGAAGCTTTGCCAGGGGCGGGCTTTGAGGCGAGAGCGGCTACGTCGTAGCTCGATTCGAAGCGCTGATTGTAATCGACCTTGGGCTGTTCTCCGGTGGACCATTGCTTGGGTGTCTTAGCGGGTTTGGAGCCGTAGATCGCCTCGCCGTTTACCTTGAGCCATGTGCCGATCTCTATCAGACGTTGCTCCATCACAACGGGGATTGTGCCATCGCTGTCGGGGCCGATGTCGAGCAGCAGATTCCCTCCGCGACTGACAATGTCGGCAAGCATGATGATGAGTTCGCGACTGCTTCGGTAATGCTCGAGACGCTCTGCGCGATTGTAACCATAAGAGAAGCCCATGCCACGGCTTTCTTCCCAGTCGTGACCGGCATTGCTCATGCCTGCGGTGTATTCGGTTGTGTAGTAACCGCCATGGTGGTGGCGGGTCTCTTTGCCCCAGCGATCGTTGACGACGACTGTGTTTTTGACAGCAGATTCGTTGTAGAGCCAGGCGAGCATTTCAGGGCTTTTCCATTCGCTCGACGGAAGATCCCATTCGCCATCGCTGAAGATGATGTCGGGCTTGTAGCGTGTTACGAGGTCTTTAAACTGCGGGATCATATGCTGATTGATGTAGCGCGGTTTGTCGGCGAGCCAGAGAGGGTTGAACCATTCATAGAGGGAAAAATAGTAGCCCATCTTGAGGCCTTTATTGCGGACCGAAGTGGAGAGGTCGCCGAGGATGTCGCGCTTGGGGCCGACCTCAACTGCGTTCCAGGGACGGCCCCAGGTTGAACTGGCTTCTTTGCTCGGCCACAAGGCGAAGCCCTCGTGATGCTTGGAAGTAAGAGCGACATATTTGGCACCGGAGCGGGCGAAGACGTCGGCCCAGTGATCGGGGTCGAAGAGTTCAGCGCGGAATTGCGGGGCGAGATCCTGGTAGTTGAAATTGGCTCCGTATTGCTTCTGATGGTAGGCCCAGGTGCCGGCTTCAATGGGTTTGGTGCTGCCTTCTTTGCCCTTGGTCATTGCGTTCCAATACCATTCGGCGTAAGCGAGTTTGCCGGGGATCACGGGCGCATAGGCAGGGACCGAATAGACACCCCAGTGGATGAAGATGCCGAACTTGGCTTCGTTGAACCAGGGCGGATTGGGACGCTTGTCGACGGATTCCCAAGTGGGTTGGTAACTTTGGGCGAGCAAGGTGGCGGTGAGCAGGAGAGCGTGCATGGGTATTGCCATAATAAGCGAATATGAAGTGCACTGAATTGGTGTTGGGTTTGTTTTGCGCGGCGATGTTGGCTGGCCAGGATTTCAAGCGGACCGAAGATGTTGTATATGGACGCAAGTTTGGGACGGCGCTGACGATGGACGTGATTGAAGCGGCGAAGCCAAACGGGATCGGTGTGATCTTTGTGGTGAGCGGAGGGTGGAGGTCGAACCACGCGAGCATTGTGCCGAAGAATTTCGGGAAGCTGCTGGAGCGTGGCTACACGGTGTTTGCAGTGGTGCCGAGCTCGCAGCCGCGCTTTACGATTTCTGAAATTTCGGATGATGTGAAGCTGGCTTTGAGCTTTATCAAATCGGGGGCTGAGCGATGGAAGATTGATCCGCAGAAGTTGGGGATCTCGGGGTTTAGTGCGGGTTGTCATTTGTCGTTGATGGTGGCGACGCAGAGCAAGGATGCAGTGCAGGCGGTGGCGTGTTTCTTTCCTCCGACGGACTTTTTGAACTGGGGGAAGGTGGGAGTGAATGGAGCGGGTGTAGGTCCGGTTGCGGGGTATCGCGATGCGTTTGGTGCGAAGGCAGGGACGGAGGAATTGGCGAAGCAGCTTTCACCGATTTACCATGTGAGCGAGAAGACGCCGCCGACGCTACTGATCCATGGGGATGCGGACCGGACAGTGCCGCTGCAGCAGTCGGAAAGCTATATTGCGAAGTTGAAGGAAGCGGGAGTGCGGAATAGTTTTGTTGTGCTGCCGGGCAAGGATCATGGATGGCCGACGATTTATGAGGACTTTACGCTGCTTGCCGACTGGTTTGATGAGTATCTGCGTGGGGTGGCGAAGGTTGCGAATTGAGGCACTCGTGTCCAAATTAGCTTTTGAAAACAGGTTAGGGCAGCCTCCTGATAGGGTAAAGAAGTTCTTGCAAGAGTTCAACTTCACCCGAACGGAAACCACCCATGGCACAAGTATCCAGCATTTTCAGTCAGATTCTCCA
>JANXLY010000019.1 GCA_025354885.1 Acidobacteriota bacterium | reverse complement strand
GCGTGCCTTTGATGGTTCGAACCCTGCCAGCATCATCGCCGCGATTCTGGAGCGGGAAGCACCAACCCTTGAGCCTGAAGGCTTGAACCGGCTTGTCAAAGCCTGCCTGGCCAAAGACCCGGATACCCGCTTCCAAACTGCCCGCGATCTGAAGAGAGCCATCGAATGGAGCGCAAGCGGCAGTGGCGAAGCGCCGCTACTCGCACCCGCACCTCGCCGCCCCTGGCTGGCTTGGGGCCTGGCTGTCGTGGCTCTGATCGGCGTTCTCGCTCTAGCCACAGCGCTCTACTTAAGAGCCCCCTGGCGAACCTTATTGAACCCGTCGCAAACGGCCTCATCCAGCAACGAAATGGAGGTCACACAGTTGACCTCAACAGGCACCGCTTCAAGCCCGGGCATCTCACCCGACGGCAACTACGTCGTGTACACCCAGCGTGAGGGCAATGCGTACAGCCTCTGGCTGCGGCAAATCGACACCTCAAGCCAGGCGCAGATCGTCCCTCCCCAGCCTGGGACAAGCATCAGCGGTGCAACCATTTCGCCCAACGGTGGCTTCATCGATTTCATCCGACATTCCATTACGGTAGTTCACGCAGAGTTGTGGCGCGTCCCCTTCCTTGGCGGGACCCCAAAGAAACTACTCGACAACTATGTAAACACTGCGGCGTGGTCTCCCGATGGCCGGCAAATAGCGTTTTTGCGTATGCTCGACCGGTCCATGGCGCTGATGGTCGCCGACGCGGACGGAAGTCATGAGCGCCAAGTCGCGGCTCGAAAATCGCCTGCTAGTTTCCTCCGAACTGGGGTCAGACTCGCCTGGTCGCCCGACGGTCGAGTCCTGGTAGTCCCTGGATACGACGCACCAGGCGGTGTGCCCACACACCAGATAGTTGCAGTGGACGTCGCAACGGGTGCAGAAAAAGTGCTGCCCCTTCGCTTGCCGCTGATTGGAGTATCCGGACTGGCATGGCTAGACGCGGAATCACTCGTCGCTAGCATTTCGATCGAAGCTGGCGCCCCTATCCAGTTGTGGCGTTTGTCCTACCCGGAAGCACAGCTTTCCCGGCTGACAAACGACTTGAGCAATTATGCCGGCGCAAGCCTTACGTCAGATCGCAGCAGCCTCGTGACAGCGCGATCAGAATCCCGTGTTGGCGTCTGGGTCGGTGACGCTTCAGGCAAGAATGGCGCAGAGCTGCTCCCTCTAGCCGCAGGGCCGACGCTAGCAGGGGGGTAGCTTGGGCAGGTGAGCGGCTGCTCCACACCAACGATGCTAACGGCCACACTTCGATTTCAGCGTTTACGCCGTCTGCCATGTCAGACGAGTTCATCACAAGGGGGCTCCACCCAACCGCAACTTCTGATGGTCGGACAATCATCTTCCAGTCCGCCGAGAATGGGGATCGAGCGGGTCTTTGGAAAGTCGATGCCGACGGTCGTCACCCAGTGCAGTTGGTGTCCGGTCACGCCGTCTGGCAAACGCTGACGCCAGACAACAGCAGTGTCATTTTCGTCTCGATTCGAAGCGGGCTACAAACACTTTGGAGCATTTCGATCGACGGTGGCCCACCAAAGCAGTTGAGCAAGGTGCATGCGCATTTTCCGAGTGTGTCGCCCGATGGAAAGTTTGTCGTATTCGGCGCTTCAAACATCATTCGGGGTGAACTGGGCATCTGCGAGCTGCCTACTTGCACGACCGTGCGAAGAATTACAACTTCGCAGGGTGGACCAATTTCCCGATTTACCCCGGACGGCATGGGTATCGCTTATTTCGAGGAGGGCAGCGGAGGCAATCTTTGGGTGCAGCCACTCGACGCTTCAGCACCCAGGCAACTTACGCACTTCACGGACGACCGCACTATCAGAGATTTCGAATGGTCGGCTGACGGAAAGCGGCTCGCAATTGCCCGATCCATCAACACCAGCGACATCGTTTTGTTCAAGGGACTGCGCCGCCTCAAGTAGAGCGGCAGGACAATAACTCATTCCCAACCCGCATCTCGATCGGATAGACTTAGCTGACTAAGTCACATGCACCTCTCCCCTGGGACCAAACTTGGCCCGTATGAAATCGTAACGTCCATCGGCGCTGGCGGCATGGGTGAGGTGTACCGTGCTCATGATCCGAGAATGGGTCGCGACGTTGCCATCAAAGTTAATGCCGAAAGCTTCAGTGATCGCTTCTCCCGCGAAGTGCACGCCGTCGCCGCCCTCAACCACTCGAACATCTGCCACCTCTACGACGTCGGCCCTGATTACCTCGTCATGGAACTCTGCGATGGCGAAACGCTGGCCGCCCGCCTCAAGCGTGGCAAGCTCACGATGCCGGAAGCGCTCCACTTCGCCGCACAAATTGCGGATGCCTTGTCGGCCGCTCACGCCAAGGGCATCGTGCATCGCGATCTCAAACCCGGCAACATCATGCTCACAAAATCCGGCCTCAAGGTGCTGGATTTCGGACTCGCAAAAATCGAAAACAACCTCGCCGAAGAGCACGACATGGAAACCATCACGGCCAAGGGAACCATCCTCGGCACCATGCAATACATGTCGCCCGAACAGGCACAGGGCAAGAAGGTAGACGCACGCAGCGATATCTTCTCTTTCGGTCTCGTGCTCTACGAAATGATCACAGGCAAGCGTGCCTTTGATGGTTCGAACCCTGCCAGCATCATCGCCGCGATTCTGGAGCGGGAAGCACCAACCCTTGAGCCTGAAGGCTTGAACCGGCTTGTCAAAGCCTGCCTGGCCAAAGACCCCGATGCCCGATTTCAAACCGCCCGCGATCTGAAGAGAGCCATCGAATGGAGCACAAGCATCGAAGGCGAAATGCCGATTCTGTCACCCGCACCTCGTCGCCCTTTGCTGGCTTGGGGCCTGGCAGCCATGACAACAGTAGGCCTGGCAACAATCTCTTTCCTCTACTTCCGCGAGAAGCCGACCGCCCCGGTAGTGCCTCTGCACCTACAGATGGCGTCGCCCTTGATAGCCAGCAACATTCCTTTGATCTCTCCAGACGGCCTCAAGCTGGCTTTCATTTCAGAAGGCAGATTATGGGTCCAGTCCTTGGAGTCAGGCGAATCGCGCAATTTGACCGACAGCGAAACGGCAACACTTTTCTGGTCGCCGGACAGTCGTTTCATCGGCTATGTGTCAAATGGGAAGCTCAAAAAAATCGAAGTTAGCGGCAGCTCCCATCAGACCGTAACAGACCTACGCAACAATTCCGTTTGGGGCTGTGGTGCGTGGAATCAGGACGATTTGATTGTCTTCGGTGATCGGCCAATTGGTCTATTCCGCGTGCCGGCTTCCGGAGGCGTTCCGGTTCAAATCACCGAACTCGATTCCCAAAACCACAACAATTCACAATACTGTCCCTCCTTCTTGCCTGACGGAAGGCATTTCGTATATGTGCGAGGCTCAACCGACGAAGGGAAAAGTGCAATCTATGTCGGCTCGGTGGACGCAAAGCCAGAACAACAGAGCACCAAACCACTCTTGGCTAGCAACTCGCAGCCAATCTACGTTCCCTCAGCGGACTCGAATACCGGTTATTTGATCTATATACGCGAAGGCACGCTGCTGGCACAGGCTATCGATAATCGCCGCTTCGAATTAAGGGGGCAGGCTGCGCCTTTGGCCTCAAATGCTAGCAGTAGCCAACCCGGTGCCATTTTTGTACCCTTCTCGGCCTCTGCCAATGGCACTATAGTCTTCAGACAATTCTCCCCCTTGGAGAACCTGCTCAGCTGGCACGACCGTGATGGGAAAGTGCTGGGAGCAGCCGGCGAATTGGGGCGCTTTGGAATTCCGGCGCTTTCACCGGATGGAACAAGAGTGGCCGTGTCAAAGCTGATTGGAGGGGCAGACTCAAACAATATATGGTTGCTGGATCTATCTCGACCCGGCCCAGGCACTAGACTTACCTTTGGTGCTGCTACGGATAGGAATCCGGTATGGTCGCCGGATGGCAGCGGCATCGTATTCAGCTCCAACCGAGACGGATCGTACAACCTGTTTCAAAAACCAGCAAACGGCTCGAAAGAGGAAGATCTGTTGTTAAAGTCCAGCGAGGACAAGTTCCCCACGAGTTGGTCCAGGGACGGAAGATTCCTTTTGTATACGGTGCTTCACCCGAAAACGAACGCGGATATTTGGGTGCTCCCAATGCTGGGCGACAGAAAGCCATTCCCATTCCTGAACACCACATTCAGCGAGACTGCGGCTCGTTTCTCACCTGATTCTCGCTGGCTAGCATACACTTCGAATGAGTCTGGCCAGGAGGAAATTTATGTGCGGGCTTTTTCCTTGAACTCCGCTGGCACTTCCGTAGAATTAGGCGGCAAATGGTCCGTTTCCAATGGACCTGGATCTGGCCCGCACTGGCGCGCTGATGGGCGGGAACTTTATTATCGCAGTCCCGCTGGAAAAATAATGACTGTGGCCATTACAAACACCCCCGCATTCCGGGCAGACGCTCCCCAATCCATTGGACTCTCTGTCTCTACGATTTGGGATTCTAGCGCAGACGGCAAGCGCTTTTTCGGACAGGCAAACAGAAACAGCCCCCTCTTGTACACGATGATCCAGAACTGGCAGGCCAGCCTCAAAAAGTAAACCCAGCTAATCCACTACTTCCACAATCAAGTCAAAATACTCCCCATACCGCTTGCCATCGAGCGTAATGTCGAAGGTCACCAGTTGCACTCCAGGACGCGCCTCCGCACCCGCAGCAAGCTTCACCCGAAACACTCCCCGTTTCTCCGCCGCCAACTCCCCATCGAGCTCTTGCGGTGTCGCACTCACCCCCACCGGAGTCCTCACC
The DNA here is from genome assembly GCA_025354885.1 of Acidobacteriota bacterium. Lineage (GTDB taxonomy): Bacteria > Acidobacteriota > Terriglobia > Bryobacterales > Bryobacteraceae > Bryobacter. The sequence goes on along the minus strand of JANXLY010000019.1, from coordinate 3,994 downwards.
TCAACATGGTGCCGCTGCCCCTTCTTACGAAAATTCCGCACATGCAAATCAAACTCGCTACCCCCCCCGCGAGACAAACGAATCCGGTACGGCTCAGCCCTCACCCAAAACGGGTCATACCAATACTGATAGTCCTTATCGCTCGCAAGCCCGCGAAACGCATCGCGCATATCGTAAGCCCATTGCCGATAACGCTCAATCATTCCCGCCGGCTGGTCCATCACATAGGAGTGCCCTGCCAAAATAATATCCGGCGCAATCCGCTTCAGATACTCCGCCCCGTAAATATAACCCTCCTCGAAAATACTCGAATTCCTCGACACCACTGCCTCATGCCCACTCTGCTTCGGATCACGAGGATCCCCAAACAGGTTGTCGCCCGTAAACACCACCTTCTTCCCGTCAATCACGCCCCGCAACGCCAGCGCGAATTCCGTCTGCCCGGGCATCCAGTCCACGTTGAGTCGGTAACCCTCCCAATCGAGACTCTCACCCGGCTTGAAACTCCGGTCCACGTGTACGGAATTCAATCCCTGCGGATACGCCCACACCGCCGCCGCATAATCATAACGCTCCGGCCTCTCCATCTTGTCCACCATATTGTCCAGCGCCCACACCTTCACCCCCCACTTCTCCCGCAGATGCTGACTGTTCAGCATATGGTCCCCATGCATGTGCGACACGATGCACGCATCAATCGACTTCAACCCCAGCTTGTCGCGCATTCGCTCCAGCGTCCGGTCCAGAAACTTCTCCTCTACCAGTCCACAATCCATCAACAAGCCCTTGCCGTTCTCAGCAAGGATCAGATAGAAATTCACTCCATAATTCGGACCCTTGAACTTATACACATGCGGCAGCACCTGCCACACATGCGGAATCTCGGTAGGCTTCGAAGCCCGATCCTGATCCGCACCGGAATACCGAAACACCGGATACCCGCGCACATACAGCGGCTCAAACACCCGCAACTTCCTCTGCAGTTCCGCAAGCTGCGCCTTGCCATCCCGAATCATCGCTCCATGCGACGGCGCAACCAGAACAGGATCAAACTGCTCGATCAATGCCGCCGACTCCACCTCGGGGAAAATTCCCGACGCAAATCCGTAATCCCATTCTGTATCAAACCACGTATGCATCCTCGCACCATCCACAATCAGATCCCCCACAAACGCCACCCACCCCTGCGGCGTCTTCACCAGATAACTCATCGCCCCTGGACTGGTCCCCTTCGTCTCCACACAATGAAACAACATCCCGCCCCACGAAAAATCATCCATCTTCGCAAAGCCACGGTCCACCGCAATCGGCTCGCGAGACACTCGCAAATAACTCGCCCCATGCACCGCAAATCGATCTGCCAGCGACGCCTTCATCTTCCGGAACGCCATCGGGTTCTCAAAGAATTCCCGCTCCGCTTCCGGCACCGCCACCTTCACCTTCCAGTCCTTCAACTTCGACGCCCCTTGCACCTGCTCGCGCTGATGATGCGTAAACAAGACCCACTCCAGTTGCTTCACTCCAATCTTCGGCAACTCTGCCAGCACGCCCCCGTCTCCGACATCGATCAGCATCGCCCTCTCCCCCTGCCGGATCACATAAACATTGGCCGTATCGGTATAAACATACGCTTCCACGCCGCTGCCCAAGTCGGCAATCTTGCGCAGTCCATTCTGCCCCCACAAACTCACACAGATCAACAAGCTAATTAGAAATCTCATACGCCTCATCTTAGCCGCGATACAATCGCACGCAAAGCCATGATTTTAGAATCGTTCCTGGAGGAAATTGAATGTTCGTTGTAGACAGCCTGGGCCTTGCCATTTTTTTCTGCGTACTCACGATGCTCGGCTGGGGCTCTTGGGCAAATACGCAAAAGCTCGCGGGCCGAAGCAACTGGCCCTTCCAGTTGTTCTATTGGGATTACGCAATTGGAGTCGCCCTCTTTGGTCTGCTCTTCGCGATCACTCTCGGCAGCTTCGGGGCAGCCGGAATGGGTTCCTGGCAAAACCTGCAGCAGGCCGCCATAGGGCCAATCGGTTGGGCACTGCTCAGTGGAGCAGTATTTAACGCTTCAAACATCCTGCTCGTCGTTGCAATTGACATGGCCGGAATGTCGGTGGCCTTCCCCGTTGGGGTGGGCCTCGCTCTCGTCATCGGAACGGTAAGTAGTTACATGCAGGCTCCCAAAGGAAATCCCTGGCTGCTCTTTTCCGGCGTAGGAGCGATCGTCATTGCCATGGTCTTCGCCGCAATCGCTTACCAGCGCCTCCCGCAAAAAAACGAGGGAAACTGGCGCAAAGGCTTGTTCTTCGCCGTAGTCGCGGGGTTACTGATGGGCTTCTTTTATCCGCAACTCATGCGCGCGATCTCTGGCGACTTCAACACAGTCCCGACACAACCAGGCATGCTCACCCCATACGTCGCACTCTTCATTTTCGGCATAGGCGTTGCGGCCAGCAATCTGCTTTTCAACACAATCTTTATGAAAAGCGCAGGCCTCGGCTCGGCTCAATATTTTTCCGGGGGCAGCAAGCTCCACTGGATCGGCATTCTGGGTGGAAGCATCTGGATGTTGGCTTTGAGCCTGAACGTTTTGGCTTCCGGTGTCGCAGGCCCAGCCATCTCTTATGCCCTTGGCCAGGGAGCCACGCTTGTAGCTGCCATCTGGGGAGTCTTCGTCTGGAAGGAGTTTGCCCTCGCACCTCCAGGCACTCGCTTCCTCCTCTCAGCAATGTTCATCGCCTACCTGGCCGGCATCAGCTTGGTAGGCTTCGCAACGCTCTGAGCATGCCTGCTCTAGTCCATGCCGCTAGCCCTCAGCAGCGCATCTTGAACCGCTAACGCCTGCCTGCTTTCATGAAACGGTCCTCGAAAAATTTCTTCAAGAGTGCGTCACTTCAAGCCGAAGCCGGATCCGTACATTAGGGGCGAAGCAGAAAATCAGCAACTATCCATTGCGACTGCGGAAGAGGCACCCAATTCGCCACCGCGATGCCTGCAAGCGAATCAAAAGTGTTAAGTGAACAGTATTTTGGTCGGCCGCCTGACTCTGAGCACCCTCATTCGCTTTTCGACAACCTTTGTAGTTCGCTGAGCTTCCAGCACGATTTCCGATCAGCCGCCAGTAGATCCTTTGGCTCCGAATCGCTCTGTACTGAAGGGGCCCGACCGAAGGATTAATGGTGCGCTGGTGCTGGAGACAACGCACAAATTTGAACACGAGGATCCGACGAGCTTCGTCGGAACCCGAAAACAGATTTACCCCATTATTCTGTTTGTTTTCATAAGCCTACAACCCAAGCCGTCTGCCAATGGCATAGTGCACGAGAAACCACCGGCGACCAATTCCCATTGGGGAACGAGTCGATTAACAACCGGTTTCGCTACCTAAGGCCTTAGATGAGGTCAATGCCTTAATAGTACTTTTGAGCTAAAGTTTTGCAACACTTTGCCTGCTGATTACTCGTAGAGGTAGTACAACTTCTTAACTTTGATCTGACAAGTTGTATTCATCCCTGGGAGGGAAACATGAAAACATCAATCTTATCTTTGCTGCTCTTGGGCAGCTCAACGATGGCATTCGCTGATCTCATTTACACTGGTCCAGTACAAACCCCTGGGTCCGGCCTTGGGACTGTATTCACTTTGCTTACTTTGACTTCACCAGGTAGTGCAACCACAGAAAGCGGCTGCATGGGTGTCGGTGCGGGCGGTACAACTGTTACCTAAATTATGCACGGCAACTGCGGCATGGCGGGAGCAATAAAGTTGGTGGGGCGCTGGGAAGGCAAGCGGGCTTGAGTTAAAACTGAGGGAAGCGAGTTTTGAGCTGGCTTGGAAGTCGGCTGATGGAGCAACCCAAAAGGTGAAATCTAGAATTGTGGAAGTGGCTGAAGAGGCCGCCGATATTGTGGTGGATGAAGTGAAGCCGGGAGCTAATAAAATCAATGCCCAGACGCCCTATGACTTCGACGGGCGGAACCTGACGGCT
>JANXLY010000160.1 GCA_025354885.1 Acidobacteriota bacterium | reverse complement strand
CCGCCGCGGGCGTATCGAAGAGCAGCCAGTCGCCATTTGCCGTCTAAAACGAGTAGCGGCCGACTTGAAGGGCGATGTCGCACACATGCTCCCCAAGGCTCCTGCTGAGAACAACGGCAAACGGGTTGCCTTGGTAGGTGCCGGCCCCGCCGCCCTCACCGTCGCCAATGACCTTCGCCCGCTCGGCTACGAAGTGACAATTTTCGAAAAGCAGAGCAAGCCCGGCGGCTTGATGCGCACCAATATTCCTTCTTTCCGCTTGCCGGAAAAAGTCCTCGACGAAGAAGTCGCAATGATCCTCGATATGGGCGTAGATATTCGTTACAACTCGCCCGTAACCAGCCTGAAGGCGTTGTTGAGCGATAGTTATGATGCTGTTTTTGTGGGCTCCGGCGCTCCGCGGGGCAAGGATTTGGATCTTCCGGGCCGACACGACACCGAACGAATCCACATTGGTATTGATTGGCTCGAATCCGTAGCCTTCGGCCACATCGATTCGATCGGCGAACGCGTGCTGATCATCGGCGTCGGAAATACGGCCATGGATTGCTGCCGTACCTCGCGTCGCATGGGTGGCACGGACATTAAAGTCATGGCGCGTCGTCCGCGCGGCTACTTCAAGGCATCACCCTGGGAACTTGATGACGCCGAAGAAGAGGGAATTGAAATTACGATCAATCACGCCCCCAAGCGATTCGTTACCGAGAACGGTGTTCTCAAAGGCATGGAATTTGAGCGCTTGGAATGGGACGAGCATGCAAAGAAATCCAAGGTTGTGGAGACCTTGTTCTTCCCTGCAGACGACGTGATTCTCGCGATCGGCCAGGAGAACGCTTTCCCCTGGATCGAACGCGACCTCGGAATCGAATTCGATGAGTGGGAAGTTCCAGTCGTCGACAAGAAGACTTTCGAGAGTTCTCGTCGAGGTGTCTTCTTTGGCGGCGATGCGGCTTTCGGCCCCAAGAACATTATTTGGGCCGTAGCTCACGGCCATGAAGCGGCCATTTCGATTCACAATCATTGCCACAGCCTTTCACTCAACGACCGACCCGCTCAAGGTATGAACCTGGTTAGCCAGAAGATGGGTCTCAGCGAGTGGAGTTACCACAACGATTACAACCAGTCCAAGCGCCAGAAGATGCAGCACGTCGACCTGGCGCAACGCTTCCGTGAACTCAGCCTCGAAGTCGAACTCGGCTTCGATATTGAACAAACGGCTCGTGAGGCGCAGCGCTGCCTCAATTGCGACATCGAGACAGTCTTTGTTCCCAAGAAGTGCATCGAGTGCGACGCCTGCATCGACATCTGTCCAGTGCAGTGTTTGACTATTACTCGCGATGGGGATGAAGCGGACTTGCGGACCAGACTATCTGCGCCCGCAACAAATCTTGATCAGGCAATTTATGCCTCAGAACCGCTTCCTCAAACCCAACGTTTGATGGTCAAGGACGAAGACGTTTGCGTCCACTGTGGTTTGTGCGCAGAGCGCTGTCCGACAGCAGCTTGGGACATGCAGAAATATAACTTGATTCTTCCCTACGCAGGAGCAACATGCACGACGTAGTCCGCACCCGCGTGAACGATTTCGCGATCAAACTTGCGAACGTAAACGGCACTGGTTCGGCCAGTGCGAACAGCTTGCTGATGCAGGCGATTTTTCGAATGGGAATTCCCGTATGCGGAAAGAACCTCTTTCCGTCCAATATTCAGGGCCTCCCCACCTGGTATGAAATTCGGGTCAACAAGCGAGGCTACTCCGCCCGTGCTATCGAATACGACCTCATGGTGGCCATGAATGGGCAGACTTATGATCGCGATATCAAGGAACTCCGGTCTGGAGGCTATCTGCTGTTCGATTCCTCCTGGCCGCTGGACCAGGATTTATTGCGCGACGATGTTACCTTCCTCGGTGTCCCGCTGGCCGAAATGTGTACCGCAAATTTTGGCGAGCCTCGCGCGAGAATCCTGATGAAGAACATCGCTTATGCCGGGGCCATGTGCGCCTTTCTGGATATCGACATGGATGTCGTGAATACACTTCTGGATGAGAAATTTTCGACCAAGAAAGCGCTCCGCGATTCCAACTCGAAGGCACTCCAGCTTGGCTACCAGTATGCGAAGGATCACTTCCCCTGCCCGTTGCCATTTCATCTCGAAAAGATGGATGCCAATTCAGACAAAATTCTGATTGACGGTAACACTGCCACCGCCCTCGGATGTGTTTATGCTGGCGCAACGGTTGCCGGCTGGTATCCGATCACACCGTCCACTTCGGTGATGGATGCCTTCAAGGAGTTTTGCGAGAAATACCGCAAGGATCCAGAGACGGGCAAGAATAATTATTTGATTCTACAGGCTGAAGACGAACTTGCGGCCATAGGCATGGTGATTGGCGCAGCATGGAATGGCGCACGCTCGTTTACTTCCACTTCGGGCCCGGGCATATCTTTGATGAGTGAGTTGTTGGGTTTGGCTTACTACGCTGAAATCCCCGTCGTACTCGTCGATGTGCAACGTGTCGGCCCATCGACGGGCATGCCGACACGGACACAACAGGGCGATCTGCTCACTTGTGCGTACGCCTCTCACGGAGATACCAAACACATCCTGTTGTTCCCGGCGAATCCGAATGAGTGCTTCCACATGGCGATCCAGGCCTTCGATCTCGCAGAACAGTTTCAGACGCCCGTGATCATGTTGTCGGATCTCGATATTGGCATGAACGACTGGGTCGTTCCGAGACTGGAATGGAACGACGCCTATAAGCCGAACCGCGGGCGAGTTCTTGACTCCGAGGCTTTAGCCAAGATCGCCAGATTCGAGCGTTACAACAATGAAGACGAGAACTTCGTTCCGGCGCGCACCCTGCCGGGCGTAGATTCAAAAGGCTCCTACTTCGTGCGCGGCTCAGGCCACAACAAATTTGGCGGCTACACCGAAATTCCCGACGAATATCAGGAGGTCATGGACCGGCTCTTGAAGAAGCATTCGGCGGCAGCGAAATTCGTTCCGGCCCCGATCATCGAACGGCACGAAGGCGCGAAGTTCGGCATCGTCTGCATCGGCGGTTGCGAACCAGCAGTGCGCGAGGCAATTGATTTGCTGAAGGCACAGGGAATCGAGGCGGATCTCATGCGCATCTGTGGCTTCCCGTTTGCAGAAGTCGTGGAGCAGTTCCTGGCCGAACATCCGATCAACTTCATCGTGGAGCAGAATCGCGATGCGCAGTTGAAATCGCTTTTAATCCTTGAAACCAGCATCGCCAAGGACAAATTGAGCAGCGTGCTTGTGTATGGAGGCTTTCCGCTCAGTGCCAGCCTCGTTGTCGACAAAATCTTGAAGGAGATTGCGTAAATGCCCTCGATTGCTAAACCGGTTGCCGCACATCCAACGGCGCAACGCAATTCTCTCGGCCTCACCATTCGCGACTATGAAGGCTCAATGTCGACTCTGTGCGCCGGCTGTGGCCACGACTCCATTACAGCTGCGATCATCCGCGCTCTCTGGGAACAGTCGACCCCGCCACATCGCATCGCCAAGCTCTCCGGTATCGGTTGCTCCTCGAAGACGCCAACTTATTTTGTGGGTGGCGCGCACGGCTTTAATTCTGCCCACGGACGTATGCCTGCCATCGCTACAGGCGCCATCGGAGCAAACCGGGATCTGACCTACATCGGTGTCTCCGGTGACGGTGACTCCTTGTCGATTGGCCTTGGGCAATTGAGCCACGGCCTCCGCCGCAATTTGCGTATGGTTTACGTAATCGAAAACAACGGCGTTTACGGGCTGACCAAAGGACAGTTTTCTGCTTCTGCCGATATGGGTTCAAAGAGCAAGCGCGGCGAAGCCAATCTCATGTCGCCGATTGATCCGGTTCGCCTGGCGCTAAGTCTTGGGGCCACCTTTGTTGCCCGTAGCTTTTCTGGCGACAAAGAACAACTGGTGCCAATCCTCAGGGCGGCTTTCGCTCATCGCGGCTTTGCCCTTGTGGACGTGATCTCGCCGTGTGTCACTTTCAACGACCATGTGGGTTCCACCAAGAGCTATCTCCACACACGCCGATTTTCGCAGCAGCTCATTCAGGCCGATTTTGTTCCGCCAGCGCAGGAGATCCTGGCTCAGATCACGGATGCCGGCACGACAACCGTCAAAATGCACGACGGCAGTTCTGTGCTCTTCCGTTCTGTTCCCAAGGACTACGATCCAACCGATCGCGCCAAGGTGTCTGCCTATCTGGATCAAAACCAGAAAGACGGCCAGATCTTGACAGGCTTGCTCTACGTTGACAGCGAGTCACCAGATCTCCACGAATTGAGCGGTACAACGGCGACGCCGCTGCGCGAGTTGCCGTATGAAAAATTGTGTCCGGGTTCGGCGGCGTTGGACGCCCTGCAGGACGAATACCGCTAGTAGCTTTCCCGCGAAGCCCTCATCGAAAGTCGTTACCGAGCCGCGCACGTCAGTAAGCGGCCTCGCCCTGTTCCGTGAGCGAAGTTCTTCTTCACGTACTTACTAGGCCAGCGCCAGATTCAGGTTCTCGATGGCCTCGTCGATCTCTGCCGTGTTCTTGAAGCCAACCGTTACGCTATCGACGCCTGCTTTATTGAAAGCAAATTTCATTGCCGCCTGACGGTCTTCCCGCTTGGTAAACGCGCCTTCTCCAATTAGCTTCATGCTGATCACGCCCATGCCCTCCGTGTGCACCTGCTTGGCATGCGTAACCACCTCGACCACGTCACCTGCGTCTCTGGTGTTGTAGTTCTCTGCATCCATCTTGGTGCCGTTGTGGTTCATCCGGATCATCGCAATCTCAAGCCATTTGTTCTTCGGAAATTGCCGCAATGCCGGTAACCCGTGCACCGACGCACCATGTCCCACGACAGCCTTTTTGTGCTTCGCCTCCAGAATCCCGTCCTGCCACTTCACCGTGTCGGTCGGCCAGGTCGCCACATGCTGGTAGTGCAGCAGCATGACATCGAAATAATCCGTATTCGCCAGCTTGCGCAGCTCATCAATCTTCACTTGCGGATCTACGCCTTCTCGCGTCGTAACTTTGGACATGAGTCGATAGCTATCACGCGGAATGCCCTTCAGCGCAACTCCCAGCATCTTGTGCATTTCGCCATAGCTCTCTGCGGTCTCAAAGAATCGAATGCCGTTGTCATAGGCGTGTCTTACGAGCTTTGTGAATTCCTCCTGCCCCAACTCGCGCTGCGTTCGGCCGCTCATCGTGCCGGTCCCAAACGCAAGCCGCGTCACTTTGACGCCAGACTTTCCGAGCGTCACCCAATCGCTCGCCTTCCCGCCTGCTGCACGCAACGGCAGTCTTCCCATTCCGGCGAGCACACCCGCAGCGAGTCCGCTATTCAAAAATCTACGTCGAGAGCATTGAGCCATGAGTACGATTCTCCAATCAGCAGAATCGTATCACGAGCCAGCAAAAAAATGAAGGGTCAGTCTTGTCTCACAGCGATTCCGCAACCAACCGTAAAGCTGTGCGCAACTCCTGTGAAAGTGGTGGGATGGAGGATTTGCGAGGGGAGCAGCAGAGTCGCGTTGGGTGTTTTTGGTCTACGAGATGCGGAAAAGAGGAAACTGGACATAG
>JANXLY010000015.1 GCA_025354885.1 Acidobacteriota bacterium | reverse complement strand
TTGCAGGGATCGGAATTTCTGTTTCCAGATCATCTTCCCCTCGATCTCGATTTGCGCGAGAGCAGGGAAGAGGGAGCAGACGATCCACTGGAGTTTGAGCGCGGGCTCAGCACCGGGCGCATTCAGGGGGTTTTCGATTCTATGAATACCGGCCGGTTCCGGAAGGGAAATCCTATCGGAGCATTTGGTGCGGCATGGGACGATTCCGGATTACACAATGAAACGTTCTGGCTTGGCTGGTCGGCCGCGGCGCGGTGGGCCTGGAACCCGAGCGGAGGCGACCCGCAACAGCACACGGCCGAGTTCATGCAGATTTATTACGGCCCGCAAGCAAGTGGCATGATCGAAGTTTATCGATCCATGCAGCGTCAGGCACGCGCGTGGCAGCGCACCTGGGACCGCGTTGTATCGAGAGTTCGCGGGCCAGGCTTTGGCAATTCGAACGGCAAAGGCATTGGAACAACCCGTTATGATCAGACTCTGAATCTGCCTGAACTTCCAAAGTTACCGAATCTCGATGTTCGCCAGCAGTTCTCTCCCCGCTACAAGGGATTTCTAGCCGCTGCGTTAGCAAGGCAAGCTGAAAGCGATGTGCTCATCCATGCGCTACAGGACAATCTTGGACGTGCGAGCCGCAATCGTTACAACCTCGAAGTGATGCTGTCGCTAGCGCATTTCACGGGACATCACTGGCGATTGTTGATCGGGTTGGCCGAGGCGGAGCATTTGCTTGAGCAGGCTTCTCACTCTAAACCAAAGGAAGCGCTTTCACAGATCGCTGCGGCGCATAATCGGGTGGCTTTGGTCGAGCTTGAGGGCGAAGACGCTTTCGCTGCTATGACGCACACTTTTGAGAGGAGCCAGTTTCCTAAAGGTCAAAGTGTGAACGGACGGGCGTTTGTGCATGTGCTGGATGACACGAAAGACCATTGGGCGTCGCGCACCGCAGATTGGAGTTTCATGCAGGCACCCGAAAGAAGTATGGGGCTAGGGCAGTGGCGAAAGCAGTTGCGTGAAGTTATCGTCGGCTTTGCCGTGAAGCATGGTTTGCCTGTACCTACTCTCGTGGGGGAGCGCAATTGAGCGTTGTCGAGACAATACAGCCAAGCCTCGCACGTGTTTTGTCGAGGCGGGATCTTATTGTTTATGGATTGGTGATCCTCACGCCGACTGCGCCTTATCCGGTGTACGGAGTGATTCAACAAACATCCGGGGGCCACGCTACGCTGTGCTATCTGGTCGCTATGGTGGCTATGTTGTTCACGGCGGCAAGCTATGCGCGCATGTCTGTCGCTTTTCCGATGGCGGGCTCCACCTATACGTATGTTCAACGAGGCATTAGTGCTGAATTCGGATTTCTGGCCGGCTGGGCGATGATGCTGGATTATTTTCTCATCCCATTGTTGAGCGTTGTGTACTCTGCCTTGACGATGGCACGGCTGTTTCCGCAAGTTCCCTATCTTGGATGGGTGCTGATTTTTACAGCGGGCATTACATGGGTGAATCTACGTGGGATTCGATACACGATGCGCGCGAATACTGTTTTGATTTTGATCCTCTCGATCGCTGCAGCTCTTTTTGCAGTATTGGCGATCCGGGCCATCGTCAGCTCAGGGGGATGGTCTGCACTCTGGGCACCGGAGGCGATCTTTAACCCAGGCAGTTTTTCATTACGGACCCTGATGCTTGGAGCGGGTATTTCTGCGCTTTCTTATATTGGATTTGATGCTGTCACTACGCTGGCGGAAGATGCACGAGAACCGGGCCGCGATATGGGTTTTGCGACCATTACCGTCTGCCTTTTGCAGGCAGCGATTTGCGCGGTAACAGTATATCTTGCAAGTATTGTCTGGCCAGATTTTCGGAGCTTTCCCGAGGCTGAGACCGCGATTCTCGACTTGGGGCTACGCATAGGCGGGCAGCCATTTTTTCTCTGGCTGACCTTCGTACTGCTGGTTGCCGGACTTGCCAGCGCAATGACCGGGCAGGCTGGAGCGTCTCGACTGCTGCTGGGTATGGGTCGGGATGGGGTGATCCCCCGCAAGCTGTTTGGCACATTGGACGCGGTGCATAGTTCCCCACGACGAGGCATCTGGTTTCTAGCTGCGATCACGATGGCGGGTTCGCTGCTCGCGCAATTTCAGTTGATTGTGGAGTTGCTGAACTTCGGGGCATTTGCTGGATTTATTCTGGTGAATCTTAGCGTGATTGGGCATTATTTTTTCCGTCTGAATCAAAAAGCGGTTTGGAAAAATCTGGTTGCTCCGGCGCTGGGTGCGTTAGTTTGCGCCTATCTGTGGCTGAGTCTGAGCCCGAATGCAAAACTGGTTGGAGCAATCTGGATGACGTTGGGGATTGTGTATCTTGCCTTTCTCACGCGCGGTTTCCGCGTAGCACCCAGGGAGATGAGCTTATGATCCTTGAAGCGCAGAAAGCCCGCGCCTATGTGAATGAACACCGTGAGCGGCTCTATGAGATCATCGCGGATCTGGTGCGTATCCCTTCCGAAAACAAGCCGCCTCTTGGGAACGAAGGGGATTGCCAGCAATATATTGCCAAGGTGTTGGGCGGTCTGGGGATGGAGCCTGTTTCCTATATTCCGGACAGAGTGGCCGGGGTGCGGGAACATCCGCTTTTCTGGCCTGGGCGCGACTATACGAATCGAAACAATCTGATTGCGACGAAGCGAGGAACAGGTGGAGGAAAGAGTCTGATGCTCTCGGGCCACATTGACACGGTTCCAGCTGGAACCTTGCCCTGGACACGATCACCTTTCAGCGGCGTTATTGAAGGCGGAAGGCTTTACGGCCGTGGTTCGAACGATATGAAGGGCGGCGTTGGAACTAGCTTGTTTGTGCT
>JANXLY010000110.1 GCA_025354885.1 Acidobacteriota bacterium | reverse complement strand
TGATTGGCAGAAAATTTCCCAGGTGGATCGCCGGGGCGGAGCGCTCGTCACGCGCCTTGAGTTCGAGGTTTTTTATCCGCGCGAACGCTTTCTCCGCCTCTACGCCGCGCCGCTGGATGGCGAGGCCAAGGGCAGTTCCGGCGTCGCCTTGATTCTCCACGACGCGACCGAGGCGCGGCAGAAAACTTTTGAGGCCATCGAGAGCGAACGCGTCCAAGCCCTCACGTTGCTCGCCGCGAGCGTGGCGCATGAGATCGGCAATCCGCTGAACGCGCTGCACATTCATCTACAACTCATGGAGCGCGAGGTAAAAAAACTGAAGCGTGACGAGTATTCCGTGACGAGTGAAAAGAAATCCGCCGCACGCCGCACGCCTCACTCGTCATCCACCGCCATTGAAGTGGCAGATAAACTTTCACAATACCTCGAAGTCGCGAAGGGCGAGATTCACCGCCTCGATTACATCGTCACGCAATTTCTCGGCGCGATTCGTCCGACGCCGGTTTTGATGAAAGTGGCGTCGCTGAACGGCATCGTGGAAAAAACTTTGGAACTGCTGCGACCGGAAATTGAAAATCGCGGCATCACGATTCAGACCAAGCTTGCCTATTATCGCAATACTGTGCACAACTTGCGTTGGAAGCTGGAGGTCTATCGCTCGCAGCACCTGCAGCAGACTCGTGAATTGAACACCCTGCCTTTTGGCGCACGCTTCAATCCAGCCAATGGCGATCCCACATCACCCGGTAGGCCGCTGCCCGACAATTTCTTCCGCCCTTACCCAGGCTTCGGTGGCGTTACTTACATCGAAAATTCCGGCTACGGAAACTACAACGCGCTGCAATCTTCGATCAACCGCCGCATGAGCTCAAACCTTCAGTTTGGTGTGGCCTACACATGGTCCAAGGCGATGGATTTGACGAGCGGCGACAACGGCGTTCTCCCTCTCTACCGGCCTTACAATATCTGGAGCTACGGCAAGTCCAGCTATGACCAGACCCATGTGATGGTTGTCAATTTCCTCTACGATCTGCCAAAAGCAAGCGCTCACATGAACAATGGCTTTGTTCGCACAGCTTTTGACAATTGGCAATTCTCCGGAATCGTAACTATGGCAAGTGGTACGCCGCGAGACGTAGGCTATTCGACAGTAGACGGAGCAGACATCACTGGTGGTGGAGATGGCGCTCGCATCAATGTCACTGGAAAAGCGATACTGCCAAAGAGCGACCAGACCTTTGATCGCTTCTTCAACACTTCAGTCTTCGCTCGGCCCGCAAAGGGAGATTTCGGCAATGCACCCAAGGATATCTTCCGCGGCCCAGGTATCAATAACTGGGATCTTTCATTCTTCAAGCGCTTCCCTTTGAAAAACGAAGCCCGCTACTTTCAGTTCCGTTGGGAATTTTACAACGCCTTTAACCACACGCAATTTAGCGGCTTGGATAACGGCGCTCGCTTTGACACCTCAGGCAACCAGGTAAACGCGCAGTTTGGGCGCTTCACTTCGAGCCGTTCACCCCGCGTCATGCAGGGAGCGCTAAACTTTACCTTCTAATGCATCTGTCGATTTCGATCTGCTTTCTGGCTATGTCGGTGGCTCTGTCCGCCGCCGACATAGCCAGTGATCGTTTAGAAGAAGGTCTGAAGGCGCAGCGGGCTGGCAATTGTCGTGCCGCTTCGGCCGCGTATCGGCAAGTTCTGCAAGCCAGCCCCCGAACTACCCGGGCACGCCATCTGTTGGGCATTTGTGAACTCCAGATGGGAAACATGGCCGAAGGGATCAGGCAATTGGAAATCGTTCGCCGCGAAGATCCGCAGAACCTTCTGGCCTCCTACACACTCGTCTCAACCTACGTTGCGATCAGTTCGCTCGACGAAGCCCAACGCATTCTCGACACATCATTACGTGGAGATAAAAGCGCCGCAGGCCGCTTCATGCGCGGTTCCTATGAGATGGCTCGTGGCAAATACGAATCTGCCATCATTGAATTGCAGACGGCTCGAAAATTGGGACCAAACTTGCCCGGGCTGCAATCGATGTTAGGCATTACCTACTGCTTTGCCAACCGCACCGATGAAGCAATCCCGATACTTGAATCTGCTTTGAAACAAAATCCGCAAGACTCGAATGCGGCAGCCTTTCTTGGTTGGCTTTATAAGGACCGTGATCGCCCCACTGAGGCTATGACGCTCCTGCAGCAGTCCCTTCAATCTCGGCCAGAAGATCAGGGAGCCCTCTTCCTGCTTGCCCAACTGAATCAGGCGCGAGGTCGAACAGCCGAATCAGTTGAGATGCTCGAACGTGTTGTTGCCGCCGATCCCAAACATCGCGGAGCGCATGTGCTTTTGGCTCGACTCTACCAGCAAACTCAAAGGCCAGAGGATGCCGCTCGGGAGCGCGAAATTGTCGCAAAGTTGACTGCAGAATTTCAGGCCGCACAGCCAGGTGCCCGATAGCGTTTTCCTGACATCTAATTTTCACAAGGCCCGGCAAAACGGGACCTTTCTACTTTGCCTTGACATGCAACAAATGGTGTTTGTATGCTCATCCGCAGATCCACTAGAATCACGTCGGGCACAAGTGTCTCGAGAAGTGCAAGCGCCTCCAGCCCGCTAGCGGCGCTTCCTATCATTTCGATGCCCGGCTGAGTGCTCAGCATGCTCGATAGTCCTGCGCGAACAACGGGGTGGTCGTCGATGATCAGGATGCGTATGCGCGTGTCGTTCTTCATACGGGGCTGACCGAAGCTCGCGGACGTGGCCAGAACCCGAGAAGGAGACGCGGGCCAACGACAGCCTTCACTTTCACGTGGGTCCCCCCCGGCGTGCTCCTGACGATCAGCGCGGCCGAAATACTTTCGGCTCTATTGCGCATTCCCAGCAGGCCGAATCCCGCGTGGTCGCTGTCGGCTATAAATCCGTCTCCGTCATCTTCCACCAATAGGCAGATGGAGGCCCGAGTTCGGGGCATCATGCGCGTCGGCAACGCCACCGAAAACAACACGTCCGACTACAACGGCTATCGACCCAACAAAGGAATCAAGTCACAATACGGCTGGCTCTTCCCGGCCAAAGGCCAAAAGCTCTATGAGCCAAAATCGACCGACTGGAAATCTTTTGCGACCCTGGCCGACTTTCAGGCCGCCACGGGCCAGGAGACCCACAGCCGCGAAGTCGATTTCGACATCTTTGAGTGCATGACCCCAGCCGACACCGCCAAGCCCTACGCTGTCTATCACGTCATGGACATCAACTTCCAGCTCAAGCCCAACGGCAAAGCGATTGATGCCGGCCTCGTCATCTCAGCCGTCAACCACGGCTTCGCCGGAAAAGCTCCAGACCTCGGAGCCCACGAACTCGGTGCGCCCCCCCTCCGCTGCGGCCCCCGTTGGCTCACATGGCAGCCCTTCTACCGCTAAGAATCCTGGTGCGTTCCACAGGCAGCTTCCGAACGTGTTAGCACTTACATAGTGTTCACTTTGATTTCTTTAGCGTTGCTGTTGCAAACGGCAACTTGCGACGCTCGTTGCGAGAAGTCCCGCGGACTTGCTCTCGCCTCTACAGGCGACTACCGCGCTGCCATCCTCCACTTCGCCGAGGCCTGCCGTCTGAACGCACGCGAGCCCGATGCCTGCTACTACTGGGGCCGGGCTCTCTACTCAAGTGATCGATTCGAAGAAGCCTTGAACGCATTCGACCTTGCAATTGTTTCCGCCGATTGGAAAGTTGCCACTGCGCGCGGCCAGAGCCTCGATGCCCTGGGCCGTCCCCAGGCCGAAAGCGAACTCAAGCGGGCCCTGGCAAATCGCTCGAAACTAAATTCCCCAGTAACCGAGCCCGATCCTTTGTTGGCCCTCGGATCCTTCCTCTACCGTCAGGGACGCGGCGGCGAAGCACTCAAGCTTCTGAAAGAAGCCCCTCCTCAATATCGCCGAGTTGCTTCTTATCATTATCAATTGGGCCGGGCCTTGGCCCAACAGGAGCGATGGCATGAATCGGCTCAGGCACTGAAATCGGCTGTCGACATCGAATCCGGCTACAGCGAAGCCCATGCCCTCCTCAGCAGGGCTTATTACAGACTCGGAAAAGCGGCGTTGGGTGCCGAGCATTCCCTCAAAGCCACTCAGGGTTCAGTGACATCCAAATAACGGTCCACTGCGGGGAACTTGAGCGTCTGGATCTTCCCACTCGGCCATCGAATCGTAAGCGTCGCCACTTTCGTTGCGCGGCCAAGTCCGAAGTGCACTGCAAGCTCACTGGAGCTGGCATAACCCACAGCACTCGACACGCGATTCGTCTGTTTGTGTCCATCCAAAGTCTGGATCTCAATCGTGGCCCCAATCGCGCTTCTGTTGCTACTGGTGCCTCTCAGCCGCAGAGAGAGCCAATGCTTGCCGTCGCCAAAGCTGTTCTTCAGCACCAGCGGTGCCTCGCCAATCCGTGTAATCACCGCATCGATCTGGCCGTCTCCATCAAGGTCGCCAAACGCGGCACCGCGATGACGGGCGGGGTTTCCAACCGCTTGAGCCGCGAAGCTGCCATCTCCACGATTGATCATCAATAAGTTGCTCTGCTTCGATGCCCGGCCGGAGTACAACTCGGTGTTGTCCTGCACATCCGAGCAGGCGGCGAAGAGATCCTTGAGTCCATCGTTATTAAAGTCGTAGATGCCGTTGCTCCAACCGCTCCATGCCAGCGTAGCTTTGCCTACCAGGCTTGCGTAGGTGCGATCCGTGAACTGTAGCTTGCCGGCGTTGCGATACAGCGGAAAAGTCTCATTCGTTAATGCAGTAAGAAAAAGATCGTCCCGCCCATCGTTGTCCCAGTCCCGGAAGTCCACACCCATGGCTGAGAGCGCGCGTCCATCATCGTTGAAGGCAACACCCGCAGGGTCCGCAATCTGGCTAAATTTCCCCTTGCCCATATTGTGAAACAGGAAGTTCGGTTCCGTATCGTTGGTAACGAAGATGTCAGGCAGTTGGTCACTGTCGATGTCTCCAAAGGCGATTCCCATCCCTTTGCCCATATGCGCGGCGACTCCGCTTTCTACTGAGACATCGGTAAAGGTCCCATCGCCATTATTGCGATATAGCGAGTTCGGCTGTCCAATGTATTCTCGCGGGTGGCAGAAAGTCCGTATTGCTCCCCCACAGACTGGTTCAATCCCCGGATCCCACTTCACATAATTCACCACAAACAGGTCGAGATCGCCATCATTCTCCATATCGAACCACCCCGCTGCCACCGCCCAGGGCTTTGATGCTGGCTTACCCAGTTTGGCCTTCAGCGTGACATCCTCAAAGGTGCCATTGCCTCGGTTGCGATACAGCAGGTTCCCGGCAACACCCGCAATAAATAGGTCTGTATTGCCATCGTTATCGTAGTCCCCAGCAGCCACTCCGATATCGAATCCCACCCCGGCAACACCCGCCCTCTCGGTGACGTCCTCGAATTTGAAATTGCCGAGGTTGCGATAGAGCCGGTTCCAGTGCGCCGGGCTTGTCTTGGTCAGCGAAGGCTGTTCGGCCCCATTGACAAGATAGACGTCCAGCTTGCCGTCGTTGTCGTAGTCAAGCAGACCAACCCCGCCAACCATCGTCTCGATCAGGTGCTTGGCTGGAGTGGATCCAGCTTGAAGTCGGGCAACGATCCCAGAGCCAGAACTCAGATCCTCAAATGTTGCCGCACTCATCGCGAGCATCAGCAGAAGTCTCATAGCCACGATATTACCCCTACTTGGTGGACTTCAGCTTCAGCCGCCCCTGGAGCTGCTCCCACTTTCCCACCTCCTCCGCCCTCCTGCAACCTCGCGATCCCGACAGCGCTTGAGTGGTCAAATCGCTTGTGATCTGAATCACGTATTGCTGACATATTCAGAAATCCAAGAGGGTCTGCCAATGCACCGTAGTTTTATTGTCTTCCTAATGTCCAGCGCCATTCTGCTGGCACAATTGAATCGCGCAACCATCACCGGCAATATCCCCGATCCCGGCGGTGCCGCGATTCCCAATGCAAAAGTCTTCGCTCGCAATAGCGGTACCAATTCCGCGGTCGAAACCACCACCAATGCCGAAGGTCAATTCTCCTTTCCCAATTTGCCCATCGGCAATTACGACATCTCGGCTGAGGCCGCCAGCTTTAAACGCGCCGAACGAAAGCAGATTGAGCTCAATGTCCGAGAGGTTCTGCGTGTGGACCTCCAACTGCAACTGGGCAGCGTAGCGGAAACCATTGAAGTGTCGGGCGAATTACCACGCCTCCAAACCGATTCCCCCGAAGTCGGCACCAGGCTGTCCCCTTCCCCGTCGGAGCCTGGACGACGATTCACTCTTTGCCGTTCCCCCAAAATTGGTTTCGAGAGTTCCTCACTATTAATTCCGACGGCACGGTCGTGGAAACCGATTCTTTTATCTGCGAAGCCCACAGTCAGGATTTTTCCGCGCTCGGCTTACCGTCGGCAGTCAAGGGCAGTAACGGTATGGGCAACTGGCAGCGCATTGCATCTGGCCGCATTTCAATGAGCTTCCGCAAAATGCTCTTTGATGGTCAGGGCATTTACTTCGGCGATCTTAAGGCCACAGGCATTCTCACCACAGAAGGTCCTAAGCTTTTGGGCGAATGGCAAGTCGCCGTCTTCAATGTCAACGATGTTCTCATCCTTCCGCTGGGGCCTGCCACCAGCGAAGGAACACGCATCCGCTAGCGAAACCGGGCCCAAATCGCAATCTTTCTGGGGCGTCTCAATGACTGGGCGCCCCTGCGCAGCTGGGCCACAGACAAAATAGATTGAGCTCTGGCCGGCTTGAGTTAAGCCAGTAACCCACCCAGCGGCCCCGTACTATCTGCAAATCGTTCGACAGGTGCCCCGAACGCATTGAGCATCGAGACATAGAGGTTAGCGGCCGGCGTGTCTTCTGTATGAACCAGATGTTGGCCCGTAGCAATGCGCCCGCCTCCGCGGCCACCCAGCACCAGCGGCAGCCTGTGCGGGTTGTGCGAGTTTCCATCGCTCAACGCGGAACCAAACAGCACCATCGAATTGTCCAGCACCGTGCTCTCGCCTTCCTTCATCTCGCTCAGCTTACGCAGCAGGTAGGCGTACTGCTCGATGTGCCACCGGTTGATCAGCGCGTACTGCCGCAACTTGTCGGGGTCTTTCGAGTGGTGCGAAATCTCGTGGTGAGTATTACTCACTCCCTCAAGGAAGCGGAAGTTTACCCCACTCACAGCGTTGCCGAACATGAACGTGCTAACCCGTGTAGTGTCACTTTGAAATGCCACTGCAATCATGTCCAGCATCAGCCTGACGTGCTCGGTGTGGTCTCGCGGGGCATCTGTCGGCTGAGCGACGCCGCTCATGGAAGCCCGCGGCTTCCACTTGTTTCGCTTAGGATCGCTTGCCCGCTCCATCCTTACTTCGAGCGATCGAACGATCGAGAGATACTCATCGATTCGAGCCTGATCGGCGACACCAACTTCTTTGCGCATCTTCTTGGAATGCTCAAGCACCTGGTCGAGAAGATGAGTATCCTGCTTTACTGAGTTTCCTTGCGGGCCGGCTGCTCTGAAGAGTCGCTCATAAACGGAACGTGGATTGATCTCCCGTGCCAGAGGTGTCGTCGGATTGCTCCAGGCAATATGCGAGCCATATACACGCGTATAGCCGACATTGATATCCACACCCGTAGATTCCGGCTCAATACCAAGCTCAAGCGATGGCAGTGGAGTCTGATCGCCTGTTCTCTGGGCAGCCACCTGATCCATGGAAACACCGTGGATGTTAATGTCCACGCCAAGGGTCTTGCTGATGGTTGTGCAGGTAAGCAGGCTCGATTCTTTTACGTAGTGCCCATCTCCAGTATTGGAGGCTGCGTTCCAGAGGTTGCTTACCACTACGATCCGATCCTTCAAATCCCGAAGCGGCTCAAGCGTTGGCGACAACTGAAAGTCTCTACCTTTGCCCTCCGGCGTCCAGGCGGAAGTATTCACGCCATTAGCCATATAGAGGACCGCTATTCGAACAGGGGCGAGCTCTGCAGCCTTTGCAGTGGGAACCATTGCTTCAAGCCAGGGCAAACCGATTGCTACGCCAGCCCCTCTCAGCATCGTTCTTCGCGATAGTGTGCGATTGCGGGGAATCATCATGGTTTCTTACGCTCTTCCTGGCCCTTGCCGCCTGACGTTGCCGTATTTGCCTGCAGTCGAAAAGGCGCACTCACCACAACTGCATGGATCAGGGCATGCGCGCTGTAATTGCTTTTCTCGACCTCTGCAACAATGCTATCCACCGTACACGAATCTTGCAAGGTCAGCCCGCGCCCAAGTGCGTAGCCAAGCATCTTGTTGGTGAGGTTTCTCAGCACCAGATCCTTCTTGTTCATAAGCACTCGCTTGAGTTCGGCTGGCCCCGCAAACTTGCTGCCATCTGGCAATTCGCCCGTATTGTCGATAGGCTTGCCAGCCTCTTCAGTCCGCCAGCGGCCCATGACATCGTAATTCTCAAGAGCAAACCCAAGGGGGTCGATTCGGCTGTGGCAACTGGCGCAAACTGGATTGGCCCGATGCTGCGCCAGACGTTCTCTGAGCGAACTGGCTGCCGCTACTGTACCTTCGTCGAGTACCGGCACGTCCGGTGGCGGTGGTGGAGGCGGCGTGCCCAACATGGCTTCCAGAAGCCACTTGCCTCTCAGCACGGGGCTTGTGCGATGAGGGTGCGACGATACGGCCAGTATCGCCGTCATGCCGAGAAGCCCACCACGGTTTGTCCCTTCCGGCAATTCAATCCGTTGTGGTTGTTGCTGTTCATTCGGCCGCGGCGGCTTCACATTCAGGCCGTACAGCTTTTGCAACTTTCGGGTGCCAATCGTGAATTTCGAGTCGATCAGGTTCAACAACGACAGGTCGTTGGCCAGGATCTCCTGAAAGAACAGCACGGGTTGATACCGGATGTCACCGCGTAATTCTTCGTCACTCCATAGCGGATAAAGCACCGCGTCCGGCTTGAAGCTTTGACTCAGATCCCTCGTATGTAGCCATTGCTCGATGAAACTCTGAACAAAGTCGAAAGACTTCGTATTGCGCAGCATGCGCGCAACCTGACCCTTCAGGATTTCAGGATCCCTCAGCTTGCCCTCAGCGGCAAGGGCCATCAACAGGCCATCAGGGCCGCTGCCCCACAGGAAATACGAGAGCCTTGAGGCGAGGTCATAATCGTCCAGCATTCTTGGCTGCGTCCCAGTGTTGGGCGCTTCAGCCCGGATCAGGAACTGCGGCGAAACCAGCACTGCCCGCAGGCTGTAGAGGATCGAGTCGTCAAAAGAGTCTCCGCGCTTCTGCGCAGTTCGGAATAAATCAAGATAAAAGCGTTTGTCCGCCGCCGAGGCCGGTTTGCGAAATGCCCGCGGAAGAAACTCAGCCAGAATCGTAGCCGCAGCGGCTTCAGCCGTCACCCCGTCGCCGGGCTTTGCGATCAGGAATTTCGCCCGCGACCGGGGATCTTTTGCCGCAAAGTTAAGCGCGGCTTTGGCAGCGTCCAGATACTTCTCTGCAAGGATGGGCGAGAAAAAAAGTGCTTCTGCCGCATTGTCAAACCCTTCGCCTCCAGCGCTGTCAACTGGAAAGGCCGAGGCGACATCGACATGCAGGTTGAGCAGGTCGCGGATAGATGAAGCATATTGTGCACGGTTAAGTCTGCGTGCCGGCGCAGCCCCTGGGACAGGTCCCGAGGGACAGGCCTCTGCCCTAAGACTGGTCTTCACCCACGACACAAAATCTTCACGACTTTTCAGATCCGGTGCCGGAAACGCCTTTGGCGGCATCTCTCCGTTGTGAACCCGATGCACAACGGCTGTCCAGGCTTCGGGTTTGTCTTTGAAGCTGGTAGGGGTGTTGAGCGTCGCCAGATTGTAGCCGCCGGCTGGAGCTTTCCCCGTGTGGCAGGCCGCGCAGTTTTTGGCCAAAAACTTCTGCCCATCGGCAGGCGTCTGCCCGTAAGCACGCTCAGAAGCGGACCAGCCCACAACAAGCACTGCTGCGTAGAAAATGCCTGAGCGTAGATTTGAGTTGTACTTCAATGGATCTTCCTCGATTGCTACTTCACCCTGAGCTTGAGGGGCTCCACAACCTTCATCCGAATTGTATATCGTGTCGAGATACAGTGTAGTGATACGATCACGGCAAATGATGCGAACCCTCTGTTGCCAGGCCATTTTGATGCTCTTCAGTTTGTGCGCTCTGTCTGCGGCCGATATTGGTGGCCTGTGGATGGGCCAGGTGCCGGGACGCTTTGGCAAGGTGGATGATCTTTCCTTCCAGTTCAAGGTCTCGGGCATTACCCTATCCGGCAAGTTGTTCGGCGACGAGTTCGATCTTCAAATAGAAGAAGGGCTGGTTGAGGGGAATAGGGTTTCCTTTATCGTCACCTCTACCAACTATTACAGCCGCGAAAAAATTCGAACTCGCTATTCCGGCGTGATCATTGGCAACGAGATCGAGCTCATCCGCGAGAGGATCCTCTCCAGCGCAGAGAAAGCGGCGCGGGCCTCCCGGCCTGACGCCAAGACTGAGGCGGCGCCAACTCCATTTCGCATAAAGCGATTAACCTAGCCCCCTGCCGGAAATACGCCGGAAACACCTACGCCGGAAACACCTCTGGTCTTCGAGGGATCAGTGTGATATAAATTCACCATTGACTGCCATGCAGCAATCCAAGAAGGGTCTTAAATCTATGCTTCGACACTTAAGTGTTTTTCTGCTTTCCTGCGGCTTTTTACTCGCGCAGTTAAATCGAGCAACCATCACAGGCAACATTACCGATCCCGGTGGCGCTGCGATACCAAATGCAAAGGTGACTGCGCGCAATAGCGGCACTAATTCTTCGGTGGAAACGACAACGAATGGCGAAGGCCAATTTTCGTTCCCCAATCTCCCAACCGGTAACTATGACATTCTCGCTGAGGCTGCCAGCTTCAAGCGTGCAGAACGTAAGCAGGTCGAACTCAATGTCCGAGAGGTCTTGCGCGTCGATCTTCAACTTCAATTGGGCAGCGTTGCAGAAACGATTGAAGTCTCCGGCGAATTGCCACGCCTCCAAACCGACTCACCCGAGGTCGGCACCAGCTTAAGCAGTAATCAGATGAAGGACCTGCCGATGTCGATCGCCGGCGGACGCAACGTCGAGAATTTTGCCTATGCCATCACTCCGGGCGTCAGCGGCAACTCATGGACTTCCAACATCAACGGGTCCACCAGTTTCTCGAAGGAGACACTGCTCGATGGCGCAAGCGTCACAACCTATCTGCAAGGTCACTTTGGCGAATCCACCGTATCGATGGAATCCTTGCAGGAAATGCGCGTGCAAACCTCGGGCATCTCCGCCGAATATGGCCGCGCTCAGGCAGGCGTATTCAACTATGTCATGAAGTCCGGCACAAACGAGATCCATGGCTCGGCATACGGCATGTTGCGCAATGAAGCGTTCAATGCCAATACTTTCGTCAACAACGCCCGCGGTCTTCCCAGGGCTTTGGACCGTCGCTTCAATTATGCGTTTTCATTCGGCGGGCCAATCGTAATTCCCAAAATCTACAACGGCAAGAACAAGACGTTCTTCTACAGCACCTACGAGAAATATCAGGAGCGAATCCTGGGTTTCGGCGCACCCAGCACAACTCTGCCGCAACCCGAGTGGCTCGACGGAAACTTCTCTCGCCTTCTCGGTCCTGCTATTCCCCAGACCGACGCGCTTGGCCGTCCTGTCCTTCGCGGCGCGATCTACGATCCCGCTACCATGCGTCAGTTGGAAAATGGCCGTTTTGTTGGCGAAATGTTCCCTGGCAATATCATCCCGGTCAGCCGCTTTTCTGCCGTGTCTCGCAACCTGGTCGGTTTGATCCGTACCGGCTATACTCCAACGGAGCGTGGCGCAGATGGCCTTTTCCCTCTCGTCAACAACGGCTTGCGGCCGCTGGCAGGCACTCCTCGATTCGACCAATTCCAGTTTTCACAAAAGGGCGACCATGTTCTGAGCGACAAGCACCGGCTTTCAGGTTCATTCTCTTTTACTCGCAGGCCCAGGCTGTTGCTCGATCAGTTCCGAGCTTGGGACATCTCCAAAGCCGACGGCGGACCCTTGTCGAGTGCCCGCAATCAGGTCATCAAATCGGAACTCGTGCGTCTTGCTTGGGATTACAACGTGAATCCCACCATTCTCAACAACCTCAACGTCTCCTATAACCGCATGTTCAATCCCAACATCGGCTCCTACGTTGGAACGGATGGTGCCAAACAGCTAGGCATCAGGAACCTCAGCACATTCGGCTTTCCCAACGTCAATTACGGCGCAGGACCCTTTGTGCCCGTGTCGGCCATGGGCGATCCGCAAAACGACGTGCAAGCATACATCGGCATGGGCTTGCTGAACACCACCAGCTTTTCTAAAGGCCGGCATTTCATGAAGGCCGGCATTGACTTCCGGCGCAACCATCAGAACCTGCGCCCCACCCAAGGGGGCACATTTAATTTCAGTGCGCTCCACACCTCCATTCCTGGCGAAGCGTTTTCCGGCAACCAGACCGGCTTTGGTTTTGCATCGATGTTGCTTGGGCAGGTGGATTCTGCTGGACTCACCGACCCGGCTGGAATCGGAGGCCGCCGCAATTACTATTCAGCCTTTTTTATGGACGACTTCAAAGTCAATAAGCGCCTCACACTCAACCTCGGCGTGCGTTGGGAATATCAGCCGCCTTTCGCCGAAGTGGCCGATCGATACTCGTCCTTCTCTCTCACCAAGCGCGACCCAATCAGCGGTCTTCCCGGAGCATATGAATTCGCCGGGAACTGCAGCGAATGTACCGGCCAGCGTTATTTCGGCGTCCGCAAGCCGTTTCGCGACATCGGTCCCCGCATCGGATTCGCCTATCAAGCTCCCTTCAAGTTTGTCCTGCGCGGAGCTTACGGCATCATGTTCGATGGCGATCTCTTCAATGGCTTTGGCGGCACGCCACTTGGCGGCTCGACGCGAATTCAAGCCGCCGGAGTCTGGAATCTTGCAGCCAACCCAACCAATCCTGCCGCAGGCATCTTCAATTGGGATGGTGGCCTCCCGCTGAATCTCTACAGCCCGCGATCGTTCAATGCCTCCTTTGCCAATCGCAACGCTCCGGGCATGATCGACCCCAGCTACGGCCGTACCCCTTACATCCAGCAATGGAACTTCAACATCCAGCGCGAGATCGCCCCCAAGCTCATCTTGGACGTCGGCTACGTGGGCAACAAGTCCACCGGCCTTCGCTATGGCCAGGGTTTGCGCCTCAACCAGCTCGACCCTGCTCTGCTCCAGCTCGGCACTCGGCTGGGCAATCGTGTCTCGAACGAAGCGGAAGCCGCAGCCAACGGAATCAGGTATCCCTTCCCCGGTTTCTCAGGGACCGTAGCGGGAGCTTTACGCCCTTACCCGCAAGTTGTGGGAACGGCCGTCATAAGCAATCATGGCGCCCCGATCGGCTTCTCCACCTATCATTCTCTTCAGATTGTATTGAATCGGCAGTTCTCAAGAGGTATGCAGATCTACGCCAATTACACTTGGTCGAAGAACATGACCAACCTTCAGAGTTCGCTCGAAGGTGATAACGGCGGGCGTCCGCTGGATACGTACAACCTGAAACTGGAAAAGGCTATCTCCTCAGACGACCAGCCCCACCTGGCCAAGGTCGCCTTCAACTACGAGATTCCCATCGGCCGCAACCGGACACTCGGCGGCAACATGTGGAAGCCTCTCGATTTCATCATCGGTGGTTGGGAGCTTTCAGGCATCCTAAACTACTTCAGCGGAACGCCTCTGAACTTCACCACCAGCACCTCGCCGCTTCCGGGCATCTGGAACGGCGCTGCATTGCGTGCGAACGTCAAGCCGGGCGACCTCAAGAACCCAAGCTTTAATCGTGGCGATTACAACTTCGCAAACACCAACGACCCAATGAACACATACCTCAACAAGAGCCAGTTCTCCGATCCTGCAGCTCTGACTCTCGGTAATGCCGCGCCTTACTACACTCAGATCCGAGGCTTCGGATCGATCAGCGAGCAGTTCAACCTGCAGAAGAATGTCCGCCTGGGCGAGAAATACAAGTTCCAGCTACGCGCCGACTTCTTGAACGCCTTCAACCGTCCCCAGTGGGGTGGCATTAATACCAACGTGACAAACCCGGCCTTCGGCCAGATCACAAGCGTCTCAGGCAACCGCCAGATCCAACTTGGTGCCCGCTTCGATTTCTAAAGGCTTGATCGTCGCAGCGTTGGCTTCTGTCTCGGCCAGCGCCCAACGCTGCGACACCTGCCACGCTGATATCGTCGAGCGTTATTTACAAACACCGATGGCCCAAAGCGTCGGCGGCAGTCCACCTGCCTCCGGCGCTACTTTTCTTCACCCACAATCGTCTTCGACTTTGCAAGTCAGCACCGGCAACAGGCCCATGACGCATAGCGTCACACGCGACGGAATCACCGCCAGCTACCCCGTTGCGCTTGCAATCGGTTCCGGTAGAGTCGGGCAAAGCTATGCCGTTCGTATCCATGGGGACCTGTTTCAATCACCGATCTCCTGGTACAAGCAAGCGATGAAGTGGGGAATCTCGCCTGGCTTCGAGCGGGAAAGGCATCCTGATTTCGATCGTCCGATTACAAGCTCGTGTCTCTTCTGTCACAGCAGTCTCTCCCCTTCCGGGCCAGCGGCGATCGGTTGTGAGCGATGCCATGGCGATGGGTCCAAACATTCCTCCTCGCCCTCCAAAGCCAACATAGTCCAGCCCTCCCGTCTTCCCCCTGCCAGACGCGACGCGGTTTGTGAGCAATGCCATTTGCAAGGCGTCGCCCGGGTCCTTCAGCCCAACAAGCGGGAACCCGACTACGTCCCGGGCATCGCACTCGAAGAGGTCTTCTCAATTTTCGTCCAACCGGGTGCAGACTTCCGTGTCGTCAGCCATTCGGAGCAACTAAACCAAAGCGCTTGCGCCCGCTCTAGCGAGGGAAAGCTCTGGTGCGGTTCTTGCCACGATCCTCATCCTGTAAACGCTGCTTCAAACCGCACTTACCAACAGCGCTGTGAATCCTGCCACCCTGGAATCAAGGCAAAACACGCAGGACCGGCAGAAAACTGTGTTGGCTGCCACATGCCCCGACGGCCTGTCAGCGATGTGGCTCACACCACTTACACCGATCACAGAATCGCTCGGCGCCCCAACCCTTCTTCGTCACCGGGAACCTCACTGGGAACCACACCGCAGCTCAAGGCATGGCGGCCTGCGGAAGACAACGGGCGGGCGCTCGCACTTGCCTACGCCGCCCTGGGAAATCTGGAAGCTGCAAATTCGTTGATGGCCAGTCTGCTTCCCCAGCGAACCAGGGATGTGGAACTCTTGGTCTCGGCCGGCAGCGTCGCCTTGGGCCTCAAGCGGCCAGTCCAGGCGCTGCGGCACTTCACAGCGGCCCGAATGCTGGAGCCGGGGCTTGCCGACCACTACTTCCGCGAAGGCCTCGCTCACGAGGCCAATCAGGAGATCCGCCAAGCGATGGACGACTACCGCCAGGCATTGAAACGCAACCCGGCGCATTTCGATTCGACCGCCCGCCTGGCCAGTATCGAGAGAAAGACCGGCGACTTGGCCGCCTATCGAAGAACTCTCGAAGCCTTCCTCAAAACCTCTCCTCAAAACCTCTCGGTTCGAAAGCTCCTCGCCGACAAATAGTACGAATACGCCATGCGTTTTTGAGGCATCGCGGAATCTACCGCTCCGATAGGGCCTCACTGCTTAAAAACCTGGACCGGGGTGCCGCCTCCACGTTGGTCGGGCCCGGACCAAGTCAAAGAACGCGCCGAGAGGATCAAGTCCTGCCCATCGTCTGCGATGAGTTCCGACCGGCTAATCCTTGATCGGGGTGCTCGCCAGCATTGCCCGTCTCCGCTTCACCGGCAGGCACAGACTAACTGCGCTTTTCACAAGCCCCGGCAAAAGGGGACCTTTCTACATTGCCAGATGGGGGACATTTCTACGTGGCCTTGACACTTGCTTAAATTTCCTTGACTTTTCGGTATCATGAGTATACCATTTGCAACAATAGCTCAGATTCGACCCTTGAGGACCACTCATGCACCAGACTTCAATCAGCCATTGGGAAAATGCAGCTCAAGTAATCGAGCCGAGCGTCACCGCCTCCGGCGTCCACGAAAATCCATTGAATCCAGCTTTTCCCATGCAGGTTCGCTTCCTGAATCTAGAAGCTCCGTCCTCCGTTTCCCTAAGATGCCACGACTATTGCGAAATCCTCTACGTCGAGTCAGGTGCCGCTATCTACAGGGTCGAGGACAGCCAAGTGCAGGTCAATCAGGGCGATCTTTTCCTCATCAAAAATCAGATCTATCATGGCATTCAGGAATATCTCTCGCCCAGCGTGAGGGCCGTCGTTCTCTACTTCCACCCCAGTCTCATCCTGAACGCAACCAGCGAAGGCTCTGAGTATCTGTTGCCCTTTGAAATCCAGGGCCGCGGTTTTCCGCATGGTGTCCCGGCAAATACCGGAGTTCCAGCTCAGGTGCTCGATCTCATCCGGAGTATTCACGATCAGACAACGAGTCATTCGCCACACTCACAACTGGCAATGAAAACCTGCCTCAAAATGATCCTCGTGCTTCTAATGAACCATTACGAAAGCAATGTGACAACTGCTGAATCCCTCGTGAAGAAGAGCCGCGACCTCTTGCGGCTGCAGCCACTTTTCGAGTATGTTGATCACCACTTCGTTGAGAATATATCGGTGGAACAAGCTGCCAAAATGCTCGTGATGAGTAAATCGCATTTCATGCGCTTTTTCCGCGGAGTAACAGGGCAGGCATTTGTGTCGCATCTGAATCGCTTTCGCATCAGCAGAGCGCAGCACTTGATGCTTACAACCAACCTTTCCATAGCTACGATCACACAGGACGTAGGCTTCTGCAATCAGAGCTACTTTGGAGTCGTGTTTCGCCGCGTCGTTGGCATGGCCCCGCGCGAGTACAGGGATCGAGCGCGTAAACCATCCTGAAAACCGGGCAAGCGCCAGAATTCAGTGATTCATTTCTGGCAATAAGCGTTGCGAACCCGATAGATCGTGGAACACTCATCACATTAGACTAATGCTCTATGAGCATATCTGTTGCTATTTTCGGTGCGGGCGGAAAGATGGGTTGCCGCATTACGGACAACTTGCTTCACACAGACTATCGATCAATTTACGTCGAGGTCAGTCCTGGTGGTATTGGCCGACTGGCCGCACGCGGGGGCGTCATAACTGATTCCAGCGCATCTCTGGTCCTTTTGCCAATCTCATCGCCCAGTGCGGCGGTCAGACATTTCCACCTGTGCGCGCTGGCGATGAATCGAAGGGCTCGCTTCAACCGCGGAACATATTTGAGACCTAGGTATGAGCATTGCGCGCGTTTAGAAACGGTTGTCCTTGGCGAAGCTTTAAGCCGTGAGCGATTACTCCACTTCTTAAGGGATGCAGGCGACTTAACTGCCCACTTCCCCAGAGATGATGCTCCATCCAAACTATTTCTTCTGCTTGTTTATCATTTTCGGCTCGGACACGATTGTGATATCCCGACCGTTGTGATTCAGTCTGTGGGTTAGCTTTGTTTTAGTCCAGTCGCTACCCACATCCTTTATCGAAAATTGTACGGCCTGCAGAGTGTTATCCGTCACATTCGCCTGCAGGGCACCAGGTGTCGCCACGAAACCTTCCGGGGGATCTGCCTGTACAACCGACCGCCAGACACCTTCTACCGATTCGTATACAATCGGCACGAGTTCTGTGTCACTGGTGAACTCAAAATATGCAGGCTCCGCGATCAGAAGGAGAGAACCAGGCACCGCCGACGTAGTAGCTGGAACCAATTTCCCTGCGCCATTCTTGATCACTTGCAGATACTTCTGGCTTGTGCTGCCCGGCGAAAGAGGATCGGTCGGGCTGCCCGGGAAAACGAAAACCGGACTTGGTGTCCCGATGCTCGCTCTCCCGATCACCAGGTAACTACCGCTGCCTATCGCGGTGTTGGCCGGATCACTAGCAGGCAACACGATCGTATAGAGATTGGTCAGACCCGCACCAACCGAAACCGTGGTCGGGCCCGTCAAGGAGACGTATCGACTGCTAAGCGGAGTCCCAGTTTCCCACAGCGTTGCGAAATCCTTAGGATCCATGTTGGCAACATTGGCCTTGTCGAAGACTCTCAGTTCCAAAGGCAGGGCGGTCTTCGTCGCACCGGGATAGTTGCCGTTACCAACAGAATGCAGCGCGCCAAAGACCTGGATTGTGGCCTTAGAAAAGGTCGGCTCCATGATCGCGAATGGAGAAAACGAAGTGACTACCCCGCAGATGATTTGCGTCACCGTGTTATTCGAAGTCGTAACGTCCACCCAGCTTCCACCCTCATAGTGGTTCAGTTTCAGACTGGACGGATTGTTGTAGCTGGAGCCGCTGTAATTGATGCAAAGAGTTGCCGTCCCGCTAAATCCGGCCGTAACGGTCAGTTCATAGTAGGTTGGCGGTGCGCCCAGTTTGAAGCCGGCAGGCGGCGGCTGCCCAGTTCCGGATGTGGTCAAAGTCGCTGTACCCGGCGAGGTGACGGTGCCAAACGTAATACTAATGGGGCTAGTGCCGGAAGTCGTGTCTTTCGGCGTAACCGCCACGCCAGAACCGGTAGGAACACCCGCAATCTGAAGCGTTCCTGTGGCGTGGCCTTGATAGTTGATGTGGGTGATCGTGACATCAACAATGTAGATACCGGGATTTACCGGGAGTGTTGCCACTCCGTTGTATGTCGTCGAAACAGGCAGTGAGGCCGGCACCGTGGTCACGATGGCCGACTTGGGCGTCCCGTCGTAAGTTATTGGACTCGATACGCTCACAATAATGGTTGCTGTAGCCTTTCCAATAACTAAGGCCTGACTCACAACCGGAGCAGCGTTGTAGCTCGCACTCCCCGGCTGAGTAGCTGTGATCGTGCAGGACCCTGCGCCCGTCAAAGTCACCATGTTGCCCGCCACCGTGCAAGGTCCCGCAGCCGCGAAGCTCACTGCCAGCCCTGAGCTGGCCGTCGCGCTCACAGCAAACGGAGCATCGCCGAATGTCTTGTTCGACAGCGCTCCAAACGTGATCGTCTGGCTCGCTTGGCCGATCGTGAACGGCTGCCCCACATTGAGCGCTGCGCTGTAGTTCGTGTTCCCTGCCTGGCTCGCCGTAATAGTGCAACTGCCAACGCCCGTCAGCGTCACCATGTTGCCCGCCAACGTGCAAGGTCCCGCAGCCGCGAAACTCACTGCCAGCCCTGAGCTGGCCGTCGCGCTCACTGCAAATGGAGCGTCGCCAAACGT
>JANXLY010000085.1 GCA_025354885.1 Acidobacteriota bacterium | reverse complement strand
ACAAACGCATGAGTCAGGTAGAGGCGCTGGCCGAACAAATGATGGCCCAAGGTGCAGATCGTGCCAGCCTGGTCATCGGGTTTGGCGGCGGTATCGTCACCGACGTCGCCGGCTTCCTCGCGGCCATTTTTCTGCGCGGCGTGCCTGTTCTTCAGATCCCGACAACTCTACTCGGGCAGGTTGACGCAGCCGTCGGCGGCAAGACCGGTGTCAATCTCGTTTCCGGCAAGAACCTCATCGGCAGCTTTCACCAGCCGCTCGCGGTCCTTATCGACCCCGAGGTGTTGCGCACTCTTCCCGAACGCGAATACCGCGCGGGCCTCTTCGAAGTACTAAAGTGCGGTGTCATCCGCAGCCGGACCCTCTTCGATCAAATGGCCTTGCAGTCGGCTGACATCCTCAGCCAAGACCCTGAGCTCGTCGAATCGGTCATCTGTGAAAGCGTCAGAATCAAGTGTGAGGTCGTCACCGCCGACGAAAAAGAAGGTGGCCTCCGGCGCATCCTGAACTTCGGCCATACCATCGGCCACGCTCTCGAAGCAGAAACCCAATACACCCGCTTCCTGCACGGTGAGGCAGTTGCCTTCGGCATGAACGCCGCTACCCACCTGGCCCACTTGACCAACACGCTTCCACTCGCGGATTGCAACTCTATCCTCAGTTGCATCCGGCTCTACGGTCCGATCCCAAGTCTCGAGGGCATCTCGGCAGATTCGCTACTGGCACGCCTCGCATCCGACAAAAAGACGCTGCATGGCAAAGTTCACTTCGTGCTGCCCACCAGCATCGGCGAAGTAAAGGTCGTCACAGGCATCGATACCGGCTTGATCCACAAAGCAAGCTCGGCTGCTCTTGCGGCCAACTAAATGGCAAGCAGCGGTACCAAACCCAAGCCCGACTTTACCGAGGCCGAATCCTCCGCCTGGGTCCGCGATATGTTCGCCCGCGTTGCCCCACGCTATGACCTGCTCAATCGTATCCTCAGCTTTCAGGTGGATCGCCTTTGGCGCTGGCGTACTGCAAGAATCCTGAAGCCCTGGATCCAGCCCGAAAGTAGGGTCCTCGATCTTTGTTGCGGTACGGGCGATCTGCTTGTCGCCCTCGAATCCGCCACCCCCGCCCGCTACCTCGGTGCGGACTTCTGCTTCCCGATGCTGGTCCTGACCCAGGCAAAATCAGGAGCTCCACTCATCGAAGCCGACGGACTTCATCTCCCCCTCAGGGACAACAGCCTCGACCTCATCACCATCGGTTTCGGTTTTCGTAACTTCGTGAACTATCGTGCCGGCCTCGACGAATTGCTCCGTGTCCTCAAGCCTGGCGGCAGGCTCGCCATCCTCGAATTCACTCAGCCTCCCAATAGCTTCGTGAGGGGCTTTATGAAAGGCTGGAATCGCTGGGTGATGGACCCGATGGGCCGCCTCGTCTCAGGCCAGGGCGACGCCTATCAGTACTTGCCCGAAAGCGTCTCCCGATTCCCCGATGCGCCGCTGCTCGCTAAAATGATGCGCGAACAGGGCTTTGGCGAAGTATCGTTCCGCTATTTTGACGCCGGTATCGTAGCCTTGCACCTTGCTCAGAAATCGCTCTAACGCAGAGCTGGAGCAGGAGAAGCAGTCAGCTTCGTTCCGATCACTTCACCAGAAACGACAATCTCCACCCGGCGATTCTGCTGCCGCCCCTTGGCAGTTGTGTTGTCGGCGATCGGCACGGTCTTGCCAAAGCCTTGTGCAGTCAGGTTCGCAGTTGCAATCCCCTGTGTCTCAAGATAGGAGCGCACCGCCTCGGCCCGCTGTTCACTCAGGCGCTGGTTCAGGGAATCACTTCCAGTTGCATCCGTGTGCCCCTCTGCTTCAAGCTTCAGGCCGGGATGCGCCAACACTAGTCCAGACAACCGCGCCAGCTTCTCGCGAGCGTCCGGGCGTAGCGTCGCCTTGCCCACATCGAACAATAAATCGCCCATGTTCACAACGAGTCCGCGGTCGGAATCGCGTGTTTCAAGCACTTGATTGAATTGCGCAAAGAGCCGCTCTCGCAACGCAACTTTTTCAAGCTCTGCCTTTGCCGTCAGCGCTTGCGATGCTTCGAGAGCCTTACGCGCAGCCTCTTCCTGCTCTACCGCCCTGCGGCGGGCTTCTTCTAGGACGATCCGTTCCTGCTGGAGTTTGGTTGAGGCCATCTCGGCTTCAATGCGCCGCCGCTCTTCGGCATCACGCGCGGCCTGTGCCCTCAGGCTCTCGGCCTCAGCCTTCGCCCGTTCCAGTTCGGCACTGATTCGACGAGTCTCTTCGAGTTTGCGTTGCGCCTCGGTTTGACGCTGCTGGTCTTCGGCAATGGCCCGCATCCGGGCTTCCTCTTCGGTCGCTTTCTTAGCTTTAGCTTCACGAGCGGCAGCGGCTTCCCGCTCGGCATCGAGCCTCTCTTCTTCCGCACGCTTGACCGCCACGGCCCTTGCGTCTTCTGCCCGCTGCACTGCATCGCGAGCCATCATTGCGGTCGGCTTGGCCTCGCGCTTGCGCAGCTGATATTCCTCGGCTTGCTTCAGGCTGGCTTCTGCTTTTAGCATTACGTCCGGAGCGTATTTGTCTGCCTTGACGCTCTTGGCAATCAAGAGAGCGTTACGTGCCTGATAAAGCTCAAGCGGCACCTTCGGGTCAATTTTCATCCCGATCGGGTTTGCCATCTTCGCGTATTCGCCGCGCTGCAGCAACTCGTACTTTGCATCAATCGTTTCAAAGCGCCCAAGCGTATCTTGCCGCAGCTCATTCTCAGCTACGATCAGGTCGCTCGGCATCGTGACAGCGAAGTAGGGCTCGGCTGTCACGATCAGCCCAAAGGCCTGAAATTCCGTCGTGACGCTCAATTTACCTTTGCCGTTTGAAAGTTGAATTTCACCCAGGTTCTGAGGCCGTCCTTCGGGCGTTATCGCCCAAAGGACATAAGTCAGATACTCGTTGCCGAACTTGGTAGCCCCTTCGAGATTTTTGATTTCGAAATCAATCTCGATGCGGCCCGCCTTGCTTTCTACCTTTGCTTTGCCGATTGCCTGCGGCATCACCGCAGTCCCTTTGAAATCGACTAGAGTTGCGCCCATGCGGTGACGGTAATTCACGGCCTTGGTGCTCTTTGCCACAACATCCGCCTTGAAGGTAACCGGCGGTGGATCCTGCGCGAACAGAGTGAATGACAAAAAAAGTAAAAACTTCATAGGCTATCCTTTCGGCGACTAGGCAGCGGTCCAGCCACCATCAATATTGATGACGCTGCCGTTGACGAATGCAGCTTCCTGTGACGATAGGTAAAGAGCGAGGTGTGCAATCTCTTCCGGTTTGCCCAGGCGTCCGATCGGTTGGCGCTGGTCCAGTTCGGCCCGCACTTTTTCCTTTTCATGCTTGTGATACTTGTCGAGATAGCCGTCAACAAAGGGGGTGTCCACTGTGCCGGGGCAGATGCAATTCACCCGGAATTCAGTTGGGTAATCTACGGCCAGCTGCCGCGTCATCGCAACGACTGCACCCTTGGTTGCACAATAACCGAATCGTCGGCGCACCCCAATCAGGCCAGCAACGCTGCCAATATTCACAATCGAGCCGTGGCTGGCAATCAGTAAAGGCACCGCGTGCTTGGTCACCAGAAACATGCCCGTCACGTTTACCTTGAAGGCGCGCTCGAAATCGGAGAGTTCCGTCTCCGTGACTCCACCTACGAGGCCAATGCCCGCATTGTTCACAAGGATGTCGAGGTGCGGTACCTGTTGCAGTACGTGCTTTACAGACTCCTCACTGGTGATATCGCAATGCATCGCGCGGCTGCCTGGTAATTCGGCGGCAAGTGCTTCTGCCTTCTTGGTATCAATGTCGGCGACGATTACACTCGCACCAGCCTGGCTGAATGCCCTGGCGGTGCATTCGCCAATACCGCTTGCGCCGCCAGTGATGAGCGCAACTTTGCCGTCAATTCGAAAAGGGGTGATTAGTTCCATAGGTATGAAAAGGGATGTAGTTCCACTTTGATTATGTTCCATCCGGGGTTTCAATCTCAGTTCTAAGTAATACCTGGATCGAAATTGAGCTTTTCCTCCAGCCATGCCGGGCAAAAAATGGCCGATAGAACTGTTGGTCCTATATGCAAGCGGAGGCTAATTCGCGCGATTTGACAATCGATTTTGTTCGTGGTCTTTGCTTGCCCCTGATGATGATCGACCATCTGCGAAATCACTGGTTGGCCCTGTTTACCTACCGTCCCTTTGGGTTCTTCTGCGCCGCAGCCATCTTTGTCTTTCTCTCTGGCTTTGCTGTCGGCAAGCACCTATCCCGCTTTCTTGCAGACATAAACCCCCGTCGCGTCTATTACAAAGTCTGGAAGAGGGCTGCCCTGATTTATGCACTGCACCTGACCTTATCCGCCATGGCAGTATGCCTCGCCCGGTTTTGGCCGAATCTAGTCTCGCCCTTCGGGAGGGAAATCGAAGAGGCGGTGTCCAGCCCATGGATGGCGCTGGGTCACGCCGCATTGTTTTATCCAAGCGCTCCGTTGCTCGATTTTCTTCCGATGTATGTCTTCTTCCTGCTTTGGGCTCCCTGGCTGTTGCGGCGTTTTCAGGCCGGGCACCTCAAGGCAATATTTGTTCCCAGCTTCCTACTCTGGCTAGTGACGCAGACCGGCATTTCGATCGATCTTCCTCCCTTTACGATGGCCTTCAAAACTGCTGGCTGGCAGTTTCTTTTTGTTGGCGCGCTCTATCTTGGCTTCCGCCAGCACACCCAACCCATTGAACGGCCGCAGGACACGAAGGCGCTAAACCTGAGTCTGTTCGGCTGCATGGTCGCGCTGTTCCTGTTGCGGCATTCTGAAGTGTTTGGGCTTGAAGCCTTCTCGCAGGCAATTCCTGCATGGTGGATGGAGAGGGCAAGCCTTGGGCCGCTGGTGTTGTTGAACCTTTACCTTTGGGTAGCCTTCTTGTGGCTGGTGCCCGAACCGTTGCAGCGGCTGGCCAGACAGGGGAGGATTTTCATTGCCATGGGACGATGTTCGTTGCAGCTTTTCGCATGGCAAGTCTGCCTCTTTTATGTGTTCATGTCGCTGTTTCCGCAGCTCTATCGATACTCGATTCTAGGACAAGCCCTTGTCGTCTGCTTTGCTATTGTGTGCCTCCTTTTTCCCATGTCGATTGCCATGAACTTCTTTTTCCCCCTTGCCCGACAAGATCAGTAAAGCGGAATCCAGGTGCCATCTTTCGTCTTGCGGGCGAGGTGCAATGGCCGCATTGGCCCCTTCGGCGGAATACTTACTTCGACCCATAACTCTTCACCCGCTTTCAGGTTGCTGGGGTCTTCCACTGCTTGTGAAATGAAGAAGGATGCGGGTGCCTGAAGCCTCACGTAACCAGGTTGGCCTGTTGCTAGTCCGAAGGTCTGGCAACAATCGGCCTTGCGGATATGGAGTTGGCCGTCTTCAACAAACAGTTGCCCCTGGCGTTGATAGCCTCTTTCATCGAGAGTCGAAACGTCTGCCTGTGCCAGCACGGCCAAGCGCACGTATCTGCCCCGCAACAGATCGTAGGGATCAAACGGGCCGGTTTTGGTCCAGGCTCGCGGCAGCGTGTTCTTTTCAAATTCATAGTTGCCCCAGACCAATAAGACGAGCAGGGCATGTACGAGGGCAACCAGAAGACTGCGTTTCATTGGTGAGTTTCTCCTGCCTGGAGCACCAGCCTGCGGCGCATCTTTTCGAGGGCAAAGCCGCCGCCGAGCATCAGGATCCCCAGAGCGATCAGCCCGATCGAAGAGCCAAGCAGGCTCATTGCATGCGACACATAGAAGATCAAGACTGTGGTTGCGAATCCGACAATTCCGACATTTACCAGTTCCACGCGCTGCTCAGCAACACCCCAGGCAGAAAGTGCGGCAAAGGCAATTCCGAGCACCAGGTAGAGCATCCAGCCTCCGACTTCATTGCCTCCGAAGCTGAGCAGCGCGACTGCGGCAATGGCTGAAAACCCACGAATGTTGAAGCCTCCGAAGACTCGATAGCCTAACAGCGCAAGCATCACAATCACGACAAGAAACGCCCAGTAGGCCTCGACCGGTGTCTGAAGATTGCGGCCACGGCGCATGTCGCCGAGGATTAGAATCACCAGGGTCATGGGGATCAAGCCCAGGCCTCCAAGCCAGACGAGCGGGCGGTAGTGACTGAGAAAATAGAGCAGGGCAAGCCCAGTCCAGAAGCAAAGGAGAGGCAGCTCGTCATGGCTTTTCGGGCCGCGCACACTCCATTCGGAAGTCATCCAAAGCGGGAGCAGCAAGGCGACCAGCAACAGTTGAAGCCAGTCGCGGATCAGCCAATAGCCAATTGCGGCACCAATGGCCCAGAGCAGCATCCAGCCGTTCCAGCCACTGGCAAGATTGAAGACCTGCCCGGCCAGCGCGATGCCTGCGCCAAGGCAAGCCGTGCCCACGCCATGGAGAGAAAGACGCAAAGAAGGTGAATTGCTGAAAAAAGCAGCTGCGACATGAAAGCCCGCAGTCATGAAAACAATGAGCAGCATTCGGGCCGTGGGCGACAGGCCATCCCAGTTGGAGGCCACGAATGAGATCACTCCGGCACCAATCAGCAGGGCCCCCAGACCCCAGGCGATCGAAGCCGCCCAACGGGTCTTTTCAGTAGGCGCCTGGCTGGATTCGAATTCGCGAATGCGGTGTGCGGCGGACTCATCGATGAGTCCTGTGCCGACCCAACGGGCAAGGTACTTTTCCACATCTGGATTCATGGCTGTGCTTCAAAGAATAGCGCTGTGTTAGGTTTGGGAAAAGTGCTTTACGACCAACCGCATCAGCCCGCTCTGCCTGATGGCTGGATATTGCGAGGGCTGTTGGCTGTGGCAGCCTTGATGCGCAGCTTTGGTGCGTTGCTCGCCATGGGTACAAGCTCAATCCTTCTGGGCCTGGCATTTGAACCGCTTGGCCAATGGATTCCGATGCCGAGGCGGCTGGGTGCAAACCTGTTGATGGCGATCCCCTCTCTCTTGATGTGTCTGCTGATCTCGGCGCTATTGCTGCACTATGTGCACCAGGCTAAACTGTCTGAGCTCGGCCTGAGGCTGCGGCGGAAGGACTTGAAGGAAGGCCTGCTTGCAATCCTTTGGGGTGCCTTTAGCCTGGCGCTTGTGGTTGCCCCGCCACTCCTGATGGGACTTGGGAAGTTTGCTGCTGCTGAAACGAAAATCAAAGGCCCCTACGGGCTTGTAGTGCTGCTCCTTTTGCTTGCCTTCGCCGCCTTGAGTGAAGAACTGCTGATGCGGGGTTATGCGTTTCAGAGCCTGGTGCAGCCAATGCATTTACTGGGCGCACTAGTTCTTACGAGCGGAGCTTTTGCGGCGCTACACGCCAACAACCGGGGCGCAAACGAATTCACGATAGCCAATACGTTTCTGGCGGGGTGCGTCATCGGAATGGTTGTTGCACTGCGGCGAAACCTGTGGGCAGCGGTGGGCGTGCATCTCGGCTGGAACCTCAGTACGATCCTGTTTGGCCTGAACGTCAGCGGCCTGAATATTCCCGTAGTTCCCTTCACGGTGGAATGGCGGCTCGACCCCGTATGGACAGGGGGTGCCTATGGCCCCGAAGGCGGACTGCTTTGCACGGTCACGCTGAGCGCGATCCTGCTTCTGCTTGTAATGCTCTACTACCAGCGGCAAGAAGATCAGGCAAAATCCGAATGACAATTCCCTGGCTGCTCCTGCCCGGCCTGCTGCTTGAGGCAATTTTCTATTTTCTGCCTGCCTGGCCAGCCTTCGAGCGGCGTTTTGCCGCGCTTGATCGCTGGCTGCAATGTGGGCTCATCTGGTTGAGTGGCCTGTTGCCGATTCTGCTTTTGAATGCCGCCCAAGGCATCGTGCCAACGGATCTCTCGCTGGTGGCCGTCGCACTCGGAATCGTTTGTCTTTGGTATTTGCTACTACCCCAGCGCCCAATGGCGGATCTCCTACTGCTCGCACTGTTGGCGGCGTTCATCCTGCTGCCCTGGTTTGAGGGGTTGTTTCCATCTCCTGCAGGTGGGCCGAAACTAAACTCGCTCAACAAGCTATTGTGGCTTCGCATTGGAATTGCGATATTTTTGTTTCCCCGCAAATGGAAGGTTGCTGGCTTTGGGCTTTGGCCGAAGCGGCGCGACTGGATCGTCGGCATACAGCAGTTTCTCTACTTTCTTGCAATCATGCTTCCGATTGGCTTCTACTTTAAGGTTCTGCGCTTTCAGTTGCCCAAGGTTGAATTGTGGATGATGCCTTTTCTCACTGTTGCCACCTTCTTTGGCGTCCTGCTATTTGTGGCTTATGGGGAGGAGTTTTTCTTTCGAGGCGTGCTACAACAGACACTGATTCACGGGCTGGGAAGATGGCCCGGAATCATCGTTTCCAGCATGGCTTTTGGAGCAGTTCATCTTCCGTTTCGTAGCTTCCCCAACTGGAGATTTGCACTGCTGGCAGCCGTGGCTGGTATCTTCTACGGTCTGGCTTTCGAGCGAGCGAAGTCGATGAAGGCCGCTATGGTCGCGCACGCGTTTGTTGTAACCGTGTGGACCGTACTTTTCGCTCGTTCGCTTTGAGACCTTAAGGCCTTGCTGCCGGGGCGATGAGTCCATTGGCTTCGGCCTGCTTGCCCGTAGATTCAAGCGCATTCAGCCATAGCGAGAGATTGGGGATTGATGTCGAAAACGAAAATTCGAGAGTCGCAAATGCCTGTCTTGCCTCTCCCTCTCCTTGTGCAATCCAGCCTGTATCTAGCAGGAGAGACTGAGTGCGAGGAGTCACAGCACCAGATCCACTGAGGGACTTCCACTGCCGGGCTTTGACTTCTTTCGTGTGCACTTCACAAAGCCGCATGCCGTCAAATAAGTCTTCGAGTTTCTTCCAGGGAAGAGACTCCTCCTGACGGAGGTCGCCCAAGCGTCCGGCGATCGCAAAGTGCACGGGCACTCCGCTTCGGTCAAAGACGGGCCACCAAAACTGACCTGCAAGATTGGGATTGAAGACGACCACTCGCGGTGTAGGAGTATAGTCGAGCTCTTCCCTCTGCAGAGTCTCAAGCAAGCCAAGATAATTTTTCCGACGCGATTCGGCCAAAGATTGAACGGCTTTGCTGGTTTGATGAAAATAGTCATCGAGGGACTGGGTGACTTTGTAGCTGGCACGCAAATCATGCATAACCTGGAGGGCAGCGGCGTCGGTCAGTACTTCATTTGTTCCCAATAGCATTACTTGCAAAAGGGCTTCTCTATCTGCCATAACCAGAACCGCAGAA
Source organism: Acidobacteriota bacterium (assembly GCA_025354885.1). GTDB lineage: Bacteria > Acidobacteriota > Terriglobia > Bryobacterales > Bryobacteraceae > Bryobacter. The sequence continues at coordinate 32,388 of JANXLY010000085.1, read as the reverse complement.
CCGCTCTTGCCAGCTTCGAGTACTGCCTTGAAAAAGCTGAGGCTTTTGGATGGATGCTGAGGTTTCCAGTCGAGCCGCTTTGCGGACTGCCAGCGGGAATCTGGAGAGTAACGGACTGAAGCCTCGTAGTAGATCTGCGCTGAAGAGAAGGACTGTGCGTCTGCCAGACGACTCACAACCAGCAATGCGGGCGCTTCGATGACACCGGAAGGGCCTTGGGACTCGCGAAAAGCAAAAGCGTGGGTAAGTGCCCAGAAGTTCTGATCCATCGGGTCACCTGCGGTATCGCCGAGGAATTGGGGAATGAAGGTGGGCCGAAGAGAAGGCGGCGGATTCTGGATTTTCTTGAACTGTGCCGGCAGCCGCATGGTGGCCACACCGCTCAAGGAAACATCTTCGTAGCCGCGGGCCTCAACCGATTTGCTCTGGCACGAGGAAAGCAGAGGCAGCACGCCCATACACCCTACTACCAAAAACTGCGTGCACAAATTCATCTCTGGTCCCAGCACCTATCGTATGCCATTGGTCGATGTTAGACTGAAACTTGCCGTAGTTGTTACGGGCGCGTAGCTCAGTTGGTTAGAGCACCTCGTTTACACCGAGGGGGTCCGGGGTTCGAGTCCCTGCGCGCCCACCATCCTCATCACTGGACTCTTAAACTCAAGGTGCTCAGTTCTTTACGCACTGAAGCCAAATCATCTTTCATCGCAGCATTCGCGCGTTCTGACCGAATCAAATCCTCAAGCAATTGTTGTGCAGTCTGAAAGGACTCTCTTGCTTTGGCAGTTTGGCGCAAGGCGACATAACACTGACCAAGCGCGGCATAGGCTTCAGCAACTTCTCCCTCGGCCCCGGCGTTCGAGCGATTCTGTTCTGCCAACCGCAGGCGCCCGCCGAGAGCTGTTTGAGCAAAGGAGAGTGCTTCGGTGACTCTACCAAGACTGAGCAGGACCTGGGCAGTATGAACACGATTGGTTTCAAGCAAAGTTTTGCTTCGGACATCACGCGTGTCTGCCTGAGCAACACGCAGTAATAATCCGCGAGACACCTGATATTGTTCGAGGGCTTCGGCCGCCTTTCCCATGCGATGCAGAATTAGCGCGTAATTGGCATGGGACCAGCCCGCACTGAGCTGAAACTGGACATTGCCGGGATCACGCTCAAGCAGACGCCGATCAATGTCGAGTGCCCGCTGATAGTGGGCTAGACTTTCTTTGATGGCATTCTCATGCATCTCGATAGATGCCATTCTGGCGAGAGCCAAGGCCAGGGAGCGCAAGTCTGCGGGCTCACCCGGATCGCGGGCCACGATTTCTTCGTGCATCTTCAAGGCTTCGCGCCTGGTTTCGAGAACGCCTTGGTAGTCACCTAACTGCGAAAGACTGCCACTCAATGTTGTAAGGCTCGAGGCCATGGCTCGCTTGAAAGACAGATTTTCAGGGTCCCCCTCGAAAAGCGCCTGGCGGATTCCGAGAGCTTTTCGTTCATAGCTGAGCCCTCCATTCACATCTCCGACCGCACGCAACGAGGCACTGATGCGCACATAGATCTGGGCGAGATGATCACTGGCCCTAATAAAATCAGGTGCTTTTTTTGCGTCGCGTCGTATGGCCTCTCGAATCGCTTCGCTCTTGCGGTAGCTTTCGAGTGATTGCGCGGTCTGTCCAAGATTGGTCGCCCCTGGCTGCCCCTGAATGTCACCGATTTTTTCATAGGCATCGGCGAGTTCTTCTGCCATGCGGGGGTCGGAGTTGTCCTGATTTGCCATTTTATCGAGATAACTGAGCGCACTCTTCACAAGGCGTGCACGCACAGGAGTTGCGCCCTGCAACTTGACCAACTCCCTGTCCGCTTCGAAAACCAGCGAATTGGCCAGAGCTCGCAACTGCTCGAGACGTTCGCGGGAACTTTCGTAGTTCTTACGCGCTTGCCGGGCCTGATAAAAGGCGAAACCAAGAGCAAGCAGCAGCGCCAGACTTGCAGTGGAAACAACAGCGACGAGACCTTTGTTACGGCGAACAAATTTTTGCAGACGGTAGCTCCATGTCTGTGGGCGAGCCGAGACAGGAAGCATGGCAAGGTGCCGGCCGATGTCGTCACTGAGGGCATCGACACTGCGGTAGCGGTGATCGCGTTCGAATTCCAGGGCCTTGACAGCAATGTTATCGAGATCGCCTGCGATACGCGCATCTCCCGTCAAGCTGCTGGGTTTGGGAGGCGGCTGGTGCCTGAGCATGTCGAGAATCTGTTGTGTTCCGAGCCCCGTAAAGTCGAAGGGCTTTTGACCGCAGAGGAGGAGAAACAGGATGCGGCCCAGTGCATAGCAATCGCTCTCCATCGAGAGCGGCTCCCCGCGCAACTGTTCCGGACTTGCCCACCATGGTGTAAGCGCGGGAGTCATTGTAATCGTCAAATCCCCGGACCCGACTTCGCCGTCATCCTGTTTGCTCAGCAGGCGAGCGATTCCGAAATCGACGAGTTTTGGAATGCCGCTGCGAGTAATGAGAATGTTGCTCGGCTTGATGTCACCGTGCACAATCAGGTTGCGGTGGGCGTACGCAACGCCATCGCAGATCCTCTGAAAAACCTTGAGACGGGTTGAAAGCGTTGGCTGTTCGTTCGTGAGCCAATGTTCCAGATTTTGGGCGTCGAGGAATTCCGTCACGATGTAGGGCAGCCCGTCTGCGCTGACGCCCCCGTCGGTAAGGCGAAGGATGTTTTCGTGGGTGAGGCGAGCGAGGATCTGACGCTCCAGTCGAAAGCGCCGAGTCAGATAGTCATGATCCCCCGCATAGCGGATCAACTTGAGAGCGACCTGCATCGGGACGCCGTCCATCTGCTTGGTGGCGAGATAAACACTGCCCATGCCTCCCTTGGCAATCAGTTTTTCAATTCGATACTCGCCAATCCAGCGACCGGCGAGAGAGTCGCCGAAGCCGCTGAGCTGAACAGGCGCGTCTTCAAGAAATTCAGATGCGTTATCCAAGCTGAGGAGGAGGCTTTCTACTTCCGCGATGAGTTCCGGATCGCCGTTGGCTGCTTGGTGAACAAAAGTCTGGCGCGAAGCCGACGGGAGTTCCGAAGCATCGTGGAGAATCTGCTTGACCTGATCCCAGCGCTCTTTCACGTCCCTATGCTATCGCTGCCTTTGGTTCTCGATAATTCGCGGAAGAGCCAGGCTTTGGCGCTTACCCAATCCCGCTTGACCGTAGCGGGAGAAACACCAACAATGGAGGCCGTCTCCTCAATGGAAAGGCCGGCAAAGAATCTCAACTCGACAATGCGAGCCTGTTGAGGATCGACTTTCGCGAGAGTCTTTAGTGCGTCATCGAGGGCCAGAATTTCCCAGTTTCGTTTTTCAGGTACGCCGATTGCTTCATCGAGCGATAAGGCGACGAATCCAGACCCGCGTTTTTGGGCGCGAGTTGCACGGATGTGATCGACCAGAATGCGACGAATCATCTGAGCGGCGATGCCAAAGAAATGTGCGCGGCTCTGCCAGTTCACTGCGCGCTGCTGGATGAGCTTCATATAGGCTTCGTGGACGAGCGCCGTCGCTTGCAGAGTATGGCCAGGAGCTTCAAAACGCATGTGGCTGGAGGCAAGGCGGCGAAGTTCGTCGTAGACGAGCGGGAGCAAATCCGCCATTGCCTGACGGTTGCCGTGCGACCAACTTTGCAAGAGTTGGGTAACTTCGTGGCTTGTCTCTTCCATGGGTTTTGTCTCAAGGACCATGCTTTCGACTCCTTACTTCAATAGGTACGCGCAGGAAATCAAAAGGTTCGGCTCAAGACTTATCATTTTATGCGAATCCGGAGATGGAATTCAGTTTCAATTCGATGAGAAGATGGGAGGAGAAAGATGTTGATCGGTCTTCAGGGCAAGCTGCATAAGAGAAGCGACTTCAGTTCCCGCATCCTTGCGGGGAATCGGGAGTTGGTTGTTTGCCTGCCTGCGGGTTACGACGAGAATCCACAGCGGCGCTATCCGGTGATGTATTTTCATGATGCGCAGAATGTATTTGAAGCTCATACAGCCTTTGTACCGGGGAATTATTGGCAGATTGGTGAGACGGCGCTGCAGTTGATGGAGGCGGAGCGGGTGCAGGACCTGATCCTGGTTGGAATCCCGCATGGCGGGGACCGGCGCGTGGATGAATTCACGCCAAGCCGGAACCCCCAGAACAATTTTGGCGGGCAGGCAGCACTGTATGGCCGGATGCTGGTGGAGGAAGTGCTGCCATTTGTGGAGCATCAGTACCGAGTGTTGCCGGGCGCGAAAAATACTGGCCTGGGCGGTAGTTCGCTGGGCGGGCTGGTGACCATTTACCTTGGCATCCGCTATCCGGAAGTGTTTGGAAAGTTGGCGGTGATGTCTCCATCGGTATGGTGGGATTATCGAATGATCCTGCGCAAGATTGTGTCTGTGACGCATAAGCACCGGGCGAAGATCTGGCTGGATGTGGGTGGGCATGAGGGATCGAGCCCGCGGGCGACTCTGCGTGATGTGCGGCTATTGCGTGATGTATTGGTGCGCAAGGGCTGGAAATCAGGGATCAATCTTTTTTATTACGAAGACCCCAATGGCGGCCATGACGAAAAGGCCTGGGCGGCGAGGGCTCCGCATATGCTGCAGTTTCTGTTTCCCGGGGCAAAAGCCCAAGTAGAATTGCCAATCGCGATGGAACTCGCAGGATAGACTACTTCACTGCTTTCCAGGCAAGAAACAATCCATCGGGCTCGACATCTTCCCAATAGGAGATGAAGTCGCTGGATACTTCTCGGCAATTCTTTTCGAGCATCTGCTGCATTTCCTGGCGGCCAAACCAGCGTTCCCATCGTGGGGTCTTGAAGCGGCCCCAATGTTCGACATTCTTGTCGATGATGACGAGTCTGCCGCCGGGCTTCAATACCCGGCAGAGCTCTGCGACGGCAGCTTCGATTTCGACGGCGTGCTCCAGACTCTCGGTCGCATAGACAAAATCGAAGGAGCCATCTCGGAATGGGTATTGCGTGAGGGTGCCACAGCAGGGTAAAAGTGGGGGCCCGGCATGGGCGAGCATGGCGAGAGCGAGGTCGAGAGCGACGATGTGGGCGTTGGGGTTTTGATCCTGGAGGACGCGGGCAAAACGGCCTTTGCCACAGCCGGCGTCGAGTGTCAATTTGTGATTCATGTTTCCGAAGAAGCGAGAGATCAACTGGACGTGATAGATACGGGGATCGATGGTGGAAGGGAAGTGTTCCTCATCGCCAGCGGCCTGTTCGAAACTTTGGCGGATTTCTGCCAAATCAGCAACGGGGGCAGCTTTGGTGGGCTGCCCCCGTCGCAATCGGTTTTGAATCCAGTCAAACAAGATTAGGGATGGGTGAGGAAGATGGGCAGGCCCAGCTTGTTGGCGTAGTTGGGACGGAAGCGTTCGGTGTTGTACATCATACCGAGCTCCACTTTACGGGGGCCTAGTTTGGGATCCGGGATCGGGCTCATCGTGTAGCAGCCATTGACGATTGCAGTCATCAAGCCACTCTTGCCTTCAACGACGGCATCGAGAGCCATATTGCCGAAGGTGGTTGCGACCATTTTGTCGACAAAATCCGGAGCGCCAGAGCGAAGGTCGTAGGTCAGATCGCTGACGATAGTTTCTTCCCTGGTACGCTTCTTTAGCTCATCGGCAAACACTTCGCCGACGTTCAGCTTTTTACGGTGACCGAAGGCATCAGCCTCTCCATACTGAACGACCTGATAGCCCTGCCACTCGGCACCTTCGGAGAGGATGACGAGCGAGTAGTTGCTGGGGTTTTTGCGTTTGTCATCAACCAGAATCTGGACCATTTTTTCGAGGTCAAACCTGTATTCGGGAATGCCGCAGCGGATGCTGGTGACATAGGCGGTGTAGAGCGCGGTGTAGCCCGCGTCGCGACCAAAAATGCGGAATACGCCGATGCGTTCGTGGGAACCAACGGTAGTGCGCTGGCGCTGAATGGCGTCCATGGCGCGGCTAATCGCGGTCGAAAAACCGATGCAGTATTCGGTGTTACGGACGTCGTTGTCCATAGTCTTTGGAATTGCGACGACCTTGAAGCCGAGTTGGTCGAGTTTAGCAGCGTAGCTGAGGGTATCGTCGCCACCGATTGCGACGAGGTAGTCGAGGCCGAGGGCTTCAAGATTCTTGAGCACCTGAGGGCTCATGTCGTAGACGGTATTCGTGACTCCATCTTTGGTGACGGTGCTGGTTGGAAAGGTGGCACCGGCGAGGAAGTCTGGGAGCTTCTTCATTTTTGAAGGGTTGGTGCGGCTGGAATGGAGGAAAGTTCCGCCGGTGCGATCGATGGTGCGGGTATTTTCCCGGTTGAGTTCGACTACGTAGCGAGTACGGCTCGCCGGATCTTCGAGATTGAGATGAGTCAAACCTTCCCAGCCTCTGCGGATACCTACAACTTCTGTACCGAGTTCAAAACCGCGGTAGGTGACGCTTTTGATGACGGAATTGAGTCCTGGGACATCTCCACCGCCGGTGAGGATGCCGATTCGCCGTTTGGCCATGCTTGCTCCTAGGTAGGAATTTTGGATTGGAAACTTCTATTGTAAACGGGAGAAGAGGCCGACGAGAACTCCGAAACGAGAAAAGGGAAGAGGAATTGTCGTATACTCATGGAGGTGCCCTTGCGTCACGGAGGGCGGTTACGTTTATGGTTATCCTCTTCACAATTATCCACGTCATTGTTTGTTTGATCCTGATTGGTGTAGTTCTTTTGCAGAGCGGAAAGGCAGCTGATCTGGCTGGAGCGTTTGGCGGCATGGGCTCGCAGACAACTTTTGGCCCGCGTTCGGCGGCTTCTTTGCTTTCGAGAGTAACGACAGGGGCAGCCGCGTTATTCATGGTGACGAGTCTGACACTGGCGATCCTTGCAACGCGAGGTGGCAGCAGCAGCACAGGAACGGTACTTGAGCGCACTAATATTCCTGGTCCGGTTCAGGTTGAGAAGGGGACGCCCAAGCAGCAGCCGGCAGTGGAACTGATTGACGAGCAGGGCAACGTGAAGAAGAAGTTTGAAGTAGAAATGCCCAAAGATGGTGGCAAGGGCAGCGACGGTAAGCCAGTTCCGGTGAAGATTGGCAAGGAAATTCCTGTAGATTCCAAGGGGAACGAGATCAAGGTACCGACACCGGCACCTGCCCCAGCAAAGAAATAGCTTCTAGAGCAGATGGCTCTCCTCAGGCCGTCGCAGTAAACTTTAGATACACCTGCGGAGGTGGCGGAATTGGCAGACGCACTAGCTTGAGGTGCTAGCGGGTAACACCGTGAGGGTTCAAGTCCCTTCCTCCGCACCAAATTTAGAAAAGAGCGACCCATGTTTGGGTCGCTCTTTTTTTTGTGCCATCAAGGATTCCTTTTCAGTTCGAAAGACACTCTTCTAAGACTTTCTGTTTCTGTCCCGATAAGGCGAAAGAAGCGAGATGCTCGCTGCTTGTTCGTACGGGCGCAAAGCTGGTAGCGCTCGAGCCATGCGAAGCCAGGCATACAGAAAGAAAATCGAGGAACCTGACGATGTCAACAGCAGTCTTAGCTGCCCCTACCAAAACGAAGGAAGAACGAGCAGGAAAGTACCTTGCCTTCCACCTGGGGCCGGAAGAGTTCGGGATTCAGGTACTCAAAGTGAGAGAGATCATGGGCATCCAGGAAATCACAGCGGTGCCGCATACGCCATCGCATACCAAGGGCGTGATTAACTTGCGCGGGAAGGTGATTCCGGTTGTGGACTTACGCCTCAAGTTCGGAATGGAAGAAGCGGCCTATTCGTCGCGAACCTGCATCATTGTGACCGAAGTGGAAGGGGAATCAGGGCCGATGATGATCGGGGCAGTGGTAGACGGGGTGAGTGAAGTGTTGAATCTGGTTGGATCTGATATTGAGGATACTCCGGATTTTGGCGGGGAAGTCTCTACTACGGGATTGCTTGGAATGGCCAAAGTGAAGGGAAAAGTGAAGATCCTTCTTGATATCGATCACGTGATGACACACCAGGACTTGAACGAACTGGGTAAGATCCTCAGCTAGGAGGTGGGCTGGAGAGAGTGGTTGGCACATAGATCAAAGGAACTGGAAAGAAGAATCTGGAATGAATCCGTCCGAACTAGAAGCATTGCTGGAGAGAGCGGCGACGCAGTTCATGTTGGGGGAGAACACGGATTCGGTTGCAACGCTTGCGCAACTGAGTTCAGCTGTAATTCCAGGCGATGCGCAGAAACTGGTATCTGAGTTGCATGGGGAAGCACAGCGGAACGTCGCGGCGGGAAGCAACTGGGAAGACGAAGCGAGTCGGCTGAAAATGGAGCAGGGACTTGATCAGCTGCGGAAGATACTTTCAGCGAGCAGCCGCAGTGTTGCTATGGCTGCTGTAGTAGAAGCTGTAGCGGCCAGGCAAAACACCTCGAACGCTCTGAACCAGGACCCGGAACTGGTTGGGGACTTCATACTTGAAGCGCGGGAGCATCTGCAAACGGTTGAGGGCGGGCTCCTGGTACTGGAGAAGGAACCCGCGAACCCCGAAACACTAAACGCGGTATTTCGCAGCTTTCACACGATTAAGGGGCTGGCTGGATTTCTTGAATTTGGCGTGATGCAAGACCTGGCACACGAAGTAGAGACAATTCTCGATCTAGCTCGAACCGGGCAACTGGTGATGCGGCCAAACCTGATAGACCTGACGCTGGAGAGCGCTGATTTTGTAGGGCGGGAGATCAACCGGATTGAAGCACAGCTGCATTCTCAGGATCCGGGCGCGGAGCAGGACCCAAGAGCGCTGTTGAAAAGAGTGCGTGCGGTAATTGGTGGGGAGCACGATAGCGAGGCACCGAAGCAGGAAGAGGGGCCGGTGGAATCGGAATCCTTGGTAGTAGCTGATACGAGAACGCAAAACGCCATGCCTGTCATGGAAGTTGAGCTTGAGACAGTACCCCCGCAGCCTGTACCGACCGAGGCTGCTGAGGCGACTGCTGCTGCCACTGTAACTGCAATAGACGGCAAGGTAAAGAAAGCCGTTGTGCCGGATACGCACGCGATTCGCGTCGACACCGCAAAGCTCGACTACCTTCTGGATATGGTGGGAGAAATGGTGATTGCCGAATCGATGGTGCGGCTCGACCCTGATCTAAGCGGCACCAAGAACACGAGACTGCAGCGCAATCTCAATCAACTGCGAAGGGTGACTGAAGAAGTTCAAAAGGTGGCGATGGCGACTCGACTGATTCCAGTTGGATCGCTGTTTCAGCGGGTGAACCGGCTGGTGCGCGATACCTCGCGCAAGGCTGGAAAAATGGCAGAAGTCGAGCTATTTGGTGAAGACACACAGCTCGATAAGACCATCATTGAAGAGCTATCTGATCCGATCATGCACATGGTGCGAAACTCCATTGATCATGGCATTGAAACTCCGGCGGAACGGATCAAGGCCGGCAAGCCGCAGTCCGGGAGTGTGCAGCTGAAAGCATACCGACAGGCGGATCACATCCAGATCGAAATCGTTGATGACGGCAGGGGATTAAACAAGGAGAAGATTCTCAGCAAAGCGAGGGAGCGGGGTCTGATCGGAGAAGCTGTGCATCTGAGCGATTCTGAGATCTTCCAGTTAATTTTTGAGCCTGGTTTTTCGACTGCAGAAAAAGTCACTGACATTTCGGGGCGCGGCGTTGGAATGGACGTGGTGAAAAAGCAAATCTTAAAACTACGAGGGAAGATCGAAATCCATTCAACGCCGGGGAAGGGGACGACCTTTTTTCTGAAGTTGCCACTGACTCTTGCCATCGTTGAGGGGCTTGTTGTGGGAGTGGGCCGAGAGCGATATATACTGCCAATCTTCTCTGTACACGAAATGTTTCGTCCAAGCGAAGGTCAAGTTTCGACGGTTCAGGCGCGCGGCGAAATGGTTATGGTGCGCAACCAGTTGATGCCACTGATTCGACTGTATCGATCGCTCGGAGTGCGCCCCCGGAACGAAGAAATACTACAGACACTGTTGATTGTTGCCGAGACGGAAGGAAAGCGCTTTGTGCTGATGGTCGACGAATTTATCGGCAAGCAGGAAGTGGTGATCAAGAGTCTCGGCGACAGCTTGAAAAACACGCCGGGGGTTGCTGGGGGAGCGATTCTCGGCGATGGTCGAGTGGGACTCATTCTGGATCTCGAAGCCATTTATAACGACCGAAACTGCAAGGCAGAGATGATCAAGGAAAGTCTACTGGAAGCATGCTAGACAGCACAAAGAGCCAGCATCCAGGTACACGTCTCAGCCCCAAGTTATTTGAGGCAGTGCAGGGCTACGCCTACCGGATTGCAGGGATTGAACTGCAGGACGGGAAGCAGGAGATGGTTGCCGGGCGACTTTGGAAGCGTGCCAGAGCGCTTGGCTACGAATCGGCTGATGCCTATTTTGATGCAGTACAGCGGGACAAGAGCGGCGAATTGGAACTCGATGTTATCGATGCGCTGACGACCAACTATACGAGCTTTTTTCGCGAACCGGCACACTTCGACTTTCTGAAAGGCAAGATTCTCCCGCAGCTTCGTTCCCGCCAGCAATTCACGATCTGGACAGCTGCCAGTTCGAGCGGAGAAGAGCCTTATTCGATTGCGGTGACTCTGATTGAGGCGCTAGGCGAAACAGCATACCGGCAGGCGAAAGTGAAGGCAAGCGACATTTCGACCAAGGTCTTGAAGAGAGCTGAGGCGGGCGTGTATGACGAAGAGCGCTTCGGTAGCCTTGGAGCCGAGTGGCGGAGCCGTTATCTACTGCGTGGCAAGGGAGATCAGGCGGGAAAATTCCGTTTTCGCCCGCAGGTGCGCGGAATGATTCGATTCGAGCGGATCAATCTGATGGAGAGCCTTCCTTCGGATGGTCCTTTTCCGTTGATATTTTTGCGTAACATCATGATCTATTTCGACCGTCCCACGCAGGAACGAGTGGTAGCGGCGCTGACCGCAAAGCTTGAGCCGGGCGGATATCTCTATGTTGGGCACTCGGAGAGCCTGAATGGAATTACGCATTCGCTCGAGCATGTGCAGGTAGCTGTTTACAAGAAGGCCGGGCAATTGGAGGGGAGGGCGCAATGAAAGATTCGCGAGCGAGGTGCTCATGTTAGCAGTCGGAGTTGGCGATTTGAAAGTTTCTGCGAAACAGGAAGAGACACTGGTAACTTACGGGCTTGGGTCCTGCATCGGCATCACGATCTGGGATCCGGTAAGCCGGGTTGGAGGGCTTTTGCATTTCATGTTGCCGGAATCCCAAAGCGACCCCGTGAAGGCCAAGGACAATCCTGCTCTTTATGCCGACACAGGGATTCCCCTGCTATTCAAGAGTGCCTACCAGTTGGGGGCGGACAAGAAGCGTTTGCTTGTAAGAGTGGCCGGCGGGGCGCAGGTGCTCGATGGGGATGGCGTCTTCAACATCGGCAAGCGCAATTATCTGGCGATGAAAAAAATCTTCTGGAAGGCCGGCGTCATGATCCATGCCGAAGAAGTAGGGAGCAACATATCGCGGACCCTGCGGCTTGATGTCGGTTCAGGGAAACTGCTGTTACAGGAAGCAGGAGAGGAAGCGCGCGAGCTTGGCTTGCAGCGCTGTGCGTGAGTTTATGAAAAAGCTGATTCCAGTCGGGAGTGGTTCCCGGAATTCTGGCGCAATCAATGGCTGGACAAACGGAGAAAGGAAATTACTCCTATGGCATTCGACGTAATGGTAGTGGACGATTCGCCTGCGATGCGGCGCTTTATTCGTCGCGTGATTGAAGTCTCTGGCTTCAGGGTGGGTCGATATCTGGAAGCGGGAAATGGAGAAGAGGCGCTTGCACAACTGGAGAGCGAGTGGGTAGATGTTGTGCTTACCGACATCAACATGCCGAAGATGGATGGCGAAACGCTAGTGAAGGAAATGCGCCAGCTGGAACACTTGATGGCGATTCCGGTCATCGTGATTTCTACAGACGCGACGGAGTCGCGAATGGACCGGTTGCGAAGTCTTGGGGCACAAGGCTATGTGACGAAGCCGTTTGCCCCGGAGCGGCTGCGTGAAGAAATCGAATCGGTACTTGGCGTAACAGCTGAAGGAGCGCTGGTTGGTGCAGGTGGAGCTGGAGAAGGAGAAGATGATGAGTTTAGTTTTTGAACACGAGCAACTAAAGAGGCAACTTGCGGCATCGGCGACTGAGGTACTGGAAACGATGTTTTTTTCTTCGGTGGAAGAATTGCCGCAAGAACCCCTGGACGCGGCTCGCAGAGAGCGGGTCGGGGCATATCTGGATTTCCACGGGGCGTGTGTCGGCCGCCTTGCGTTGTCGCTTGAAAAAGATGCTGCGCGTAACCTGGCGACCAGCTTTTTTGGCGAGACCTTTGAGGGCACGGAGGATGAGGATTGTTCTTCGGTGATGGCGGAGTTGACGAACATGGTGTGTGGGGCGATGCTGAGCCATCTCGACAGAAATTCCATCTTTTGCCTTGCTAGTCCAGAGGCACTCGGTGCCGGCGAAGATGCTGAGGGCGACATTGTAAAGCTGCTGCAACTGAAGGACGGTTTGCTTCGTCTGGCCTTCTCACTTGATCGGGAGACGGGCGCACACTAGATGGTTTCGAGCCGCAGTTCCGGAGCTCCGATCCGAGTGTTGATCGTGGACGATTCTGCTGTAGTTCGCAGGCTACTGACTGAAGCACTTGCAGGAGAACCTGACATTGAAGTAGTGGGTACAGCGCCGGACCCATTTGTAGCGCGTGACAAGATTCTCGAACTCAGCCCCGATGTGCTGACCCTCGACATCGAGATGCCGCGGATGAATGGACTCACTTTTCTGAAGAGGGTGATGCATTACCAGCCGATGCCGGTGATCATCATCAGTTCTCTGGGACAAGCGGGCTGTGCGGCAACGATTGAAGCGCTGAGTCTTGGTGCAGTTGACGTTCTTGGGAAGCCGCATGGCCCATATTCCGTGGGTGAGCTGAGTGCTCAACTCGCTGGCAAGGTGCGTATGGCTGCGGCGTCGAGAGTAAGCCGCCAGAGCGCAGGCAGGACGGAGCCCGGAGCGAATACGGCGAAGCCTCAAGAGGATCGAAGGCGAGGATTGGAGCAGGATTGTGCGTGTCGGCATGTGGTTGCGATCGGATCTTCTACCGGCGGAACATTGGCGATTGAATCTCTACTGTCGGGGCTGTCGGCCGATTGCCCACCGATCGTGATATCCCAGCACATCCCTGCCGGTTTTAGCCGCGCTTTCGCGCAGCGCCTGGACAAGATCTTTCCGATGCAGGTCAAGGAGGCGGAAGATGGCGATATCGTTTGTGAGGGCAAAGTGTTGATTGCTCCGGGGAATTTTCATATGCTTCTGCAAAAGCGAAACGGCGCTTACTGTGTGGCGATCAAGGATGGCCCACTGGTTTGTTATCAGCGACCGAGCGTTGATGTGCTGTTTGGATCGGTGGCACAGGCCGCAGGAGCGGATGCGGTGGCGATCATTCTCACAGGCATGGGCAGTGATGGAGCACAAGGGATGAAGCGGATCAGGGATGCGGGTGGATGGACAATAGCGCAGGATGAAGCATCCTGTGTTGTGTACGGAATGCCCCGCGAGGCGGTTAAGGCAAATGCGGTTGAGGAGTCTGTAAGCCTTAGCCAAATACCAGCCGCGCTGGATCGGGCACTGCGAAGACCGCAACGCAAACTGCAGTCTCAAGCGGGTCCAAACCCGGCCCACTCTTCCATTTAAATTTTCTCTCAGACTGACTCAAATTGATCCGATAAGGCTGAGAGACCCCAATACGGGGGAAGAGAGAAGCGAGGAAATCATGAAATTTCAGATTGCGATTTGGGGCTTTGGCCTGCTATCGCTGCCCCTGGCAGCCGAGTTGAGGGTGAGTCATGCCGACGCTGTAAAGAGTGCAGTAAAGCGTTCGATCCCAGAATATAACCCGATGGCAAAACAGATGCGGATTCAAGGTGATGTTGAGGTGGAAGTAAAGATCTCGGAGAGTGGCGATGTTGCTGATGTAAAGGTTGTGACGGGCAACCCGATGCTTTCGTCGACGGTAGTCAGAGCGATGAAGGAATGGAAGTTTAGCCCGTTTACTGAAGATGGCAAACCTGCAGCAGCGGTAGCGAATCTGAAGTTTAGCTTCAAGCAGTAGGCGGTCGGAAGTTAGAAGACGAACAAGATTGAGCGAGACAACACGGAGGTTGGTAAGAAGGTAATGCGAACAAGTGCAAGCAAGAAACTGACAGGCAGCGTTGGACTGCTGGTGGCTCTGGCCCTGGTCGTGGGCGGGGGAGCGTTGGCGGTGAACTACCGCCTTGGGGATCTCCTCAATGAGGCGATCACGGTCAAAGCAAGAATGCGGGAGGTGGCAAGCAAGATCGGGCAGGAGGCAACAGAAATGGTTGCATCCGAAAGGGGTCTGGCTTTCGCGATGGTTTTGCAGCAAACCCAGCAGGCAGACGCGATGCGCACTCGGTTTGCGCGTTCCCAGGAGAACTTTGTCCGCTTGGGGAGTGAATACGCGAGCGGTGTCAAAAACAGTGGTGGCGCTGCTGATGCATCCAGCCTGATGACGAGCTTTGATCGATCGCGCCAGTTGCATGAAGAATTACGGGGGCTCATGGAGCAGCAAAAGATGGATCTGGCGATTGCATTACTCAATGAGAAATTGTTGCCTCAACTCTCGAGTCTCAATGAAGCGTCAAAGAAGTTGGCCGAGTTTCAAAGCGGGCAAATTGAACAATTGGCTCAAAGTGCCGCCTCGACCAGTTCGGCAGGATTCTGGATCATTCTTGTGCTGAATTTAGTGGCGTTTACCGTTGGCGCAGGTGTCTTCTGGATGGTTCGCCGACTTACGCAGACTCTTCGCGATACGGTAGCGGAACTGAGCGATAGCGCTCAGCAATTGACGAATACTTCGCAGGAAGTCGGCAGCTACAGCATGTCATTGAGCAAGTCTGCAAGCGATCAGGCAGCATCACTCGAAGAGACTTCTGCGTCTACCGAAGAAATTCATTCGATGACGCGGAGTAACGCCGACAACTCGAAGCAGGCTGCCTCTCGAATGCAGGAAGCCGCCAGCAAGGTAGAAGAAGCAAATCGGGCGTTGAGCGAGATGGTGACCAGCATGAACGAAATCAGCACGTCGTCCGGCAAGATTTCGAAAATCATCAAGGTGATTGACGAGATTGCCTTTCAAACCAACATCCTTGCCTTGAATGCGGCAGTAGAGGCTGCGCGAGCGGGTGAGGCAGGCATGGGCTTTGCAGTAGTAGCTGATGAGGTGCGCAACCTAGCTCAGCGATCTGCACAAGCGGCCAAGGACACGACACAGCTGATTGAAGAATCCATCCAGAGCGCCACCAGCGGAAAGCACAAACTGGACGAAGTGGCGAGGGCGAGCGAGAGTGTAAATGTTCTTGTAAAAGCAGTGGGCAGTCTTGTGCAGGAAGTTCGACTGGGCAGCGAAGAGCAAGAGCGGGGCATTGAGCAAATTGCAAAGGCCGTAAGCCAGATGGAACGCGTAACCCAGCAAATTGCAGCCAATGCAGAAGAAGGCGCGGCTGCGGGAGAGGAACTTCGCCGACACGCATCCACAGTAGGCCGGACCGTTGACTCACTTCAGGATCTAGTCGGTCAGGAAGTAACAGCCGCTGGAAGTGTTGGACATTCGAAGAAATCTGCACCGAAGGGAAACGCTGGTTCCGGCAAGTCCAACTCTGGCATGAACAAGCCACACTCGGCCCAGTCGGCAAGCAAAACCTCGAGTTTTATAGATCGAGCGCATAAGCTGCAATCGAATCATTCATCCGCCCCGACACCGAGGCATTCCTCTTCGAGCACAGCTGTCCTTGACAAGAAGGATCCATTTCCGATGGACGATAATTTTGAGGAATTCTAGAAGTACTCGTAAACCGTATCAACGAGGATCGGTCCTAGAAAATCGGCGGCGCTGCGTTCTACGGCTTCGAGCACTTGCTCGCAATGAGCTCGACTGTTTGATACGGTAACAGCAGCTACCAATCCGCGCTTCCAGACGTCCTGAAAATCAATCTCCGCAATCGCCACGTTATGGCGATTGCGGAGTCTTGCTTTCAGTCCTGTTACCCAATGACGTTTGTCCTTCAGTGAACGCGACTCCAGCATATGAAGCTCGAGAGTGAGAACGCCAAGGGCCGCCACAGTCCTAATCTACCAGAGCTAATCCCTAATCTACCAGAGCTAATCCATCAGGGATTCTACTGCAACCCGTTCGTTGATGAACGCCTCGATCGTGTCGCCGGGCCGAATGTCCTGGTAATTAGCCAAGGCAATGCCGCACTCAAAGCCTGATTTCACTTCAGAGACATCATTCTTGAATCTCTTGAGTGTGTCGAGCTTACCTGTGTGCACTACTTCGCCATCCCTGAGGAGTCTGGCACTGCAATCGCGTGAAATGGTGCCGTCCGTGACATAACAGCCAGCCACGGTGCCCACTTTGGTGATGCGGAAGACGTCCCGAACATCAGCGCGTCCACGGAAAACTTCTTTGTAGACTGGATCGAGCATTCCGGCCATTGCCTTCTTGATCTGATCCACGACTTCGTAGATGATCGAGTGCAGCCGAATGTCGACTTTCTCGGCGTCTGCCGTTTGAGTAGCGCCACGGTCGGGCCGGACGTTGAAGCCGATAATGATGCCGTTTGAAGCCGAAGCGAGGAGCACATCGGTTTCAGTGATAGCACCGACGCCGCTGTGCAGCACGCGGATGCGCACCTTTTCATTGGAAAGCTTCAAGAGGGTTTCGGCAAGCACTTCGGCCGAACCACCCACGTCTGCCTTCAAGATGAGGTTGAGATCCTTGATCTCGCCTTCTTTCAATTGCTGATGCAACTGGTCGAGGCTGATGCGTGTGCGAGCCATAGCGATATCGCGCGCCTTCGCCTCGCGATAGAGAACAATCTGTTTCGCCTTTGCTGTATCGGTGACGACCTGGAAGGTGTCGCCCACTTCGGGCATTTGTTCGAGACCCAAAACCTCTACGGGCGTTGCAGGCTCTGCTTCGCGAACTGGATTACCGAGGTCATCAAACAGGGCGCGAACCTTGCCGAATACCGAACCGCAGATAAAAAAGTCTCCGATGCGAAGCGTGCCGTTGCGAACAAGGACCGTAGCGACGGAACCGCGACCGCGATCAAGCTGGGCTTCGAGTACAGTTGCTACTGCGGGACGGGCGGGATTTGCCCGAAGCTTAGCCTCATTGACGTCTGCTGTCAGAAGAATCATTTCGAGCAGCAGATCGATATTGGTTCGCTGCTTTGCAGAAACGGGGACCATGACCGTATCTCCACCCCAATCTTCAGCCAGCAGGCCGCGATCATTGAGCTGCTGCTTGATGCGATCGAGGTTGGAATCGGGCTTGTCAATTTTGTTGATTGCCACGATGATAGGCACTCCGGCCGCTCTTGCGTGATCGATTGCCTCGATGGTCTGCGGCATAACGCCGTCATCAGCCGCAACGCAAAGGACGACAATGTCAGTAACCTTCGCACCGCGAGCACGCATGCGAGTAAACGCTTCGTGACCAGGCGTATCGATAAAGACAATCTTGCGCTTGTTATGAGTAACCGCATAGGCGCCGATGTGCTGCGTGATTCCACCGGCTTCACCACTCACGACATTCGCACTGCGAATTGCATCGAGGAGTGAAGTTTTGCCGTGATCGACGTGGCCCATGACCGTGACAACTGGAGCGCGGCGCACCAGATCGCCCGAATCTTCGGCCATCTCAACATCCCAGGTGGATTCTTCTTCAAAGCTCATCTGGGTAGCGGTTGCGCCAAAATTAGCAGCCAGCGCTTCGGCCATTTTCAGGTCGAGCGGTTGGTTGATGGTGGCAAAGATTTTTTTCTCTACCAGCTTCTTGATGACGAGATTTGTACGAATACCGAGCTTTTCGGAAAGTTCCTTGACCGTGATGCCTTCAGAAATCGTGATTTCTTTATTCGCCGCGAGGGTTACTTCTTCTTCGCGCTTACGCTGGGCGAAGAGGAGTTTACCTTCCTGCTCCAGTTCCTTTTCACGCTTGATCTGCTCCTTCGACTTGGTCGGTTTGACGGCATGACGCCGACCAGGCTCAGTGGAAGGCAAAACGGAAGCTTCGGGACGCAAAGGCGTGGGGGAAGTTGGATGCTTGCCGGTGCGCAAAGGCGGACGTCCGCCAGCGTAGCCACCACCAGCATAACCGCCACCACCGCCACCAGCGTATCCACCGCCACCAGCGTATCCGCCGCCGCCAGCGTATCCACCACCACCGGCATAGCCGCCGGGGCGTGATTGAGCGGCACCGGGCATTGCCCTTGGAGGCTGCGGCCGCCCGGGCATTGCAGGACCGGGCGGCCGTAACGGAGCTCCGGGACGAGCACCCATTGGCGATTGTTGACGAGCTTGAGATTGAGCGATACGTTCCGCCAATTTTGGATCCGGAGGAACGATCGGGCGGCTTGCCTGCGGCTTCGGAGGCATGCCCTGCGAACTACCTGGGCCAGTCTGATATGGAGGCCGACTCTGTTGAGGAGGCCGCGGCATAACCGGGGCTCCTGGGGTAAAACCAGCACGAATGCCTGCCAAGGGCTGATTAGACTGAGGGCGCGGCATGGGCATGCCAGGCGCTCCGGCAGAGGAAGGAGCTTGCGCGCTGGGCGCGGCTCCAGGTCCGGCCGGTCGTTGTGAAGGAATGATTTGTCCTGGGCGAGGAACCAGAGGGACTCCCTGGGGTGGTCGGCCTTGCGCGGGAGCGGGACGCAAAGGAGTTCCAGGAGCGACCTGAGCAACCGGTGGAATTGCGGCACCTGGCCTTGGGGTCGGAAGTGGTACGGCGGGGCCGGGAACTAACTGCATGGCAGGCGCGTGAACTACCGGCGGCTTTGCAGCTGGCCCTGGAGCCGGTGGGGGAACAGGGGGAGCTGGCACTGGTTGAGTTGGAAATTGCGGAGCTTGAGAGGCAATTTTCTTTAGAGGAATCGCTGGCGCAGGCGTTGCATGCGCGCCAACGGGTGGGCGGAGCGGCAATGAGGGCGCAGCCTTGGGACCAGTTGTCGCGGCAAGCGGAGGCATTAATGGAGAGCGCAGCGGTGGGGGCAGAGGCTGGGCTTTTGGAGCCTCAACAGCTGCTGGAGCGGTTGCCTGCGAAGTAGCCTGAACAGCAGTTGCCTGAACAGCAGTTGCCTGAACAGCAGTTGCCTGAACAGCAGTTGCCTGGGATGAGGTTACCTTTTGCGCATTTTCTGGTGCGGCGTTCTCTTTATTTTGTAGAACTGAATGCGGCTCTTGGCCAAGGCCGGTTGTGCGCGTAGCCTCTGGAGCTGGTTCTTCAGCGTGATACTCTTCTGCATGCTCCGGGGCAACGAAGGCGTCTGGCAACTGCGCACGCCGCTGTCGCTTCGGTCCTCCCAATGCGGCTTCAGCAAGCAATTTCTGCTTGATGACCTGAGCCACATCCGCTTCGATAGAACTCGAATGCGTCTTCTTTTCCGAAACTCCCAAATCAGGCAGCAGGTCCAGGATTGTCTTCGGCTTTACTTCCAGCTCCCTGGCCAGCTCGTTGATACGAATCATATGTTGACGCTAGGTCGAATCCTTCTCCACAGAACTGTTCTTCTTACACCATTACCAATCGCTTTCAATCTGCATTGATCGCGTATCACCGCAATACGTTAGCCGGACGTACTACGGCACAAGACTCCAAGGGATGAAGGAGAACAGATATATCTTAACAAATCCCTACGCCTTCTCCGAATCAACAACTGCTTCCACCGCCGAGGCGGCGACTGCAAGTTCAGGAACGCTATCAATTGCGGTCTCAGTTGAGGATGCAACTTCAGACTCAATGGCAGGCTCCAGTTCGACTGCGGACTCGGTGGCTGGCTCAGCCACAGGCAGATCCGCTGTCGCTTCGACGGCAGTTTCAAGAGCAGCATCAACAGACTCAGCAGAAGGTGCTTCACCCTCTACTTCGCCACTTGTTTCGCCACTTGTTTCGCCCGTCCCCGCTTGTTGCTCAAATTGAGCATAGAAGCCATTGATCGAATTGTAGAGAGATTGAATCGACTCTTCTCCAACCCCTGGCAACTGCTCGAGCTCTTCTGGCGTTAACGAGCCCAACTGCTCTACGGTGCTGACTTCGGCTCCAATGAGAGCCTCGATCAGATTTTCGGGCAAACCGAAATCGGCGAGCACGGAAATCGGAGTACCGGCAGGCAGCATGTCGGCCATCTGTGTTTCCACTTCCTGCCGCTTCTCTTCTTCGCTCTTGATGTCGATCTTCCAGCCAAGCAGCTTGGCGGCGAGGCGAACGTTTTGTCCGCGCTTGCCGATGGCGAGCGACAATTGAGTGTCGTCGACAATTACTTCCATGTGCTTCTCTTCGGAATCGACAATGGATACCCGAGAGATCTTGGCAGGGCTCAGCGCATGGATTGCAAACTCAACGGGGTTTTCGCTGAACTGGATGATATCGATTTTTTCTCCGCGCAATTCGCGGATGATGCTCTGGACGCGCATGCCTTTCATGCCAACGCAGGCACCGACGCTATCCACATCACGGTCACGACTTGAAACTGCAATTTTTGTGCGCTCGCCAGCTTCGCGGGCGCAACTCTTGATGACAACGGTGTTGTCGTAAATTTCCGGGACTTCCTGTTCAAACAGGCGCATGACGAGTTCGCCCGCTGCGCGAGAAACGAGTACACCGGCGTTTTTGCCTGTCTTTTCGACAGCCCTGATTACGACTCGAACCCGATCACCAATGCTAAAACTCTCCAGCTTGGATTGCTCTTTGGCTGGCAGGCGCGCCTCGGTCTTGCCAAGATCAACGACCAGATCGCGAGTTTCAATTCGCTTCACGACACAATTGACCAGTTCGCCGACTCTCCCGGCAAATTCGCTGTAAACATTTTCACGTTCTGCTTCGCGAACCTTTTGCAGAATCACTTGCTTGGCGATTTGGGCAGAGATACGACCCAGGGCCTCCATCGGGAGTTCCTGTCGAATCTCTTCACCGAGTTGGGCCGGAATCTTGTTCTTCTTCGCTTCCTCTAGAGTCCATTCGTTCAGAGGATCGGCTACTTCTTCAACAATCTTACGAAGGGCGAACACCTGTATCCCCTTTTTGGGGTCTACCTCTGCTGTCATTTCGCCTACGTTTTTGAACTGCTTTCTGGCCGCAAGAATGATGGCATCTTTGACGGCGTCAAAAATGATCTGTGCCTCAATGCCTTTTTCCTTGGCAAGCAATTCAATAGATTGATAGATCGTGCTCAATGTCATTCACCTCAGTCGAATATCCCGGCTACCACTCGTACTTCAGATTCGCCTTCTGGATGTCGGCAATCGCGACCACCAGCGTCTTGCCCTGTTCCATTTCAAACGTTACCCGCTCGCCGTCAAAGCCAACCAATCTGGCGGAAAAACGCTTGCTCTTTTCGATCGGCTCACGCAGTTCAATCTTGACCTTTTGGCCCTGAAACCGCTCAAAGTCTTTCGGCCTGGTCAATGGTCTTTCGATCCCTGGACTACTGACTTCGAAGGTATAAGCCCCTCCAGAGATCAAATCCTCGGCATCTAAAGCCTCACTTACCAAACGCGATACCTTTTCGCAGTCATCATGAGTCACTCCGGCGAGCTTATCGATAAAAAGACGAAATACACGGTGTTGGCCTCCACCCACTAACTGGGCGTCGACCAATTCCATTCCTTCGGTTTCGACGATCCGCTCGACAATCTCGCGAATCTGCTCCAAAGCTGTTGATTTCATTGCTTTAAGCTCACAATAGAGACCAATAAAAAAGTGGGCTTGCGCCCACTCAATAGGTAAAAGAACTCTCTAACACAGTATACACCTAGCGGCGTGATTTGAAAAATTCCACTAGAATCTCCGTGCATTCTACAGCCAAAATACCCTCAGAAATCTGGAGCGAGTGGTTGAGTAAATCGGAATCTGCTATCTGGAACTTGCTGCGGACGCCGCCAAATCTCAGATCCCTGGCGCCAAAGACCAGACGGCTCACTCTAGAATGTACGAGCGCACCAGCACACATTGGACAAGGCTCGAGAGTGCAATACAGCGTGCTTCCTTCGAGCCGGTAGCCACCCAGCCTGAGTGCCGCCTGCCGCAGGGCGAGAATTTCGGCATGAGCGGTTGGGTCATTCAGGCGAATGGGGGCATTGCAGGCTTCGGCCAACATTGAGCCGGTCGAATCGATCAGAACTGCGCCGACAGGCACTTCGCCATCGAGCTCTCCCTGCCGGGCCATGGCGATCGCCCGACGCATCCATTGGTCGTCTATTTGCCCGCCAGTCCCGGTCAAAGTAAATCTCCGCGCAACGGTTGCCGTTGCACAAAAGCCTCCCCGTAGCGGACGCCAACCAGTTCGCCAGTTCTGAGAGCCTCACGCTCTACACGAGCGATCTCCGCATCGGGGTCTGCGAACAGGGTTGTGTAGGCACGCAGCGCGGCAATTTTCTGGTCGAAGCAGTCTGTGATGTCTACGACAAAAGAAGGCGCAGTAAAAGCAGGGGCACCTGCAAAGACTATGCGTTCCGGACGGTGGGCAGTGAGGTAATCATCGAGCTTGGTGAGGCCTGCCAGATAGCAGGCATTTTCGACCAAGAGACTGGCGGCCAGCGAGTCCGGGTGTGGGTGTTGAGGGTTCATAGCGACGACCGTCGTTGCGCGTAGCCGCTTGACCTCGCCTGTAACTGTCATTCTCGACATGATGGTGTCTTCGAGGCGTCCATCGGGAAATCGGATGCTTCCGCGCCAAAGCACTCCGAGAGCCGCAGCGGCCAGATCCGCTTCATCGAGCTTGAGTTCGCCAAGCGAGAACGATCCCGCTTCACCCGCTGTCAAGTCGAGAATTGCCACACGCTTTCCTGCCCGGGCGAGCTTTGCGATCGTTCCGCCGCAATAATACTCGGCATCCCCTGGATGAGGAAGCAGGACCGCTAAGTCCACCTCAGGAATGTTGTCGAGATAGTGACTTGCCAGACGATTCATTACCATTGGGACTCCTGCCGGATGCGCCAACGCGGCCTGGATGGCATCAACCGGATTAAAATTATTCCGGCGACAAAGCCGCCGATGTGTGCAAACCAGGCAGTGCCGCCCTGCTGGGTTCCTGAGGCCGCGAGAGTCCCGAAACCGCTAAACAGTTGCACGATGAACCAATAGCCGATCATGAGGATTGCGGGCACTTCCATTGTTGTGGCAAATACAAAGAAAAACAAAAGTGTGTGGATCCGAGCCTTGGGGAAACTTACTAGATAGGCGCCCATGACGCCCGAAATGGCGCCGCTCGCACCGATGGCTGGAACTGCAGAATCCGGGTTAAAGAACACATGCGCGAGGCCACCTGCCAAACCACTGAGCAAATAGAAGAAAAGAAATTTTGATGGACCAAGGATGTCTTCGATGTTGTCGCCAAAAATCCAGAGAAACCAGACATTCCCGAGCACATGCATCCAGCCTCCGTGGAGGAACATCGAGGTGAGCAGGTCTACCACCTCGAACTTGCGGGGCAGGGCACCCCATTGGGCCAGAAAATGATTGAGAGAGTATTCGTCGAGCGAAATTTCGTAAAAGAAGACCAGTAAATTGGCAAGAATCAAGGCCACCGTGATGACCGGAGTGCCTTGCGTACGTTCTGAATCCCTGAGGGGAAACAAGCCCTACATCCTCCTGCGAATTTCGTCCATGACCCGCCGGTCGGCGCGAGCCATCAGCGCTTCTGCCTTTTCGAGAGTTGAGATACCGCCTCTTGCCCCGATCGCGGTGCAGTTGAGGGCAGCCATTGCGTTTGAGAAATCCAGTGTCTTCTGGATGTCCCAGCCGGCGAGGATCCCGTAACAGAAGCCACCGTGAAACACATCACCGGCACCGGTAGTATCCACGCAATTCACAACAAAAGCAGGGCTGTAGTAGAACTTGCCATCGATGCGGGCAAGAGCACCATGGGCGCCAAGGGTCATTGCGGCGCAGTGTATGCCATATTCGTCCTGGATCGTCTCAAGGGCCTTAAGCGGATCACTTTGGTGCGTCCACTGGATGGGAAATTCGCTGGAGGCAATCAGGTAGTCAACGTAGGGCAAGACTCGCTCAAAGCCCTTGTAGATCGTGTCTACATCGACGGTAACTGGAATTTTGTGCTCGTGGGCGATACGGGCGGCTTTCTCCATGGCGGGAGTGTCGTGTCCGTCAATGTGGAGCAAGCGGGCATTGGTAATCATCTCTTCTTCGATCTCTGAAGGATCAAGACGAAGGCAATCCGGGCGCTGCCAGAATACGGTTCGTTCTCCCGTGGATTGATCAATGATGATGTAAGCGCTCTGGTTTGGACAGCCTGTGCGCTGCTGAACGTGGTCGAGATTGATGCCTGAGCCCAGCAGACTGTCGAGCTGGACGCGGCCTCTTTCATCATCCCCGATCGTGCCAATGTATTTTGTGCGCAATCCCAAATTGGCGCAGGTCACCATAGCGCTAGCTACCTGACCGCCGGGGCTCAGGATTTCCTGATTAAAGGGTCCTTTGCCAGCGTAGGAAGGGAAGTGGGGAACAATGATTAGTGTATCGGTGGCGTTCAACCCAATGCCAACGACGTCAAACTCGGACATTTCTACAGGTTACAGCTACTTCTGTGGCGGCATCCGGTAGACGTAAATTTTGTGGCTTCGACGGTAGGCGTCGACCCGCTCTTCCATCTGCGGTTTCCAGCCTGAGATCTCGTAGTCATGAGAAATTACGCGGGCTCCCGGTTTCAGTGTTTTTTCCAGTTTGGGCTTGAGGGTATTGTTGCTGTCCCTCATCAAATAAAGAATTACAACGTCGGCGTCGCTCAGATCTGCATCGAAAACGTCGCCGTGAACGATGCTTGCCTTTTCGGTCAAGCCGAGGCGCTTGATTTCTTCCTGACTGGATTTGACTAGACGAGAAGAGAGTTCGATACCTACCGCCCTGGCATCGTACTTCTGAGCCGCAACGATGACAACGCGCCCGTCACCACTCCCAAGGTCGTATACTTTTTCGCCCGGCTTGATCTTGGCGAGTTCGAGCATTTTGCCTACGATCTGATAAGGGCTTGGCACATAGGGGGCCAACTGGTTGGGATGAAACTCGGGCTTTTGGGCAAGCAGCGCCCCTGCGGCTGCCAGAATCGCCAGAATCGTTCTCATTGTGCTATCACTGCTCCTACTCTCTTCGTTTGCCTTGCCTTACCTATTTTATTCACCATTTCGCTTACGGCGAACCACAAATCTCTGGGCCGCGAAATCGTATATTCCACACCACGGAAGTGCTTGACGGCATGCCCGATGGAATCGCGCCAGGGAATCTGCTGCGGATAAAGGTTGTAATTCAGGTAAAACACGGGGAAATCCAGGCTTCCTACACTGCGCAATGCTTCTTGGGGCACGTTTTGATCTAGCAGCACCTTCGGCCCGGCAAAGATTAGCGCGTCAGGAATTTCTCCAGACGCGGCTTCTTTCTGCAAGAGTTCGCTCAGGAACTCAGTCTCTGAATTTTTTGTTTGCAGTTTCTTCAGGTCGACTGTGCCCAATTTCAGATCACGCAGGGCCTCTCCAATCTTTGGAAAGTCAATTCGGTCGGAATTTTCCTGCTTGTACAAAATCTTTTGGTCCTGCATGTTGAAGGCGACCAGTGAGAAACGGCCAATCCTCGGATCACGACTGATCGTGCGCAATATGCTCACTAGTGCCGACGTGTCCACAGGCTGCAAGGTTGCGGACCTGGAACGTTGAGGCGCAAAATTGATTAGAACTTTTACACTTAGGGGCGTTTCGGTGGTTGAGCGAGCTACAGGCGGCTCATCCTGGAATTGTTCGTGTTCGCTTGGATGAACAGTATCTGCCGGCTCATTCATCTCGATCAGCTTGTCTTTGGCGGGAAGGGTTGCCTCGACTTTCCAAGTGTGGGAACAGACGCGTTCTGCTCGATCCCGCATCAGCCATTCCACCTGGTACTTACCCTCTCCAATATCAAATCCGCCTTGGAGAAAGGCTTCGCCTTTAGTCTCTTCATCCAATTGCGGCACGCGGATGCGCTGTATGAAGTAGCGATCCCCCTCTGACTTTCCTTCGGGACGAACACGGAAGACGATGGTGAGGAGGTTTTCCGATCCGGCAATTTCGTGCATTGGGACGGAGACTTCAAAGCCAGCGTGAAATTTAAGATCGAAACCTAATATTGGTTTCGTTTCTTCCAATTTGCAGGGCAGGTCCTGCCGGGGCTCGCCAGCCTCGAGAACTGCCATGTCTGTTCCAAACATGCGCGGGGCCTTACCGCCCGCGAGAAATCCCTGTCCCGCGAGAGGGACCTGAAATTGCAGGTAGACAAACAGACACGCGCAAAAAGCGTTCGGCCGAGCTAACAGCATCGAACTACTCCCCTAAATTTACTATCCGTCAAAAGTGCCAAACGCTCTTAGCGGCGCTTTGCCTTCTTATCGATGTATTCTAATCATTCCTGGAGAGAAAGATAAGCCCCCCCCATGAGAATACCCATCGGAATTTTTTAGTGAAGCGATAGGGCTGTGCGTGATAGCCTCATCGAATATGAAACTTCTCATGTTCGAGCGAGTGGGCGGTCCTCCCGAAGCGGGTGTACTTGCTGCTGGCGACTCGGAAATTATTCCTCTGGCAGGGGCTGGATTTTCCTGCATTTATTCAATCATTCAGGGCGGCGCAAGCTCACTGGCGAAAGTAAAGTCCTTTGCGGCACAGGCGAGCGCAAGGGTTGCGCTGGGTTCTGTCCGTATCCTGGCACCAATCCACCGGCCACCAAAGTTCATCTGCATCGGCCTCAACTACCGCGATCACGCTATTGAATCCGGCATGGCGATTCCAGAAATCCCGACAGTATTTAACAAATTCCCCAATACGGTGATCGGCAACGGCGACAACATCGTGTTGCCGAAGATGAGCGAACAGCCGGATTACGAAGCAGAATTTGCTTTCGTCATCGGCAAGACTGGCAAGCACATCAAAGGTGAAGACTGGCGCGAATATGTTTTTGGCTACACCAATGTCAACGATGTCAGCGCCCGTGATATACAGCTCAAGGGAACCACACAGTGGCTGATGGGCAAGACCTTCGACACGTTTGCTCCGATGGGTCCTTACATTGTTACGGCAGATGAAGTGCCTGATCCTCACAACCTGAACGTGAAACTCACACTCAACGGCCAGGTGATGCAGAACAGCTCCACCAAAGAGCTGATCTTCAACATTCCGCAATTGCTCGAATTTCTCTCGAAGGTATTTACGCTGGAGCCCGGGGACATCGTCTCCACTGGAACACCGCCCGGAGTTGGTTTTGCTCGCAAGCCGCCGGTGCTGCTTAAGCCCGGGGATCATTGCATTGTCGAGGTGGAGGGCCTGGGCCAGCTTCACAATCCTGTGGTCGCGGAATCAGCGCCAGCCTAGCAGCGAATCAGATCGGCCCCCCGCTCGGCGAGCATGAGCGTGGGGGCCGCTGTATTTCCACTGGGAATCAAAGGGAAAACACTTGCATCCACAACGCGAAGCCCGTTGACATAGTGGACCTTCAGGTCCGTGTCGACTACGGCCATAGAATCGTTTCCCATGCGGCAGGTGCCGCAGCCGTGCCACATTACGTCATAGTGAAGCTGAACTTCCATGCGGCCCATCTTTTCGCCGATAGCGCGGGCACGAGTGATGCCGCGATCGAGAGTGAGCCGGTCTTCGGGCTCTTCGAGCAAGTTGAGGCGGATCGTTGGGCCTTCATTTGGGTCTGCACTCCGGAGACGCAAATAGCCGCGACTGAAGGGCCGCAGTAGCGTCGTCCAGATCGCAAAGCCATTGCCTTCGGAGCGTCGTGGTACAAAATTGAGTTGCAAGTCGGGAGCTGGTGCTTCTGGAAAACTTTTGAGCATGGCGTGAGCTTCGACTACCGGTGAGCTCAGAGGCCCGGTGCCGGTTAGTTTGTAGCGGATCTGGTCGAGCAGGCCGGGATGTGTTGGCAATTGAGGAGGGGCATCGACTGAAAATTCAACGCCGCAGCGGACGTGGTCCTGCAGGTTCTCTCCTACCCCGGGCAAATCGAGCGAAACGGGAATTCCTAAACTTTCGAGATGCGATGCGGGACCGATGCCACTGCGCATTAGAATTGCAGGAGTCTGGATCGCGCCGGCGCAGAGGACAACCTCAAACTTGGCGCGAAAAACTTCAAGCTTGCCATCCCGAATCACTTCGACGCCGCGAGCGCGGCCATCTTCGATGAGGACTCGGACCACATTGGTGTTGCCGAGGACCGTCAGATTGGGAGTGGACTTGAGTGGCTTGGCTAGAAAAACATCGGCCGCAGTCGGCTTGCTTCCCTTGCGCTGCATTACCTCGACAGGACGTGCACCTTCATTGGCTCCGTGCTGAAGGAACATTTGAGTCAAGGGGTGCAGAAGGCGCAAGGGCTCAAGCGGCAAGCCGCCCTTCAAACTTTTTTCAAAATATGGGGAGACATAATCCCAGCCCCACCCGGCGTTTCCGAGTTCGCGCCAAGCATCGTAATCATAGCGGTCTCCGCGCGAGTAGATGCCAGCATAAAGCGCTGTTGAGCCACCCAAAACCTTACCCCGCGGATAGGCCAGCCGCTTTTTGTCGAGATGAGGCTCTTCCTCCGTTTGAAAACCCCAATCGAGGGGTCCGTCCAACTGGTGCCGCCAGAAAAGAGGAATTCGCGCATCCGGTCCCGGGTCCAGGGGACCGGCCTCCAGCAGGAGTACGTTGAGTTGCCGAAGCTCACTGAGGCGAGCGGCAACAACACTGCCGGCCGCGCCTCCACCCACAACGATATAGTCGGTTACCAAGCCTTCAGCTTACGCCGTCCCAGACTTGAGCGTCGTGAAACCAGAGAAAGCTTCTTGCGTCGGGAAACTGCAGCTTCACTTTTTCGAGATCGTCGGTTTCGAGGAGAACAAAGTAGCCATAATCCCCACCCGCGAGGGTTCCTGCGACGCGCACACTGCCAAGGGAATGGCCAGGAACCACCTTTTTCATCATCAGGCCGACACGCCGCACATAGACCTCTTTGAAGCCGGGTTGCCCATAGGCCTTGCGATAATTTTTGCCGACGCCTTCGGGTCCGTTCCAGGACTGGCAATCGATTCGCAGCTCACCTGCCATTACTTTTGGGTCTGCGGAAGCTAGCCGAGCTGATTCTTCTTTTGAAGACTGAAACAGAAAGATTCCCCGCGATCCGGGAAGGCCTGAAATCGGACCGGCGCTTTCGAGTGCACCACTCTTCCACATTGCCTGGATGTGTTGCATGTGAGCGGCCTGGAGTTGTTTGGACCGCTCTGGTTCCAGCTTGCCGGCATTTGGGCCGTCATTGAGGAAACAAAGCTGGTACTCAGCCGCTGAGGCGAGTATGGAGAATTGGAAGACAAGTAGAATAAGGACGAAACGCATGATGGGGACCTGACCTGTTATACTTCAGTCTGATTGTAGCTGTACTGTCGGGGCGTGGCTCAGCCTGGTAGAGCGCCTGGTTCGGGACCAGGAGGTCGGAGGTTCGAATCCTCTCGCCCCGACCATCTATCCCACTGCAATTATTTGGACTTTTCGCGGCCGAGGGCTTGGTGCCTTCGGCCGTTTCGCTTTCACTATGCCCAATTCTATGCCCACCACCTGCCTGTGAACGAGCTTTCTCAATGGCGGCTTTGATGGTGTCGGCCTGCGGATAGACGTAGCGGCGCGTGGTTGAGAAGTCGCTATGGTCGGCCAGATAGGCGAGCGTGTACGGGTCCATGAACGCGGCCCAGCGCGTCAGGCAGGTGTGGCGGAAAGTGTAGAGCGTGAACGGCTCCACCTTCGAAGCAGCCAGAGCCTTCTTATGTTGCTTCTTCAGCGTGGACTTCTCAATGTGGCCCGTGGCGGTCGGTGCGGGGAACACCCATTCGGATGCGGTATCAGTCTGGCGCATGTCGAGCTGCGCGGCCACACGCAGCGTTATCGGGATCGTGCGACGCGCATTCTCCGTCTTGCCGTAAAGGATGTGCAAAGCGCCATCCCGGATATCTTCCCAGCGCATCCTGAAGCATTCTTCGGGGCGTAGGGCGCAATCGAGCAGAACGGTCGCGACGTCGCGCAGCAAGTAGCTCTGCGCCGATGCTGCGGCCAGGTTGCGCTGCTCTTCCTCAACGCTGAGGACGCGTTCACGGTGGTTCTCGCCGCTCAGCATCTCCACCTTGGGCAGGAGCCGTTCGACCTTGCCCCATTCCAGGGCGAGCTTCAGCATCCGCCGCAGGACTTCGAGTTGCCGGTTGATGCTCGCGATGGCGAGTCCAGCTTGACGGCGTTTCGTTATGAAAGCCGCGATCTTGTCGCCGGTGATCGCATCGAGCAGCGAGTTTGCCAGCGGCTCGAACCCGCGCAGGTTCTTGAGTCCGATCCGGTAGTATTCGAGCGTCTTGGCCTTGCTGGCGAAGCGCGACTCCACGAACGGCGTAAAGTCGTTGTCAATGAACTCGCGCAGAGTCGGCACGGGCTTCTTGTCTCGAATGCCAACTTCGGCTTTCGCGAGGCCTGCCTTGTGCGCGGCCTCGATCTGCTCGGCGACTCGCTTGTTCGGTTGCTTGGTGCTCTCGCGGATCTGGCGTCCGCGCCAGGTGAACTTGTACCACCAGTTCTTCGAGCCTTTTTGTTTATAGACGGACATCGCGATTGCTCCCAGAATACGTCTGCCGCGTGCGAGGATCAACGGATTTCTGCGTCTCCGCTGAAGATCGCTGAACCGGTTGTGATCGCGTGTGATCCTTTTCCACGCGTCGCGCGGCGCGGTAGTTCTTATCGGCCATCCGCCAAATGGCGGACTTGAGCGCGCCATTGTCCGCCGACGCAATCGGCTGATCTGCCGTGAGTTGCACTCGAAATCCGAGGCCCGAATCCGCCACGCCTTTATGTTCCATTACCGCCTTCACAGTCGCGAAACCGCCGCCCCGTGCGGGCGGGAAAGATGACCGGGCAATCGAAGACGTCTTTGGACGTCTCTTCCGACCGGTTCCGAAAGCAAAGACGTCCATGGACGTCCTTGCCGAACGCCGCCGCTTTTCTAAACTCGACAAATATATCCAATCTTGTATAATCATGAAGTGTCGAGTCGGAAGCCAATCGCCTGGATGGGTGACAGTCGGGCCCGGTTGCAAGCGGCTCCGGCTGACATTCGTTCGGACGCGGGCTACCAATTGGGCTTGGTTCAGCGCGGCGAAGTGCCTGAGGATTTTAAGCCAATGCCGGATGTCGGCTCGGGCGCAATGGAGATTCGCGTTCACGGTGACAACGAATACCGAGTGTTCTACGTCGCCCGATACGAGGAAGCCGTCTACGTGCTCCACTGCTTCGTCAAGAAGACCCAGGCCATCCGTAAGGCCGATCTCGACTTGGGCAGGAAACGCTTCGCTGCATTGATGGAGGCGCGGAAATCGAAATGAAGGAGAAAGCGATGAAGACCACGATTGACACGACGATCACCATGGGCAGCGGCGACGTGTTCACCGACCTCGGTTTCTCGCCCGCCGAGTCCAGAAACCTACGCATACGGTCAGAGATGATGACGGCGCTGCGGAAGTTTATCGCGAAGGAAGGCTTGACCCAGGCCGATGCCGCAAAGCGGCTCAAGGTGAGTCAGCCCAGGGTCTCCGATCTGACGCGCGGCAAGATCAGCAGGTTTTCGCTGGACACTTTGGTCAACATGCTTTCCGATGCGGGGCTGGAGGTGGACTTCCGGATCAAGGCCCCGACGCGCCGCGTGGCTTAGCACCGCCGACTCCTCGACTGCTTATCGATACGACTCTGGGCGATCAGCAAGGGCACCCAAGGAACGTCCGTCCGAGAAATGTGAAAAACTGGGTCTGGAGAATTTGAATGAGTACTGATAGCACGATCCGCATCAAGCTTGGCGCAATCGAGGTGGAATGTACCGCCACCGAGGATTTCTTGAAGGCCGAGTTACCGGTCTTGATGCAGTCGATGGTTGACATGCATCGCGCGCAGTTCTCCGCAGGCAACCTTGCCACTTCATCGCAAGAGCCTGGGAACATGGAACCAACAATCAGCGAAAACAATCATGGGACGACGAGAGCATTTTCTCATTGAAGGATGAGCCTAAAGGATTGAGCTGGTGACCGGGGCTCCTTTCACTGAAGTTTTCTTGGACGAAGGCGAAATCGTCGTCGCAGCTGTGGGAATGTGGGAATCGCTTGGCGATTTCCAAGGGCGGTGGGAAACGAAGGAAACCGTATTTGGTTTTCCTCGTTTTCCTCGGCCCGTCATTTCCACAGCCGGTCCCGCAGCGCTTGTTTTCATGCCGAC